>NZ_JBVITR010000013.1:0-86573 GCF_055574875.1 Streptomyces sp. NPDC034670
CCCCCCCCCCCCCCCCCCCCCCCCCCCCCCCCCCCCCCCCCCCCCCCCCCCCCCCCCCCCCCCCCCCCCCCCCCCCCCCCCCCCCCCCGCCGCGGCCCGAGGCGGAGCGTCCGGGCGCAGACGAGCGCGGCGGTGACGGCGGCGACCAGGAGCGCCGCCGTCATCAGCAGCAGGGAGACGCCCAGGGCGCGCAGCACCTCGGGCATGACCTCGCCGCCGGAGATCCACGACCGCCCGGCGTCCCCGCGCCACAGCCCGCCCAGCCACTGTCCGAGCAGGGACAACGGGCCTGCGTCCAGCCCCAGTTCCGCGCGGATGTCCGCCAGCACCTCGGGCGAGGGGTCGCGCTCGGCCGACCGCGCCTTGAGCACGGTCAGCGCCGGGTCGGTGTGCGAGAGCCGGGGCAGCAGGCCGATGCCGCACACGAGGGCGACCGCGAGCACGGTGCGCCACAGGAGGACGGCCGGGTTCCGGCGCACGGGTCAGCGCCGCGTTCCCGTGCCGACGAGGGTGCGCTCGTAGGGATCGAGCAGCACGCCCCGCACCGAGGCGCCGGTACCGGTGATGATCCGCTGGTGCACCAGCGGCACCACGGCGTCGCTGCCGAGGACGGCGGCCTCGGCGGCCATGACCGCGTCCTGCCGCTTGCCGGGGTCGGAGATCCGCTCGGCCTCGGCGACCGCCCGGTCGACGTCCTCGTCGCACAGCTGGGCGATGTTGTAGCCGCCGTCGCAGGTGTGGTCGCCGGCGAGCACGGAGACGGGGTCCCCGGTGTCCAGGAGGGTGTTGCGGGCCAGCACGAACGCGTCGAACTTCCCGGCCAGCGCGTCGGACTCGATCCGGGCGTACTCGCGCACCTCGAGCCTCACCGCGAACCCGGCCTTCTCCAGCTGCTGCTTCACCACCTGGGCGACCTCGGGGAGTTCGGGCCGGTTGTCGTAGGTGGCGAGGGTGAGCGAAGTGCCCTTCGGGCGGCCGGCCCGCGCCCGGCCGACCGGGTCGGTCCGCTTGCCCTCGGCCCAGGTCACGGCGGGCCCGTAGAGGCCGGCGCCCGGGTCGGCGTACCCCTCGTACACCCCCTCGGCGAGCGCGGAGGTGTCGACGGCCGCGCGGGCGGCGGCGCGCAGGGCCGGGTCCTCGAAGGGGCCGGAGGCGGTGTTGAGCAGGAGGCTGGTGGTGCGGGTGGTGGCGGTGTCGTGCCGGGTCTTCGGGTCGAGGGCGGCCGCCTGGGCGACGGGCACCGCCTCGGCGATGTCGACCTCGCCGGTGCGCAGCGCGTTGGCGCGGGCGGTGCCGTCGGCGACGAACCGGGCGTCCACGCTGGAGGCCTGGGCACGGCCGCCCCAGTAGTCGTCGAAGCGGTCGAGGGCGGCGGACGAGGCCCCGTCGACCCCGGTGAGCTCGAAGGGCCCGGTGGCGGTGCCGACGGGGTCGACGCGGCCGTCCGCGCCGTAGGCCTTGGCGGAGAACACGGCGAGGTTCGGGCTGGACAGCCGCAGCGGCAGCACGGGGTCGGGCTCGGCGGTGCGGAGGGTGACCTCGCGGTCGGCGCCGGCCTCGGCGGTCAGGTCGACGCCGGAGAGGGCGGCGGGTTCGGGCTCGGCCTCGGTGGCACGGGTGAGCGCGTCGGCGACGGCGGACGCCGTGACGTCCGTGCCGTCCTGGAACCGGGCCTCGCGCAGCGTGAACACCCAGGTTCTCGCGTCCTTCTGACGCCACGACCGGGCGAGCGCGGGCGCGGCGTTGCCGTTGGCGTCCAGGGCGGTCAGGCCTTCGGTGACGCCGAGCCGGCTGAGGAGCGTGGCGTCGGCACCGTACGGCGAGAGGCGCTCGGCGGGCGGGAAGGCGAGCGCGACCCGCAGCCGGGACCCGTTCCCGCCGTCGCCGTCCTTCCCGGACGCACCGTCCCCGGAGGCGAAGCAGCCGGCGAGGAGCGGTATCAGCAGCGCGGCGGCGGCGAGGCGGGGCCGGTGCGGAGGGCGTGCGAGGCGTGGAAGGCGTGCGAGGCGTGGGGGACGGTGGCTGTGGGGTCGGGAGCTCATGGTCCTCGTTCCGTCGGAGCAGGGCAGGACAAGACAGGACAGGGCGGGGCGCGACGGCCGGGCGACAGCCTATATGAAAACGATTTTCAGGTCACGGCCGGTTTCCGCGCCCCGGCGCTGCCGCGCGCGCCGCCTCCCGCACCCCTCCCCAGGGCACCTCGAAGTGCACGATGCCCTGCCCGCCGGGGTCCTCGCGCTCGTCGTGCACGACCTTCCCGACGGACCGCCAGAACGCCTCCGCCCCGGGCACGGTGGGGTCGGTGTGCAGATAGACGGACCGGTACCCGCCGTCGGCGGCGGCGAAGTCGAGCAGCGCCCCGACGAGCCGCCGGGCGATGCCGCGCCGACGGTGCCCGGGCCGCACGTAGATCCGCCGCAGCTGCGCGGTCTCCCCCGACGGGAACCGCTCGGCGACGTCCCGCGGGTTCGGCGGGTGCGCGGGCCCCCGCGAGTCCAGGGCCCCGGTCCCCACGACGCTCCCGTCCCGCTCGTCGACGGCGACGAGCAGCGTGTGCCGGGGCGAGACCAGGTAGGCGGCGGCCGGATCGATGATGTCGCCGTGCCAGCGGGGCACGTAGCCACTGGCGAAGTCGCGGTAGACGGTGTCGAGCATCACGGCCCGAGCGCCGTCGAGGTCTTCCGGGGTCGCCGACTTGATGCTGTAGGAATGCACCTGCACAGGATATGCAAGAAGGATCCAGGGCCGGCCGCCCCCTCGTCTCACCCCTCCTCCGCCTCCTCCCTCCTCCGCGGCCGACGGACGAAGGCGGAGAAAGCCGTCCACGGCCGACGGGTGAGGAAGGGGAAGGACCTCGCGCACGCCGGAGACGGACCCCCGGACCCGGCAACCGCCATCGCGTCGCGGTGTCCCGGCTTGGAACGGAGACGAAGACGGAGGCGAAGACAGGGGCGGGGGCGGGAAGACCTACGGCGGCCCCCTTCGGCATGGGCGGAGTTGACGAACCAGTCACCGGAACCCGGGTCCGAGTCCGGGTCCGGGTCCGGGTCCGGGTCCGGGTCCGGGTCCGGGTCCAAGGACTGCCGAGCACCCCGGACGTCCGGCGGCGCGCCACCGCCGCACCGACTGGACGTGCCACCACCGCACCACCGCACCACCTCACCACCGCACCACCGCACCGGCTATTCGACACCCGCCGCGTCGAGCAGCCGGACCACCTCCTTGCGCCCGTACCCGAGCAGACGGGCCCGGTGAGCCGCCGTCAGCACCAGGTGCGCGACGATCGCCGCCGCGTACCCGTCCTTGGTGTCGGCGTCGGACCATTCCCCGGTCTTCTCGACCCCCAGGCTGTTCATCACCAGTCCGTGCTCGCGGCGGATCTCCGCGACGGTGCCCGCGACCGCGTCCAGGAGCGTCTTCCCCGGCCGCTCGCACTCCAGGACGAAACACCCCCGGTCGACCGGCACACAGCCTTCCGGTGGACGCGCCCGCAGGCCCGCGTACCGCTCGTCCTCGCATCCGGCGGCCCGGAACTCGTCGTGCACCAGCGAGAACCGGTGGAAGCCGGGCGGCACCGGAGGCGGCGGAGGCGTGTACTCCCACCCCGCGTCCTCGTACAGCAGCCTCTTCGCCTCCTCCGCGTCGGCGTGCGTCACGGTGAAGCCGTTGGCCTCGTTGCGCCCGGTCGTCGTGCCGTCGGGGTTGCGGTGGAAATGCAGACCCATGCGTCCTCCCCTGCCGTGATGGGAACGGGCCGAAAGGCCCCGTCGACGGATCGAACGGGCGGCGTCTCCGGCGCGTGCCCGTCCCCCGGTTCTTCACCCGATCGTGTGTTCCCCCTGCGGAACACGCCGCGGCGCCCGCCCCGGCGGACAACCGTGCGGGTGGGCCGCCGGCGCCCGGAACGGCGGTTGTTACCCTCCCCGGGTGAGGATTCCGGGACCCGAAGAGATCCGTGCGCTGCACGAGAAGTACGCGCCCACCGCCGAGGCGTTCGCGCTCGTCCACACGCACTGCGAGATCGTCTGGAGCATCGCCGAGCAGCTCCTCGCCGCGCCGCGCCTCGGTCACCTCGACGCCGGACTGGTCCGCGCCGGCTGCCTCCTCCACGACATCGGCGTCTACCGCCTCTACGGGTCCGACGGGCGGCTGGACCACGAGAACTACATCCGGCACGGGCTGCTCGGCCAGGAGATCCTCGAGCAGGAGGGCTTCCCCGAGACCGTGTGCCGGTTCTGCTCCCACCACACCGGAGTGGGGCTCACCCGGCACGACATCACGAGCCAGAACCTCCCGCTGCCTCCCGGCGACTACCTGGCGGTGACGGCGGAGGAGCGGCTGGTGATGTACGCGGACAAGTTCCACTCCAAGTCCCGGCCGGCGGCCTTCCTCTCCCCCGACGAGTACGCCGCCCACGTCCGCCGCTTCGGCGAGGAGAAGGTGACCGCCTTCCAGTCCCTGCGCGCCGAGTTCGGCGACCCCGACCTCACCCGTCCGGTGCCGGACGGGGGTGTGTCCGCCCGCCGGTGACTCCCGGTGACCGTCGCGCGGCGCCGGCCGCGCCGGGGTCAGGGCCCCTGCCCCGCCGTCACGGCCGGAGACGACCGGTGCCTCGACGGCGCGGACCCGCACGCACGGGCACGGACGGGCGGGAGGCACCCGAGCGGCCGCGGTTCACGCATAGGGATCGGGGATCACCTCGGCCGCCGACTCGACGACCTCGTCCACCCGCAGGATCGCGCAGCGAACGGACCCGGACTGCGCGATCAGCACATCGGGAAAGTGGGCCTCGTAGAAGCGGAGGTACCCGATGGTGCCCGCGGTCGTCGTACGCGCGCCGAGCCACAGCACGATCCGGCGCAGGTCATCGAACTCGTCGGGATGCGCCTCCTGCCGCACGGTCAGCGCCCACCCCCAGTCGTCGGAGCGCAGTTCCCCGACCAGAACGCCCCCGATCCGCCGCGCCGGTCCCCGGGCGTCCCACAGGGGGTACTCGTATCCGTCGTCCTGCCGGCCGCCCTCCTCCCCCAAGTGCCAGCGCAGCAGGGCGAGGTCCTGGGGCGGGAGCGAGTCCGGCAGGTCGAGCGTGAGCTGGAGTTCGTAGACGTCGGCCATGACCGGAAGGCTATGGGCCCTGTCCCGGTCGTTCTCCGGCGGGCGCCCGGTGTCCCGGTGAGCCGGCCGGCGCCTCCTCGTTCCCCGTTGCTTCCACCACCGGTGGCCACCCTGCGGTGCACCGGCCGGGCACGCCGCAGGACGACCACCGGCAAACACTGCGAAGTGCCCAGCTCGTCACGCTTGTTGACCTACGGTGACGTCATGACGACGAAGCCCCTTCCCCACCTGACTCCGACCGGCACCTGTTGGTGCGGCTGCGCCAAGAAGGTCGGCCCGGGATCCTTCTTCGCTCCCGGTCACGACAAGGTGGCGGAGGCGGCCCTGCTCGCGGTCGAGTACGGCTCCTCGGTCGCCCAGCTGCTGCACGGACACGGGTACGGTCCCGGGCACTCGGTGAGCGCACGCGCCGTTTCCGAGGGCGTGTGGCAGCAGTGCCCGGCCTGCGACTACGTCGGCGCACCGGCGAGCATCACCAACCACACGAGGCGAACCCACACCACCACCGCCGAGCGGGCCCGAGGAGCGGCACGATGACCGGGCCGACCTCCAGCCAGCGCGCCGATCTCGAGAAGGCGGTGCGTGCGTACGGCGGCTACTGGGACACCGAACGCGGCCTGCGCGCACTGCGCGACACGGGGCACGAGCCGCAGGAGAAGAACACCCGCCACATCCTCCGCGATCTCGCGAGCGAGGGGCTCTTGGTGAAGGTGGAGGACCGGCCCGTCCGCTATCGCGCAGCGCAGACGGACTGAAGCGGTGTCGACGGCGTGTCCGCCCCAGCTCCCTCCTCGCGGTGCCACACAGGCCCGGGGAGCGAGGACCCGCCTGCCTCTGGTGTGAACGGAACGGCACACCTCAGCCGACCCTCTTCCACTCCCGGCACCCGTGGGCCTTGGAGTGCTCCCCGCTGTTGAGCGTCACGCGCCCCGGTCCGTCGAGGTTGTCGTTGGTGATGGCGGAGAGCCACGTCGACGAAATACTGAGCTCGACCACCGCCGAGTGGTGCGCCGACGCCGTACGGCACGGACGCGTCCCCGGCCGGGACTTCCACGTCCGGCTGGCCGCCGAGGTGGACAACGGACGGCGGCTGTGCGTGGAGGTCTCCGGCACCCGCGCCGAACGCCGGCCCGCCGTCACCGCCTCCACGGGCCTCGAAGCGGAGTCCGAGTCCGGCCGCGGCCTCCTCCTCGCCACCGCCCTGGCCGACGACCGGTCGTGTTCGAGCTCCTCGAGAAAGCGGTCACGGTTCACGAGCCAGGTCACCGAGGGATCCTCCCGTGCCCGACCTCGAGCGCGGCCTGAACCGCCCCGGCCCGGGAAGCCGGACGCGCGGGTGCCGCATGTCGCCGGATGCGGCAGAAGCGAGGGCTCGGCTCGGCGACCCTCCGGAAGAGTGACGGCTCCACGGCCGCCCGCGAGGCCTGGAGCACCGGTTGCCCCTCCCCCGCGACGACGACCGGTCGGTACGGCCATACCCAACTCAAAGGTGATATCAGGCACATTCCGCTCACCGGACACGGCATCGCCGATCACCGTCCGAGCATCACGAAAGCCCAGGTCACAGGCATTGCCCGAGGGTCCCGCCACCCCGGAGTGACTCACGGGGATCACTTCGTTAGGAGTACTAACATCACCAGATGGGCCCCACGGCAGGGTGCCCCCTGTGCACGGCCTCCCCCGTTCCTTCGGATCGAGGCCGCGGACGTCCGCCCGCGGCGGCGTCCGCCCGAACCCGTCGTCGACAGGAGGAGGACTGCGTGACCGAAGCCGTAGACACGCCCCGCCCCGGGAACGAGCCGCCGAAGCCCCCGATCGAACGCCGCCACCTCGGCGGCACCGAACGGCGACGCCACGGCCAGGAGGCCGAGAACCGTCCTCCCGTCTCCAGCCGGGAGCTCAGCAAGGCCCCCGCGGAACTCATCGAGGAGCCCGGCCCCCGGGTCAATTGGCGTGTCTTCATCATCGCCTCGGCCGTCGTCGTCGCCTTCTCCCTGTGGGCCATGTTCGCGCCCGGGCACGCCGCCGGCACCATGCGGGGCATGGTGGCCTGGATCGCGGAGAACCTCGGCTGGTTCTACGTCCTGACCGTCACCGTGGTGATCGTGTTCGTCCTCTGGGTCGCGCTGTCCAAGGAGGGCTCCGTCCGGCTCGGCCCCGACCACTCCCGGCCGCAGTACAAGCTCTTCACCTGGGTGGCCATGCTGTTCGCCGCCGGGGTGGGCATCGATATGCTCTTCTACTCCGTCACCGGGCCCATCAGCCAGTACATGGCCCCGCCGGCGGGCGAGGGCCGGACGGGCGCGGCCGCCCAGGACGCCGTGGTCTGGACCATGTTCCACTACGGTGTGGCCGGCTGGGCCATGTACTCGCTGCTCGGCATGGCCATGGGCTACTTCGCCTACCGCTGGGGCATGCCGCTGTCCATCCGGGCCGCCCTGTACCCGCTGCTCGGCAAGCGCGTCCGCGGCGGGCTCGGCGACACCATCGACATCGTCACCCTGGTCGGCACCGTCTTCGGCGTCGCCACCTCCATGGGCATCGGCGTCGTGCTGCTGAACGTCGGCTTCGCCTGGCTGTTCGGCCTCCCGCAGGGCCTGGCCCTGCAGATCGCGCTGGTGGCCGTGGCCGTGGTCATGACCATCGCCGCCTGCACCTCGGGCGTGGACAAGGGGATCCGGCTGATCTCCGAGCTGAACGTCTGGAGCGCGGCGGCCATGCTGCTCTACATCCTGGTGACCGGGGAGTCGGCGTTCCTGCTCAACGCGCTGGTGGAGAACATCGGCCGGTTCGTCTTCTCGCTGCCGGAGCGGACCCTGCAGACCTTCGCCTATGAGGAGGGGGGCTCCGCGTGGATGTCCGGCTGGACCCTGTTCTTCTGGGCGTTCTGGCTGGCCTGGGGCCCGTTCGTGGGCCTGTTCCTCGCCCGCATCTCCCGCGGCCGCACCCTGCGCGAGTTCGTCATCGCCGCCGTCACCGCCCCGGTGCTCTGCGACTTCCTGATCGTGAGCGTCTTCGGCAACAGCGCCATGCACCAGGTCCTGAACGGGAACACGGAGTTCGCCCGGCAGGCCGTGGACAGCCCGGAGGAGGGCTGGTTCGCGCTGCTGGAGATGTTCCCCGGCGCCGGCTTCCTGATCGGCCTCGGCACCCTGTCCGGACTGCTGTTCTACCTCACCAGCGCCAACTCCGGCGCCATGGTGATGTCCAACTTCTCCTCCTCGATCCCCAAGCCGACGCAGGACGGGGCGAAGTGGCTGCGCGTCTTCTGGGCGGTGCTCACCGCGGTGCTGACCATCGCGATGCTGGTGGCCGGCGGGGTCACCACCATGGAGTACGCGACGCTCATCTTCGCCCTGCCGGTGACGGTCATCGCCTGGCTGGTGATGGCCTCCTTCTCCAAGGTCCTGCGCATGGAGCGGGCCGAGCGGGAGGGCCGGGTCCTGCGCCGGCAGTCGGCGGCCGCGCACGGCGGTCACGCACCCGAGCGCACCTGGCGCCAGCGGCTGGAGCGGATGCGCTCCTACCCCTCGGAGAAGCAGGCGGCCCAGTTCATGGAGCGCACCGTGCGGCCGGCGCTGGCCGACGTGGTCCGCGAGTTCGGGAAGCAGGGCTACCAGGCCACGCTGGACCCGGCCCCGAACGAGCACACCGGCGTCGTCGGCCACACGCTGGCGGTCGTGATCCCCGAGCACCGCGCCTTCCACTACCAGGTGCAGGCCGTCGAGGCCCCGGTGCCGATGTTCGGGGGCCGCATGTCCCGCCAGACGGACGTCTACTACCGGGTCGAGGTGTTCACCCAGACCGGCTCCGAGGGCTACGACCTCATGGGCCTGTCCCCCCAGCAGGTGATCGACGACGTCCTGGACCGCTACGAGGCGCACCTGGGCTTCCTCGCCTACTCCACCGAGCACGCCTGCGCCTCGGTGCTCACGCCGCCGGTCGCGACCGTCACGGGCGCGGTTCCGGCGGTGGGATCCGCGGAGCCGCGCAGCGACGCCGGTGCGGACACGGTGGGCGGCGGGCCGAGGACGTAGGCGCCGTTCCACGGACGTCCGCGACTTCGCGGACGGGGATCTCGACCTGATCGTCGACCTCGCCGGCTCCGGCACCACCACCGCTTCAGCCGTGGACGCCGTCGGGCACGGCGGCCGGTCCCAGCGGGCGACAGCCCCGTCGGCGTCCCTCGCCGGTGGCCGGGGCCACGGAGCCGGGCGACCTTCCGCCGCCCTCCCCGTACCACGAGCCGCCCACGCTCAGCGGCGGCCTCGGGCCTGCCGACTGGTCCGCCCCGCTCGATCCGGACTGAGTACGGACACCCAGTCGGAACGAGTGGGGGCGCGGATGTCGCGCAGGGCTCTCCGTCCCCTAGTGTCCACAGCGACGCCCCGGCAGAAGCAGCCGGCGGCTGCGTGGCCGCTCCCGGACAGGACGGCCCGACGGTGCCGAATGCCGCTCCGCCACCGCCCCGCTCGACGAGGATCTTGGACTTCCATGTTGCACGGACCACGCCCCGTACCGGCCCCGCACCACCGGAGCGGCTCCTACCTGCCCCTGCCCCTGGCTCTCGTCCTGACCGCACTTCTCCTCAGCGGATGCGGCACGACCGGAAACGACGGCACCGGCTCCCCCGGCAGCACCGCCGGCCCTTCCCAGGAGGCCCGCGCGGGCCTTCCCGACGCGGGCACGGCGACGACCGAGGAGGCGGTCGCCGCCGTGAAGGAGGTGTCCGGCGAGCTGCGCCGGTTCACCGGCGTTCCCGGCAGGGCGTCCGAGCCCGGCCCCGGCGTCAAGGAGTGCGAGGGCAAGGATCCGGACACGTACTTCACCGTCCACCACCCCTGGAACTTCGCGCCGGCGAGGCCCGGCGACATCGACGTGGCGATGGAGAACCTGAAGAAGAGGCTGGACACGGGTGACTGGGTGACCAAGCGGCTGTACCGCGACAACAGTCCCCACAAGGCGCTCAACCTGATCGCCGACAACGACGCGAAGAAGGTCAGCGTCTGGATCGTCCAGTACTCCGAGGACACGACACCGAGTCTCGGGATCAACGTCACGTCCGGCTGCTACCGGGTGCCCGAGGGCGAGACGGTCGACCACTTCTGACGCCGCGGGACGACGACGGGCCCTCGAAGGCGGGCCGTCCGGCGGCGCGTGTGCCGTCCAGCGGAGTGGACGACCCGCCACCGGGGCCGGCCACCGGCCCCGGCCGGACGGAAGAGGCTCGCCGACCCGACGACGCCTCGGAGGCCGCGAACCGCGAGCACGACGCCGACGGCCCAACCTGATCCGCCCGGTTCGCCGGGGCACCTCGCACCGGGCCGCACACCCGCCGTCGTTCGGACCGCGCACGGACAGGACGGGAACACGGCAGCGCGGACCGCACATCCGGCACACTCCCCGCACCGGGATCACCGGCCCGGCGGGTTCCGTCCCCTGGGGCGAGGTGCCGTAGCCGCCTGCGTCCGCGTCCGTGCGCAGGTCGTCGAGCAGGCTCTTGGTGCCTTTGTCCAGCACCGTCTGCCGGTTCGCCACACCGGTGGAGACGCCCGGACGAGCCCCACGAGAACCACCACCCCTCCCCACGCGTCGTGATCCACGGTGCCACCAGTCACCCATGACGCCACGACGAGGGAGGGCCCGTGGAGCAGCCCAGGACGGCGCTCGCCGAGCGCATAGCCGAGCAGCGGGCGGGGGTCGGGGATCCCCGGGCGCTGGTCGGTGAGATGCGGCGGTCGGTGCTTCTGGTCCCGTCCGTCGACGGCCGCCTGTGGAGCGCGCACTCGGGTGGGGTGCGGTGGGTGTGCGCCTTCACGGACGAGACGGCGCTGGCCCGTTTCGCCCTCCACCACGGGCCGGGCGACCGGCCGATGGACTACGCCGCGCTGCTGGGCGCCCGCATCGTGGACGAGATCGTGCCGGGCCTGGGCGAGCCCGCCGGGCTGGCGATGGACATCGCCAGCGAGGACGGGTCGATGTTCTTCCCGCCGGTCACCGGGATCGTCCCCGACGGTGTCGCCGTCGACGCCGACGCGGAGGAGGAGGGACACGGCCGTGGGCGGTGACGGGACGGACCTGAACTTCGACAAGGCGTCGGTCGCGAAGTTCACCAAGGGCGTGGGCGCCACCATCGACGGGCTGGGCGACCTGGGCGGCGCCACCGGCTCGGTGATGGGCAAGGGGTTCTCCCAGTTGTCGATGACCGGGATGGAGGCCGGGCACCACGGCCTGTCCGTCGACTTCGAGGACTTCTGCGAGCGCTGGGAGTGGGGCGTGCGCGCCCTGGTGAACGACGCCAGCCAGATCGCGAACCGTCTCGGACTGGCGGCGGGCACGCTGTGGGAGCACGACCAGTACGTCGCGGGATCGCTGAAGGTGGGGGTCAACGCCCTGATGGGCGGCAACCCGCACGCCTCCGAGGAGGAGATCGCCCGGCAGGACTGGGGCGAGGTGTTCACGCCGGACTCCCTGGACCCGGACTGGAGCGCCGAGTCGTTCGAGCGGGCCGGGCAGGAGATCGAGCAGAACTGGAAGGACACCGGCCGGACGCTGCTCACGGAGGGGCAGGGCGGCCGGCAGTCGGAGATGCTCAACGAGAGGTTGGGCATCGACGAGGGCGAGTGGAACCGGGCGCTGGACGAGACGTTCGGCCCGTCGCCCGAGGAACGCGCCCGGCAGGCGCAGCAGCAGGGCGGTCAGGGCGACGGCGGGGGCAACTGAGCGTGGGCATCGGCGACTTCATCAAGGACATCACGCCGGACTCGGTGGAGGAGGCGGTCGAGGGCGGTGTCGAATGGCTCGGCGACCGGGTCGAGGGCGCGGGGAACTGGACCGCGGACCGGCTGGACGACGTCGGCTGGGAGTCCGGCGCGGACTGGGTGCGCGAGCAGTCGCGTTCGGTCGCGAACCGGATGGGCGCCGAGGTCGACGAGATGGACCTGGGGCAGACCGAGGACAGGACCAAGCTGGTCCACGGCAGCCCGGAGAAGATCCGTTCCACCGCCGGGAGACTCCGCGCCTTCCAGGAGGCGTTCGACGACGCCGGCGAGGGCCTGAAGGGCCTGGACTCCTCTCAGCTCAAGGGTGAGGCCGCCGAGGCGTTGCGGAAGGCGGTGAGCACCCAGCCGCCGAAGTGGTTCACCGGCGCCGACGCCTGCGGGAAGGCGGCCGCCGCGCTGGAGTCGTTCGCCTCCACTGTGAGCTGGGCGCAGGGGCAGGCGCAGACGGCGATCGACAAGTGGAAGGAGGGCGTGAAGGCGTCCGAGGACGCCGCCGACGCCCACCGCAAGAAGGTCGACGCCTACAACAAGGCCGTCGACCGCTACAACGCCCAGCCCGCCGACCGGCGTGACCCGTCCACGCTGCCGCCCTGTCCAGCGCCGACGTTCGACGACCCGGGCGAGAAGCTGATGCGGGAGGCGCAGGAGATCCTCGCCGAGGCCCGCAAGCAGCGGAACACCGCCGCGGAGACCGCCCGCAGCGCGGTTCGCGCGGCGCGGGACCTGGCTCCTCAGAAGCCGTCGTACGCGCAGCAGGTGGGCGACGGTCTGCAGGAGCTGCAGATCATGGGCGACCACGTCGGCGGCGGCATCATCAAGGGCACGGCGGGGCTGCTCAACTTCGTGCGGGGGATCAACCCGCTGGACCCCTACAACCTCACCCACCCGGCCGAGTACGCCACGAACCTCAACAGCCTGGCCTCCGGCCTGCTGCTGGCCGCCAACGACCCCGTCGGCACCGGCAAGCAGATGGTCAGCGACTTCATGAAGGACCCCTACGAGGGGTTCGGCCGGCTCCTCCCCGATCTGGCGCTGACCGCGGCCACCGGCGGAGGCGGCGCCGCGGTCAAGGGCGTGCGCATCGCCGCGGACGCCGCCGACGCCGCACGCGTCCGCAACCTGGTCGACAACGCCCCCGACGGCACCCACAACCGCCCCGACGGCCACCGCACCACCGACGGCACCGACCCCGTCGACCTCGCCTCCGGCCGCATGTTCCTGCCCCAGACGGACGTGGAGATCCCCGGCATCCTGCCGCTGGTCTTCACCCGCCGCACCGAGTCCGGCTGCACGGCGGGCCGCTTCCTGGGGCCGTCCTGGACCTCCACCGTCGACGAGCGCCTGGTGATCGACCCGGTCGGCGTCGTCCACGTCACCGCCGACGGCCTGCTGATCACCTATCCGCACCCCGCCCCCGGCGCCCCCACCCGTCCCGAGTCCGGCACCGCCCGCGCCCCGCTGGCCCGTGACGGGAACGGCGACTACACGGTCACCGACCCCGACACCGGTCTGGTCCGCCACTTCGCCGCCCCGCCCGGCGGCGAACCCGGCGGCGACGGAACCGCCTGGCTGATGTCCGTCACCGAGCGCAACGGCCATACCGTCACCGTCGACCGCACCGACGACGGCCTGCCGACGGCCCTGACCCACTCGGCCGGCCACCGGGTGAGGCTGACCACCACCGAGGGCCGGATCACCGCCCTCTCCCTGGCCGGCGCGGGCGAGGACGGCGCCGACCTGCCGCTGATGGCGTACGGCTACCAGGACGGCGACCTCACCACCGTCACCAAGCCCTCCGGCGCCACCACCACCTTCGTCTACGACAACCGCCGCCGCGTCACCGCCTGGATCGACTCGGGCGGCAGCCGCTACGACTACGCCTACGACGACCGCGACCGCGTCGTCGCGGAGGGCGGTGAGGCCGGCCACGTCCAGATCACCCTCACCTACACCGAACCCGACCCCGAGACCGGCCACCGCACCACCACCCTCACCACCGCCGACGGCCGCACCACCCGCCACCGGATCGACCACCGCTGCCGGGTGATCGCCACCACCGACCCGCTCGGCCACACCACCCGCTACACCTACGACACCCACGGCAACCTGCTCACCCGTACCGACCCGCTGGGCCGCACCACCGCCCACACCTACGACGAGAACGGCCGGCTGGTCCGCGTGATCCGTCCGGACGGTTCCGAATCCCGCGTCACACGCGGTCCGCTCGGGCTGCCGGCGGAGATCACGGGGCCGGACGGAGCCCGCACGACCTACACGTACGACGAGCACGGAAACCGCACCGCGGTCACCGACCCGGCCGGGAACACGACCCGGTCGACCTACGACGACGTCGGCCGTCTCACCTCCGTCACCGACGCCCTCGGCGCCACCACACAGACGGTTTGCGATGCCGCCGGAGTGTTGACCGAGGTCATCGACCCGGTCGGCGGCACCACCTGCCTGGAACGCGACGCCCTCGGCAGGATCACGCGCATCACCGACCCGGTGGGCGCGGTCACCTGCTTCGAGTGGGACGCGGACGGCAACCTCGTCCTCCGAGTGGAGCCGGGCGGGGCCACCGAGTCGTGGACCTACGACGGCGAGGGGAACTGCCTGACCCGCACCGACCCGGCCGGAGGGGTGACCCGATTCGAGTACACCCATTTCGACCTTCTCACCGCCCGCACCCAACCGGACGGCTCCCGTTACGAGTTCGAGTACGACAACGACCTGCGCCTGACCCGTGTCACCAACCCGCAGGGCCTCCGGTGGAGCTACGCGTACGACGCGGCGGGACGGCCGGTCTCGGAGACGGATTTCGACGGCCGCACCATCGGCTATCACCTCGACGGAGCAGGGCAGTTGACGGCCCGGATCGACACGCTCGGTGGTGTCGTCTCCTTCGAGTACGACGAGCTCGGCCGGGTGACCCGCAAGAACGCCGACGACAGGACCACCACCTACGTGTACGACCCGGCCGGGCGTCTCCTGCGGGCAGCCGGCCCGGACGGCGACCTGATCCGTCAGTACGACCGACGCGGCCTGCTCAAGACCGAACTCGTCGACGGCCGCGCCACCACCTATCGTTACGACGCCGTGGGTCGCCGGGTGCGCCGCACCACCCCCACAGGCCATGTCACCACCTATGCCTACGACACGGCCGGCCGCCCCGGCCACCTGACCACCGGCGGTCACCGGGTCGCCTTCACCCATGACGCGGCGGGCCGTGAACTGTCCCGTGTCTTCGGCGACTCCCTCACCCTCGCCTCCGCCTGGGACGAAGCGGGACGCTTGTCCGCCCAGCACCTGACCTCCGACGGCCGCACCCTCGGCGGTCGCGGCTACGCCTACCGCGCCGACGGTCGCCTCACCGCGGTCTCGGACTTGCTGTCGGGCACCCGGACCTTCGACCTCGACCCGGCCGGCCGTGTCACCGCCGTGACCGCCGAGGGCTGGAGCGAGCGTTACGCCTACGACACCGCCGGCAACCAGACCTCCGCCTCCTGGCCCGCGTCCCATCCGGGTCACGAGGCGACCGGCCCTCGCACCTACCGCGGCACCGCCCTCACCCGTGCCGGAGGTGTGCGCTACGAGCACGACCCCCTCGGCCGCGTCACCCTGCGACAGAAGACCCGCCTGTCCCGCAAACCCGACACCTGGCGCTACTCGTGGGACGCCGAGGACCGCCTCACCTCCGTCATCACCCCCGACGGCACCCGCTGGCGCCACCGCTACGATCCGCTCGGCCGTCGCACCGCCAAGCAGCGTCTCGGCTCCGACGGCGAAACGGTCGTCGAGGAGGTCCGCTTCGCCTGGGACGGCGCCACCTTGTGCGAACAGACCACGGTGTCGCAAGACGTCCCCCACCCCGTCGCCCTCACCTGGGACCACCGAGGTCTGGTCCCCCTCGCCCAGACCGAACGCATCCTTACTCCGGGTGCCGGCCAGGAGGAGATCGACCGGCGTTTCTTCGCCATCGTCACCGACCTCATCGGTGCTCCCACCGAGCTCGTCGACGAGACCGGTGACATCGCCTGGCGCACCCGCACCACCCTGTGGGGCACCACCGCCTGGGCCCGCACCAGCACCGCCTACACTCCGTTGCGTTTCCCCGGCCAGTACTACGATCCCGAAACCGGCCTCCACTACAACTACTTCCGCCACTACGACCCGGAAACCGGCCGCTACACCGCCCCCGACCCCCTCGGCCTCGCAGCAGCGCCCAACCCGATCACCTACGTCGACGATCCGTACACGTTCTGCGATCCTTTGGGGCTGTCCCCCTATCCGGGTGACCACAAGCTGAAGGGCGGGGAACAATACGTCTACCGGGCGGTCAAGGAAGATGAGCTGCAGCAACTACTCGAAGGACGGCGGTTCAAGAACCCTCCCGGAATTGAGTCGAAGTACTTTTCGTCGACCCCCGAGGGCGCAGCACTCTACGCCAGGAGCGCCTATGGAACATTTCCCCAGGAAGGGCCCTACTGGCTGGTTCGGGGAATCATCCGGTCAGATCACATCCCTGCCGAGAGTCGCATTTCCCATTTGGCCGACGGAGGCGGTGGAATTGACGCGTTCGCACTGTGGGAGGACGCCATGGGAGAGATCGGCCGCGTCAGAGTCATGCCCTGGATGCCGAATCCCCAGTAGAAAGTGGTCACATGGATCTCTATGTTGCGTCGAGAAGTCGTCCGACCCTCGACCTCTGGTCCTCGACGTTGCCGAGACCAAAGGATGTCGCAATCGAATTCTTCGATGAAAACGAACGGTCCGCGCAGGCCGATGTGCTCGTCATGTCGGGGGTGTGGGCTTTTGACAGGTACGGCGGAAAGCCTGAAAGGGAAACAGCACAACTCCTCCCCAACACAAGGGGGGACGGTCTGCCACATTGGATCGTCGTCCCACCATTCCTTCCGGTTGCCGAACGGAACGGGAAGGTCGTCGTACGCGAGGACTTCACCTCTGTCAGTCCCGCCTATCACGCCATCCTCGAGTCTCTGCGATGCATCCGGAGGGAGTTCGGTGACGCGGTTTCCGTCACACTGCATCTCCCCCTACTGGGAATGGATGATCCCGATGACAGGCCGACAGCGGAGTCGGTCGGGCGCGCCATTTCTCAGTTCTTGACCGAGCGCGGCATGTCCTGAATGCACGGATCCGGCAGGGCGTTCACCCAGTTCCACGAGGCGCTGCGCCTCCCGGACCACTTCGACGGGGGCCGGAACGCACCAAAGGACTGACCGAACGATCTCCACCGGCGCAACGTCGAACACTTCCTCGTCACCATCGAGGACCTTCACGTCGCACTCCCCGAGAGCCCGGAAGAACGTGAAATCCTTTCTCGTGCCGTGGACGATGCCGCGATGTTCCGGTCAGGGAAACCCGACGCGCGTTCCAGGCGAACAGACGACTGACCCAGAGAGCACTCGTACGCCCCGAGGCGCCGTGACGCAGCCGCCGGCCCTGCTCCGGTGACGCCGGGCACCCGACCGTCCCCGTGCCGGTCAGAGGCCCGCCCGCGTCAGCAGCACCGGCAACGCCTCCGGTTTCACCGTCTGCACCGACCGCACCTGTCCGAGTCCCAGTTCGTCCCGGCCCACGGGGTCGCGGTGCAGTGCCTTCGTCGCCTCGGGGAGCAGGGTCACCGCGACCAGGTACGGGATGTCGGGGGCGTCCGGGTCGCTGCGGGGCTCCTCGTCGACCTCGGCCACCGCGGCGACCGCCGGCTCCGGGTGGGTGAAGAAGAACCACAGACGGTCGCCCCGTCTCATGCGGTTGCGGCGCCCGAGCCAGAGGTCGAGCTCGGGCTCCTCCTCCGCCAGCCGGCGTATCGCCTCCTTGTCGGACGGCTCCCCGTCCAGCGTGTCCCTGTTCGGATTGAGGATGTAGAACCAGTCCGCCACGACTCCCCCTCGGCCGGCGCACGCGACCACCACCGGACCCGCACGCACACCACGCACCGCTCACACAGCGATCGTCACGCCCCATGGTGCCAAGTCGCTCCGGTATCCGCAGCCACCCGTTCCCGACAACCCGCGCTTTCACGTCCGGTAGAATGCCCCCCTTCCTGCGCCCTGTCCGAGCGTGTGGACTCCTTCCCTACTTCTCTTCCGCGGTTTCCGGTTGGCCGTCGCGGCCGTTGTCCGGTGCCGACTCGCCGGAGAGTTCCTCCATCGGCGCGACCCGCCCGAACCCCGGCAGGACCGAGGCCGACCGCGAGCTGTCCGGCACCGCGTCGGTGGAGGTCGCCCACGCCGAGCGCACGCCGCCGGCCCACCGATCCGGCGCACCGCCGTCCCGGCGCATCGGCCGTCCCGGCGGTGCCCGCGAGGACGTGAGTGACCTCAAGGGGCCCGCAGGGCGCCGAGCAGCAGCGGCAGGGAGGCGTGCAGTTCGCGTTCCCAGTACGGCCAGGCGTGGGTGCCCGGGCCGTAGAAGTGGGTGGTGACGTGCCGCGCGCCCACGCGCCTCAGTTCGGCGGCGAGGGCGTGGTTCTGCCGGTTGAAGTCGGCCTCGAGGGCGCTGGTGCGGCCCGGCGGGTCCAGGGGGCCGGTGGTGCCGTCGCCGCACGACAGGTACACGGGGGTCGACTTGAGCCGCCGCGCCAGGTGGAAGGGGTCGTGGGCCTGCCAGACGCGGCGCTGTGCGACCGGGTCGCCCCAGACCCGCAGCGGGTCGTCGCCCTGGCCCGCGAAGAAGCCCATGAGGCGGTCGACCGACTCGTCGTTCAGGAGCGGGTGGGCGGAGCCGGAGTAGGCGGCGGCCGCCTTGAACATGCCGGGGTGCCGGGCCGCGTAGAGGAGGGCGCCCTGGCCCCCCATCGACAGTCCGGCCACGACGCGGTCGCGGCCCGCGCCCCAGTCGCGCTCAAGGAGCCTGCGCAGTTCCACGGTGTGGAAGGTCTCCCACGCGGGATCGCCGCCCCGGCCGTGGTTCCACCAGTCGCTGTACCAGCCGTTCCAGCCGGCCTCGGGCATGACGACGAGCACGTCGCGCAGGCCGTCGGTCTCCGCGACGTCCGTCATCGCGGTCCACGAGGTGTAGTCCCCGCAGCAGCCGTGCAGGAGCCAGAGGGTCGGCCAGTGCCGGCGCCGGTCGTGGGGGTCCCAGCCGTCGGGGGTGAGGAGCCGGACCGTGACCGTCCGGCCGCCCAGGGCGGCCGAGCGGACCGACAGGTCGACTTGTCGGTCCGCGACCTCGGTGACCGCGACGACCTCGGCGCCGCGCGGTCCCGGTTTCGGGGGACGGGAGGTGTCGGTCTGCTGTTCGGCGGCGGTGGCCACGGGCGGGGCGGCGGCGAACGCCGGCGTGGTCGGCGCGAGGGTGAGGAGCAGGACGGCGAGGAGGAGGGGGACACGGGATCGGAGGCGGGTCGGGGCGGCGGTCGCGGTCACGGGCACGGCGGCTCCCTGCGGTGCGGTTCGTCGGTGCGTGGACGTGCGTGGACGTGCGTGGACGTGCCCGGCGGCGGAGCCGGGGCCGCCTGTGCCGGCAACGCGCCGAACGCGACGAGGACGCCGAGGACGGCACCCGCGCCGCACACTCTCTTCTTCACTCTGCACCGCCTGCGGGAAGGGACGTGAAGGTGTGTCAGGGGGTTGTCGGAGGAGCCCTTCCCACGAGGAGGGGCCACGATGCGCGCAGGTCCGGCCGGCAGCCGGCGCGCGTACGCGTGCACCGGGTGGAGGGCGGCCAGTTTGCTCGTCGAGTACGCGGTGCGGCCGGCGGCCGCGGTGTGCGGCTCGGGGAAGGCGCCCGTGCGGGCGAGGACGTCGGGGGACTTCCGGACGGGTCCGGGGACCATGCCCATGGTGTGCCTGAAGTCGCCGAAGTGCGTGTCGCTGACGGTGATCACGATCCGGGCGGGAGCGGTGAGGCGGTCCTGGATCAGGCGGACGAACAGGTGGTGGGCGAGCACGTTGACGGTGAAGGCGGCCTTGAACCCACCGGGCCCCTCGGTGAGCGCGTCGCTCCCCTCCCGCGCGGCCCCCGGGCGGCGTCGCGGCAGCGGTCGGCCCGCGCTGTCAGTGGTCACCGATAGCTTCGATCATGTTCCGCCGAGGTGGCGTGAACGCCCCCTTTCGCATGCATGGGAGATGTGCGTTGTCGGTCTGGGAGAGGTCGAGCACGGCGCGGGTGGTGCCGTCCGCGCGACCGCGGAAACTGGCCAAGGTGCCCTTCGTGGAGCTGGCGGACGGGCGGCTGCAGGGCGTGGTGTCCAGCGGGTCGGACATCGGGCGCGTGTACGTGTCGTCGGTCGAGGCGGGGACGTACGCGTTCGCGTGCAGCACCAACAACAACCGTCCCTGCGGCGGGGCGCGCGGGTGGTTCTGCAACCACATACGCGCCCTCGTCGGCGAGGCCGTGCTGCAGTACGGCCTCGAGCGCGTGGCCCGGTACCTGAAGGTCGAGGTCACCGCCGAGGAGCCGGACGCGGACTCCGTCACCGGCGCCATGACCGCCGCCCGCCCGCCGCAGGGCGACCGCTCGGCCGCGGCGCAGGTGTTCAGCCGGTTCCTGCGGCACCTGGCCTACCTCGAACTGGAGCCGGCCACCGCCCCGCTGCCCGAGATGCAGTGGTTCCCGACGACGAGGGCGGTGGCCTGATGCGCGCCGATCTGCTGACCGACGCCGTCGACGGGCTCGACGAGGCGCTCACGGCCGTCGACGGCTTCGACGAGGCCCTCGTCGGCGGGCTGCTGCGTCCGCAGCCCGGTCAGGCCGGCGCGCTGGCCGGGCTCGCCGACGCCGTCGCCGCGTCGCCGCTGGCCTCGCGGGTCGCCGAGGCGGCCGAGAAGGCGGCCGCCGGGGCCGCCGGGGAGGACCACTTCGTCGCGCTCGCCGCCGCCCGCACCGCCCTGCTCGGCTCCGTGCACGACGCGCTGACCGCCCGGGTCGAGGAGGCCGTCGGCCGGCCCCGGGCCGAGGAGGGCGGCGCCGCGCCGGGCGGCGGCGAGGAGCACGCGGCGAACCTGCGCGCCGCCGCCCGCGGCTGGCTGTGCGATCTCGCGCGGGCCGGCTGGCGGGGCATCGACCACGAACTCGTCGGCGGGGCCGCGCCCGTGGTCTCCGCGCTGCTGCCCGACCCGGCGGTGCGCCGTCTCGCCACGCTGCTGGACGGCTTCGCCGCCGAGCTCGCCGCCTCCTGTCCGGGGGCGACCCTGGAGCGGGTTCCGGTGCGCCGGTGGGCCGATCTGTGGTCGCGGGCGCTGCTGCTGACGCTGCCCGGTGCGGACGCCGCGCCCGCCGTCGCCGGGGCGAGCGGCCGGCTGCTGCCGCTCGGCGTCGACGTCCAGGAGCACGCCACCGCCGTGCAGGCCCAGGTGCACGCGGTGTTCGAACCCGCGGACGGCGGTGCGCCCCGGCTCGTGCGGGCCTCGGTCTCCGCGCCGAAGCCCGACACGGTCGTCGGGGCGGGGCTGTGGCAGCTGCTCCGGCCGCACATGTCGCTGCTGGGTGCCGTGGGCGAGGGCCGTGCCGTGGAGCTCGACGCCATGCCCCTGACCGCCGAGGGCGACCTGCTGTGGGACGACGCCCGGGCCCGGACGGGCGAGCCCGCCGAGGTCTTCACCACCGCCCGGGTGGCGCTGCCGGCCGCGGCCGCCTTCCCGACGGCGCCCCTGGACCGGCACCCGGCCCGGATCGCGGTGCCCGTCCTGCTCGAGGGGTACGCGGTGGAGAAGGGCGACGACGGCACGGTCGCCTTCGAGGTCGCCGGGCGGCGTCTCGCCGTCGACACCGACCGCGTGCCGGCCGCCGGTCCGCTCACCCCCCAGGCCGTCGCCTCGTCCAAGGCGTGCGTGGCGCTGCTGCGCTGGGACGCCGGGGAGTTCCTGCTGCAGCCGCTCGCCGTGGAGCGGACGGTGCGCAAGCAGGCCGTGGCCGTCCACGCCGGGGCCTGGGCCGGGGGCACCACCGACAAGGCCGGCGTGCGGGCCGAGAAGGCGGCCACCGACGCCGTCAAGGTGCTGCGCGAGCGGGCGGGAAGGCTGCTGCGGAAATGACCGAGCAGACCGCGGGGCGGGTCCCCGCGCCCGATCCGGACGACAACCGGCGGCAGGTCCTCTACTGGCGCCTGCTGGCCCGTCTCTTCGACCCCGAGGAGCAGGCCTCCCTGGAGTCGGCGAGTCTCGCCGTGGTCGAGGACATCGGCCTGCCGGCCGCGCTGCTCGACCCGGGGGCGTCCGTCGACTCCGTGGTGCAGCGGCACCCGGAGCTGGCCGCCGAGTTCGACGGGCTGATGACGCCCGGGCCGGAGGCGGACGGCACGCGTGACCGGGCCGCCGAGGTGCGGCGCGCGGCGCTCGCGTCGAAGGTGCTGCTGAACGTCTTCGCCTCCCACCCCGGCACCGTCACCGCCGAGCAGCTGGCCCGCTGGCAGTCCGACGCGGGCTGGCTGGAGCGGGCGCTGGGCTGCCGGCCCGGTGAACTGCGCGGCGGCCGGGGCGGCATGAACCGGGCGGGTGCCGGCGGGGGCGTCGGCCCGACCGGGACCGGCGTCGGCGGGCCCGTGCCCGACCTCGGTCGCCTGATCCCCGAGATCGGCCCGGAGCTCGGCTCGATCGAGGCCGGTCTGGTCCAGCGCATGCACCTGCGCGAGGTGCTGGCCGATCCGCGGCTGGCGGCCCGGCTGACACCGAGCATGTCCCTGATCGAGCAGTTGCTGCGCGACAAGAACAACCTCTCCGGCGTGGCCCTGGCCAACGCCAAGGCGCTGATCCGCCGTTACGTCGACGAGGTCACCGAGGTGCTGCGCACCCAGGTGGAGAAGGCCACGGTCGGCGAACTCGACCGGTCCGTGCCGCCCAAGCGGGTCTTCCGCAACCTCGACCTCGACCGCACCATCTGGAAGAACCTCACCAACTGGGACCCGGAGGAGGAGCGGCTGTACGTCGACCGCCTCTACTACCGGCACACCAGCCGCAGGACGACGCCGCAGCGGCTGATCGTGGTGGTGGACCAGTCGGGTTCCATGGTCGACTCGATGGTCAACTGCACCATCCTGGCGTCCATCTTCGCCGGGCTGCCGAAGGTGGACGTCCACCTGATCGCCTACGACACGCAGGCGCTGGACCTGACGCCCTGGGCGCACGACCCGTTCGAGACGCTGCTGCGCACCAAGCTCGGCGGCGGCACCGACGGCACCGTCGCCATGGCGCTCGCCCAGCCGAAGATCGCCGAGCCGCGCAACACGGTCGTGGTGTGGATCTCCGACTTCTACGAGTGGAGGACCCACGAGCTGTTCGAGAGCATGGCCGCCGTCCACCGCTCGGGGGCGAAGTTCATCCCGGTGGGGTCGGTGACCAGCTCCGGCCGCGGCAGCGTGAACCCGTGGTTCCGGGAGAAGTTCAAGGACCTCGGCACACCGGTGATCTCCGGTCACATCAAGAAGCTCGTGCACGAACTCAAGACGTTCCTCACCTGAGCGCGTCCCGCCCTGACCGGCTCCCGTCCGATCGGCTCACCTCCGAGCAGCCCTCACCCGATCGCGTCCCCTCCGATCGCGTCCCATCACCTCACGCACACGCTCCGTCCGTTGTGCGGTCCCGTACGGAAAGGCCTTCCCTCCATGTCCGACCTGCTGCGTGCCCCCGCCGAGATCAAGTACGCCGAGGAGCTCGACTGGCTGGAGTCGATCGACGACAGCCCCAAGCCGTTCTCGTGGCGCCTGTCGCCGAAGATGGTCCGCCTGTTCATCCTCGGCTCCGAGCGCGCCGACGGCCTGGACCGGGAGGTCCCGCAGAAGTGGTTCGGCGACCGCAGCTTCGTGGAGCGCTCGATCGTCACCCTCGCCTCCGACCGCGGCCTGCTGCTCATCGGCGACCCCGGCACGGGCAAGAGCTGGCTGGCCGAGCTGCTGTCCGCGGCGATCTGCCGCAACTCCACGCTGGTGGTGCAGGGCACGGCCGGCACCACCGAGGACCACATCAAGTACTCCTGGAACGTGTCCATGGTCATCGCCAAGGGCCAGTCGCGGGAGTCGATGATCCCCTCACCGATCATGACCGCGATGGAGGCCGGCGCCATCGGCCGCTTCGAGGAGCTGACCCGCTCCACCAGCGACGTCCAGGACGCGTTGATCTCCATCCTCTCCGAGAAGTACATCTCCGTCCCCGAGCTGGAGAGCGGCGGCAGCGACAACATCGTGTTCGCCAAGCCGGGCTTCTCCATCATCGCCACGGCCAACAGCCGCGACCGGGGCGTCAACGACCTGTCCTCCGCGCTCAAGCGCCGCTTCAACTTCGTCCGCATCCCGGTGGTGACGAACAAGAAGAGCGAGGCGGAGATCGTCCGCTTCCGCACCGAGGAGCTGCTGCGCCGGCACGCCATCGACCTGGAGGTGCCGCCGACCCTGCTGGACGTGCTGCTGCAGAGCTTCGCCGACCTGCGGGCGTCCGCCGCGGCGGCCGGCAGCGACGACGAGAAGCTGGAGTCCGCGCTGTCCACGGCCGAGCAGATCGGCGTGCTGGAGGACGCCGTGCTGCACAGCAACTTCTTCGGCGAGCGCACCCTCACCGCCCGCGCCCTCGCCTCCTCGCTCGTCGGCTCCCTCACCCGCCGCGAGCCGGAGGACCTGGCCATCCTCAACAAGTACCTGCACGGCGTCGTCGAGCCGCGCAGCAAGGAGGAGGGCGGCTCCTGGCCCGAGTTCCTCGAGGGCGGCCGCGACGCGATCGCCACCCTGTCGTGAACGGCGCGCACACGATGAACGGAACCGGCGAGACCCGGGACGGCGCCTTCGCCGCGCTGCGCGGGCAACTGCAGGAGGCGGCGGCCGCGTTCGCGGGCGGGCCCGACGCCCTGGAGGACATCCTGCTCGGCATGGTCGACGACGTCGACCGCGCGGTGCGCGAACCCCTGGAGATCTTCCCCGTCTGCCACCACTCCCCCGCCTCGGCGCTCGCCATGGCCCGGCGCCTGCGCGAGAAGCAGCCCAAGGTCGTCTACCTGGAGCTGTGCGAGGACATGGCGCCGCTGCTGACCGAGCTGCGCACCTGCCGGCTGCCGGTGGCGGTGCAGGCGTTCGCCGGGGACGTCGACGGCTTCCCCCAGGAGTGGGCGCCGCTGTCGGTCGTCGCGCCGGTCACCGAGGCGTCCGCCGAGTACCAGGCCATCGCCTACGCGCTCGACACCCCGGGCGTCGAACTGGTCCTGGTCGACCGGTCCTCGGACCACGTCTTCCAGTGGGACACCCGGGGCGGGCACGCCCCGCAGCCCACGGCCCGGGACGGCGGGGGCGAACCGCCCGAGGCGGAGGCCGCCCTGCACGGCGAGGCCGTCGGCGTGGAGATCGGCGACCTGCGGCCGCGCTTCGCCGAACTGGAGGAGCACCTGCTGCGCCACGGCAGGGTGCGGCACTGGTCGGAGTGGTGGCACCAGTACGTCGAGGTGCCCCTCGGCGACAGCGACCACGCCACCTACCGCCAGGTCATGTTCCTCATCGGCAGCCTGTTCCGGCGCCTCGCCCCCGGTGACGGCGCCCGGGTCCGGGTGGACGAGGACCGCGAGCGGTACATGTGGACCCGGATGCGCGAGCACCTGGCGGCGACCGGCACCGACCCGGAGGACTGCCTGTACGTCTGCGGCGCCTTCCACGCGGCCAGCCGCGTGGAGGAGTTCGGCGTGCACGGCGCCGACACGTTCGAGATCTCCCCGCGCACCGGCACCACCTGGCAGTACGGGCTGATCCCGTCCAGCCACGCGGCGATCGAGGCGCAGTTCGGCCTCGCTGCGGGTTCGGTGTCGATCGCCGCGACGGAGTGGACGAAGGCGCTCAGGCGCACCCGGGTCCAGCCGTACCGGCTGGCGGGCCAGGCGGGGGCGGAGAAGGCCGCGGCGAGGAAGGCCCGGGGCGCGCGGGCGGCGGTCCCCGCCCAGGAGCCGCCGGCCGCGGACCGGCTGTCCGGGTTCCTGCGTCGGCCTCCCGTCCTCGACGCCCTGGACGAGGCCGAGCTGCTCGGCTGGTCGGTGGACATCGTGCGCGCGGCCCGGCGCAACGGCTACCTGGCCTCCACCGCCGACGCCATCGCGGTCTTCGAGACGTCGATCCTGCTCGCCGGGATGCGGGACCGGGCCAAGCCCACGCCGTACGACTTCCAGGACGCGGCGGTCACCTGCATCGAGAAGGACACCGTGCCCGGGCGGCGGGACGTGCGGCGCCTGGTCGAGATCATGATGGGCGGCGACCGGATCGGCCGGGTGGGCTACGAGGCGCTGCCGCCGCTCGCCCGCGACGTGTACGACCGGCTCGCCCCGCTGGAGCTGAAGCTCCAGCAGCGCGGTGTGCAGCGGGCCCTGCTGGACATGGCCTCCCGGCCGGAGCTGCGGGCGTGCTCGGACGTGCTGTGGATGCTGCGGCGGCTGATGCCGCACGGCGCGGCCCGGCCGATCATGGGCGAGCGGCGGCTCGGCGAGCGGTCGATCCAGGAGTCGTGGGACCTGGCGCTCGGCACCCACCAGCGGGCCCTCATCGAGCTGGGCTACGAGGGGGTCAGCCTCGAACAGGTCCTGGAGCAGCGGCTGCGGCGCGAGGCGTACGGGCCGCAGGCGACCGCGGCGACCGTGCTGGCGGCGGTCGAGGACGCGGTTCTGTACCTGGGCAGCCGGCGCCTCGCCGACGAACTCGGCACGCACGCGCTGAAGGTGCTCGCCGCCGAGCGCAGCGTCGACGGCGCGCCGGAGGTGCTGCGGCGGGTCCGCGCGCTGCTGGCGTACTACCGCACCAGCGAGCCGGCGCTGCCCTCGTGGATCGAGTCCTTCGCCAAGACCGGCTACGCCCACTACTGCACCCTGCTGCCGACGGCGTTCCGGGACGAGGACGCGACGGCGGGGCAGGTCGCCGCGATGCTCGGCTTCCTGTTCTCCATGGAGGGCCTCGCCCTGTCCCTGGGGTGCGACCGGACGCAGCTGGAGCTCGCGGTCGCCCAGTCGCACCCCGACGACCCGTCGAGGACGGCGCTGCTGTGGGCGGCGCAGGTGCAGCTCGGCACCCTGTCCCGGGCCGAGCTGCGGGCCCGGTGCGCGGCGCTGCTGGACAACCCCCTGGTGGTGCCCGCCTACCCGCGCTACCTCAGCGGTTTCGTGCACGCGCTGGAGCCCGTGCCGGGGCTCGCGGACGTGGTGGTGGAGGCGGTGTCGAACGCCTTCGGGCGCCTGCCGGACGCGGTGCTGCTGCCCTGGCTCCCGCTCCTGATCACCACCCTGCGCTCGGGCGCCGCGGACCTCGCCCCGCTGCTGGTCCGCGAGGCGGGGCGGATCTTCCCGGGCCGGCTGGAGGCGCTGGACGCGTGGGTGCCGCCGTGGCGGATGCCGCAGCGGGCGGACCCGTTCGCGGCCCGCCGGGCGGAGCCCGCCGCCCCCGACCGCCGGGGCGCCGCGCTGCTGGCCGCCCATCCCGCGGCCTGCGACGCGGTGGCGGAGCTGCTGGGCTGCACCGAGGGATGGGCCCCGGCCGGCACCGGCGCCATGGCCCGCCGGGGCACCGCGCTGCTGGCCGCGCATCCGGCGGCGTGCGACGCGGTGGCGGGACTACTGGGCTGCGACGGCGGGTGGGCCGCGGCGGTCGGCGCTCCCCCGCGGGGCGCCGCGCTCACCGCGCGTCACCCGGCCACGTCGAGGGCCCTGGAGTCACTGCTCGCGCGCGCATGACGGCGTCGGCCGGGTCCTGGTGCCCCGGGACCCGGCCCCGCTCCCTCATCGGCACACCGCCGGCAAGGAAGGACGCTGCCGGTTCTCCGGACAGCCCCGGACAGTTCCTCGGCACAGCAGGCCGTCGAGGACCCCGAGTTACCCGCAGTCCGCGCCTGAGGACCGCCCTGCATGCCTCTGTGATGTCACGGTCCTCTCGAAGCGCGGAAGGGCGAACAGGCGCAGAATGCGAGATCTGCAGCAGACATCCGGCTCGTCTCCTTTTGCATGCGAACACTCCTCCGTCCCGTGCAGCGGAACATGCCCCACCGTCTTCAGCCCTGATCCGGTCGGCGGCCACGGCCGCATCCGGCGCGGACGCCGTGCCGGAGGGCCCGTGCGAGGAGAGCGTGCCCGACAGTCTGCGCGGTTGGGCCACGCCGTCCCACCGCGGGCGGGTGTGGCGGACTTCCGGATGGAGGCCGTGCGGTGGCAGATCGGCACCGCACGGCCGACCCTCCAGGCCGACACGTTGCGGCCCCGGTCGCGAACCTCCCCGCTGGTCCGCAAGGGGGTTGACGCCGCCTCCCCACGCACCGGGCATCGTCGTTCGATCTGGTCGAGGCGCGGTTCCGTCTGAGTACAGATACTCAGGTGCCGTGATGACCGATACGGATGGGGCCCATGGTGAAGGAGCGTTACCGTTCCTCCGGACCACCGCAGCGTCGCGGTCGTACGTTCACATCCGCTCGGCGGCGCATCACGGGAAACGGGGAGGGGCCAGGCATGGCATGGGAGGAGTGGGAGCAGCTCAAGGCCGCAGCGGTCGAGCGGCAGTCCACGCAGACGCAGCTCAACCAGTTGCCGGCCGACCAGGGCGGCAGCGGCACGAGGGGTGTTTATGGTCCTCCTTCCGGCAGGTTGAGGTCGGACAAGGCGGTGTGGTCCAAGGCAGGGGAAGCCGTCGGTGGCCTGCGGGACAACACCGGCAGAGCACTGGCGGAGCTGAAGGCGGGCCAAACGGGGCTCGGCAAGGGGCCCGGGTGCCTGACCGCGGCAGCGCAGCAGGGCGTGTACGACTCGTGGGAGCGCCGGGTGAAGGACATCAGCGAGCTCTGTGACGGGCTCGCCGGCGTGCTGGAGAAGACGGGTAACGACCAACTGAGGACCGATGAGGCTGTCAAGGCCGAGATCGCCAGACTCAAGGTCGGCTCCGGGGGCACGTCCACTGCCGACGGCAGGAGTCGGTGATCCACCGCATGGACATCAAGACACTCAAGGCCCTCAAGCCGTCCGAGTACGCGGAGGCGGCGGACGGATACCGGGCGGTGAGCGACATGGCCGATGCGGCCAGGGACCGCATCGACAAGCAGATCACCAAGACGATGCAGAAGGCCAATGAGGGTGAGGCCGCGGACGCAGCGCAGAAGCAGTTGAAGAAGCTTTCGGAGAACTTCCATTACACCGGGGTCGAGTGCGGCCTGGTCAGCGGGGCGCTCAACGGCTTCTCGTCCGAGATCTCGGCCCCCAGACGCCACCTGGTGGAGGCACTGGAGGATGCAGCGGCCCTGGGATACCCCGTCAGTGCGAACGGTGACGTCACCTATCCCGCCGGCGGTAAGAACGAGCTGACCGGAGACGAACTTCCCGGCGGCACAGCCGTGGGCGACAACGGCATGCTGGGCCCCGGCAACAGGAGGCTGCACGGACCTGACAGCGACGGGTTGTACGCACCGGGCACCGGGATCGGTGTCCTCGACCCGCACCACGGGAATCCACACCACGCGAAGGCCCAGGACATCGCCGACCGCATCGCCCACGCCCTGCGCGAGGCCGGGGAAATCGACGAACGGTACAGCAGGGCGCTGAACAAGCTCAAGGCAGCGCCGGGACTGACCGTCAGCGCGAAGACGTGGGCGAACGTGGCGTCCGATGCCGATGCCGTCAGCTCGGCCGCGAGTGAGTACATCCGGGACAGCATCCCGCTGGACAAGTCGCCTGCCGACCGCAAGGAGTGGTGGGACAGCCTCGGCAACGAGGAGCGCGACGAGTACAGGAGAGCCTTCCCTGAACTCATCGGAAACCTGGACGGTATTCCGATCGCGGTGCGCGATGAGGCGAACCGCGAGAATCTGGGAATGCTCATCGCGCAGATGGAGGTCCGGAGCGACGATGACTCCCGGACCAAGCTGACAGGGTTGAGGGGTATCCAGAAGAAGCTCGGCGAGGGCAGCGAGCCGCCAATGTACCTGATTGGAATCGGTGACGAAGGGAACGGCCGCGCGATCGTCAGCTACGGGAACCCCGACACTGCGAAAAATGTATCCGCTTATGTTCCTGGGCTCGGCACGAAGCTCGACAAAGAATTCGCAGAAGGCACCCTCGCCCGCGGATTGGACACTGCGAAGGGCGCCCAGAAGTACGATTCGTCCAGCGCGGCAATCGTATGGCTTGGGTACGACGCCCCCCAGAGCGTCGACGTCATGTCCATGAGCGACGCGGAGAAGGGCGCACCCGCCTACAACAGTTTCATGAGCGGACTGGGGGCCACCAATGAACACGAGAACCCGCACCTGACGGCGATCGGCACTCTTACGGTTCTCTTACCGTCGGCACGGCAGCCCAACAGGAGGGTGGCATCCCCGGGGCTGACGACATCATTCTTCTGGGCAGTCCCGGTGTCGGTGCGGACAGGGCCGAAGATCTCGGCGTCGGTAAAGATCATGTATTTGTAGGCTCCGCGGAGAACGATCCCGTCACCATGCTCCCTTCAAGGCATCAGGCTGCCGCCGGAGCCCTGTTCTTCGGCGGCGGGCCGCTGAGTTCCTACATCGCTGGAGACATCGCCGACCAAGGGGATGACGACCTGTGGTTCGGAAAGGACCCCGCAAGTGAGGCGTTCGGAGCCAGACGTTTTCAGGTCGATGACGGGCCAAGGCCCTTCATCGACGGTGAGGGGCCCACTCCCGCTCACTCCAACTACTTCACACCTACAAAGGATCGCGTTTCCGCTGACAACATCGCCCTGATCGTTTCCGGAAACTCGCAGGAGATCAAGGTAGACCAACCGCGATGAAGGAAAAACTTAAGCATCTTTCCGTGGTCGCTGCGGTCAGCACCGTGCTGTCCGGGTGCGGAACACTGGGCAAGGAAGGTGAAGCCTCAAGTGGGAGGAGTGACGTGGAAATGAACATGCAGGAGGCCGCGGAGCATGCCGATGCCATGCTTGATGCAGTTTTCGAAAGCATCGAACCCGAAGTGCAATGGACTCATGACGAGACGACCACCACGAGCTGTGACCTCATCCGCCGCCGCACAGTGATGACAATCATTTCCACGGAGCGGCGCGGAAGTTTCCTGGGACTGGTGGAGCGATTTTGGGAAAAAAGCGGCTATGAAATCACGGCAGTGAACAAGAGCCTCAAATTCCCCGCGGTCTATGCAGAGGATTCCGACGGATTCACCATCAGCCTGAGCATTGGCGATCAGGGTCAGGCGTTCTTCGAGGCGGCGACTCCTTGCGTGGAAGAATCCACGGTCGCCGATCCCACAAGCAGTCCGAAGGGCGTCAATTACGCAGGGAAAAAAATCCCCCGACCGAACGTTCACTCCGATTTTTGGTCGTCAACCACGCCGATCCCCTCTGCCCCGCCCACGGAATCGGCGGACTGACGATGCCCCAGAACAGCCGTCATCGTAGCCCTACGGAAGCGTTCGCCGGCATAGACCGTCAGGGCCCCCGCGAGTTCACATAGCTTTTCTCGCGCCTTCGGGTCTGCCGATCGGTCCACCGGTGGGGTGCCGCCGCGACGGACCGGTCCGAACCTGCCCCATGGTCACGGTGGTTGCCTCAGGGGGACGATCCTCACGGGGCCGACACCGGTCCGGGCCGGCCGGAGTTCTCCCCGCAAACGCCGTGCCCGGGCGCGGAACACGCGATCATGTGCCGCATGATCAATGCTTCCCGACGCAGCCTGCTGACCGCCTTCGCCGCCTCCGCCGCCTCCGTCCCGCTGGCCGGGGCGGTCGCCGCCCCGGCGCGCGCCGCCTCGTCCGCTCCCGTGTCCGTGCAGCCCCTCGCGGCCGCGACCGGACTGGCCGCGGCCCGGTCCTCCGTGACGCTGTCCCCGCTGGACGCCTCCTACTTCGCCCCGGTGGCGCTCGACGCCTCGCTCACCACGACCGTGCTGCCGGGCACCCCGGCCCGTACCGAGGTCACCTCGGGCGGCAGACGCGTCGCGCTGCTGACCCACGGCGCGCGGACCGTCGTGCTGCCGGGGCCGCGGCGCACGTTCACCGAGGACAAGCGGCTCTTCGAGGACGACTTCCGGCGCACCCTGCCGGACCTGTCGCTGCCGGTCGCGCAACGGCAGTACTGGGGCTCCTCCCCCGGCGGCGGCGTCTGGTCCACCCTCGGGCCCGCCGCCACCGACTACTCGGTGGTGCCGGGCGCCGGCATCATCGACCTGACCACCGATTACGCCAGCCGCCACGCCAGTCTGCGCGACGGCGAGATCACCGACGTCGACGTGTGCTCCGTGGCGAGGTTCGACAAGGTTCCCACCGGCGAGGCGTGCTCGTACGCGCTGTCCTTCGGCTACCAGGACACCCACAACAACTACCGGGCCCGGCTGTCCTTCCTCACCACGGGCGCGGTCCAGCTGCGCGTCGAGAAGGAGGTCGCCGACACCGTCACCCAGCTGACCCCGGCGCTGACCCTCGCCACGGGGGTGCCCGCGCACACCGACTGGACGATCCGGGTGCGGCGCGAGGGCTCCCGCATCCGGGTCAAGGCGTGGCGGTCGGAGTCGGCCGAACCGTCCGCCTGGGCCGTCGACGTCAGCGACTCCACCTTCGCCGAGGGCCGGGTGGGACTGCGCGCCCTGGCCAACCGGGGGTGCACCAACCTGCCGGTCAGGCTCTCCGTCAGCCGCTTCCAGGTGACCGCCGCGACCTGGAAGGTCCCGCCGAGCGTCACGCACGGCGACTGGGTGCGGGTGCTGCCCGAGCCGTTCGACGGCACCTGGACCGGGGAACTGGACCGGGTCATACGCGGCTGGGCCGGCTCCACGGCCCCGGACGTGCTCGCACACGCCGCGATGTTCCTCGGCGGGGCTCCGGCGGTGACGGCCGGGGCGGGACCGGCCCGGGGCAGGCAGGTGCTGGGAGAGGCCGGGTACGGCCACCTGAACCCCCAGGGCCAGCGTTACGAGGGCGCCGACTTCCACGAGTACATGGGCATCGGCTGGACCTTCGACGACGGCGCCCACACCGGGCCGTCCAGCAAGCAGGTCGGCAACCTCGACTGCTCGGGGTACACGCGCATGGTGTACGGCTACCACATGGGCGTTCCGCTGGCGGCGGGCGAGGACACCTCCCGGCAGCGGCTGCCCCGCAAGTCCCGGGACATGGCGGAGTACGCGCCCGGCGTGCGCATCGACCGGACCGACGGCACCGCGCCGCCCGCCGCCGCGCTGCTCCAGCCCGGTGACCTGGTGCTGTTCAACGCCGACTCCGGTGACGACCAGCAGACGGCCACCGTCGACCACGTCGGCATCTACCTGGGCGAGGACGCGGCCGGCAAGCGCCGTTTCCTCTCCAGCCGCAAGACCGTCAACGGACCCACCATGGCCGACCTCGGCGGCGCCTCGCTGCTGGACGGCACGGGCACCTACGCCAGGACGCTGCACACCGTGCACCGCGTCTGACGTCTCACCGTGCGGTCCGGTCCCGCCACCGAGGGGGCGGCCCAAGACTGATCGTCGGCGGGCCGGTGGTCCCGGATCCGTCGGACCTCGTGCCCGGGGACGGCGTCCCCGAGGAACCGGCCGCCCGATGACCGGGAGAGGGCTTCTGGGGGCCGGTGCGCATGCCCCGGCCCCCAGGGGCCTCACCGTCGAGCGTACGGCGGGACACCCTCCGCGCCGACCACGAACCGTTTCCCGCCCGGGCGCATGTGACCGCGCACGTCCCGTTCCCATGCGGCCTGCGCCTCGCCGGGTGCGGGTACCGGCCGGTCCAGATGGTCCAGCACCCGGGCGTACAGCGGGTGCACGCGATGGCCGCGGGCGGCGACGAGAGCCGACAGGAGAGGTCGGTCGGAGCACGTCGCACGGTCGACCTCGACGAGTACCGCCACCTTGTCGTCCGGGTGCAGCCCGGGAAGCCGGGCATCCAGGCGCGTGCCCAGTTCCGTCCAGGTGAGCGGACGAGCCGTCCGGGCGGCGGTGCCCAGGGCCCATCGCACCAGGTCGGCGTAAGCGCGTATCTCGTTGAGTGTGGGCCGTGCCACCAGCCGCATCGCGTGGGAGCGCCAGGAAGCCACCCGTCGTCGCAGAACGGGGTCCAGGGGACGCCATCTCGTCTTCTCGCAGGCCTCGATGTCACGAAGGACACCGTGGAGTTGGTCGAGGTGGAGTTCGTCCCCGACGCGATCGAGGTGATCGAGGAGGAGAACAAGGCGTTCGGTCGCCCGTCTGTCCTCCTCCGCCTGGATCCGCTGAAGCAGCGGTACCGGGGGTCGCGGTCGCTCCCCCGGTCCGGCACTCCCTGCGGGGATCTGCTCGTCCTGCTGCTGAGGCTTCGCCGGCGGAGGGGGCTCAGGCGCACAGGACTGCCGGTCCGCCTTCGCGGCCGGAAGGACGGTGGCGCGGGAGGCGCCCCGGGGAGAGGAGGGAACCGGCTCGACACGACGCACCCGGTGGAGGGTTGCGGGGTCGGCCTGCGGGACGGGATGTGCGGGCGGTCTCGTTTCCCGGCTGCGAGGGACGAGCCCGTCCGGAGTGGATGTGAGCGCGGGTGGCTGCATGCCGTGTTCGGTCATGCGGCACTCGGAGAGCGGGACCCACTCGACGGGAGTCTCCGGGAACTGCACGCCGACTTCCACGACACGCGTGACACCGAGTGGGCGGCACTGGATGCGCAGGGCGTGGCCCCGGCGGTCCACCTGCCAGTTGGCCAGCATGCTGTCCGGGCCGAACACCCAGTGGACGTCCACCCACTGGGTCAGAAGTTCCGCGTCGGTTCGTTCCCACTCGGCCTTGGACCTCCTGGCCAACTGCACGCGCATCAGGTGCCGGAGCGGGCTGCCGTCGCGGGTGAAGGAGACATCGACGACCTCACGCAGGCCCTGCCCCCGCTGTTGGTAGCGGACCTGGACGTTCTTGAACCTCTGGTTCTTCAACCAGTCCGCCAAGGCCCTGCCGATGTAGAGGTGGTCGGCGCTGGCCTCGTTCGTCGAGGCCCGTCGACATCGGCCCGAGACGACGTGCGCGAAGTGACACTTCTTGTCACGGTACTTGCGGGCCGACAGTTTCTTGCCGCAGCCGCCGAGCAGTGTGCCGCAGTAGAACTCCCGGGCCGGGTATTCGCGTATGAACCGGTCGTAAGCCGCTGCGTCCATGGGCAGGTACACCGGGCGGTCGGCACCCGGGGACCCCGCGACGGCTGTCTGGACCTTGCGCGTGTCCTCTTCCTCAACGGCTGTGGGCATGGTCGGGCTCCGGGGATGACGAGGCGTGCGGACGAGGGGAGGACGGCCCCGCACACTCCGGCGCGAAGCCCGCTTCAGGCGAGGTCGTTTAAGACCTGCAGGCGTACGGGCTCGGCCAGAACCGCGCGGGCGCTCTCGAAGTCGGCCAGGCGTGCCGCGACCGTGGCGACGGCGAGGCGTTCCGGGAGGGCGGTGGAGAACTTCAGCCCGCGCACGGCCCGACGGTCCACGTCGGGCAGGACCAGGCTCTCGCCGACGCTCTCGCGGGCCGCGCGCCAGTCGGCCGGGGTGAGGTCCTCGCGCAGGCGCAGCCAGCAGTCGGTGGGGCGTTGCAGGGGGTCGGCGACCGCTGGGAGGGTGGCGGCGAGGGTGGCGTTGGCGCGGTAGCCGGCCCAGGTCCACCAGCGGACGTCGCTGCCGACGCGGGTGACCAGGGTGCCGCCCGGGCGCACGGTGCCGGGGGCGTCGGTCTCACGCTGCTCGGCCAGGCACGCCTCGGCACGGCGGGTGAGGGAGACGGGCGGGTCCGCGCCCAGCAGCACCTCGCGCATGGCACGGGTGAGGGCGTACGAGAGGCCCGCGATGCCGCCGTTCATCCATTTGGCGACGCCGCCGCCGTCGACGGGTTCGACGAAGACGCGTTTGCGCGTCCAGTCGATGTAGGTGACCTGCCAGCTCCGCCCTCCGAGCAGCAGGCGCCGCGGGCCGGGCCGTTCCTCGGTGAGCACGCTCGGATCGGTGCGGCCGATCTCGGTGCGCCCGGACAGCACGGTGAACTGCGGCGGCGCGGTGAAGGACGCGGTGAGTTCGATGAAGTGCCGCTTGCCGAAGCGGCGTTCCGCCTCGGGGCCGACGAACAGCATGCCGCCGTCGTTGTCGAGGTAGCCCTCCTCGGTGAGGAAGCTCAGGATCGGGGCGGCGGACCGGTCGAAGGGGGCGAGGCCGTTCCACTGCCGGTCCCACAACTGGTCGCCGAGCTTGTGCTGTTGGAGGGTGACGGCGAGGAGTTGCTGGGCCACGAGGTGACGCGGCTCGGGCGGTGGGAGGACCGGTTCGACCCAGCCGCGGGACCACAGCAACAGCAACCCGGCCGCTTGGAGCAGCGTGTCCTTGCGGGTGGTGAGGAACAGGCAGTTGCGTAGGGTGCCGGGACGCCGGCCGGTGCGGCCGATGCGCTGCAGGAAGGAGGCGACGGAGGCCGGGGAGTCGATCTGGATGACGCGGTCCAGGTCGCCGACGTCGATGCCGAGTTCGAGGGTGGAGGTGGAGACGATGACGCAGTCGCGCGCCTCGGCGAAGGCCTGCTCGGAACGGGTGCGCTCATCGACGGAGAGGGAGGCGTGGGACAGGAAGACGGTCACCTCTCGGGCCCGGAGCGCGGCGCCCAGTTCCTCGACCTGGCGGCGCGAGTCGCAGAAGACGAGGCGTTTCTCTCCCCGGTGCAGGGCGGCGATGAGCTTGGCGGCGTTGTCGAGGGAGCCCACGTAGTCGAGTTCCACCTCACCGGCGGGCCTGGAGGAGGGAGCTTCGGCGGCTTGCTCCCCGTGTCCGGCCGCATCGGTGGCGGGCAGGTGGACGTCCGGCGCGACAACCTGTCCGGTGCGGCTCCCGGCACCGGCCCCTTGCAGCCAGCGCAGCAGGTGCTCGGGGTTGCCGACGGTCGCCGAGAGGCCGACGCGCTGGATGGGCCGGCCGGTGACTCGCTCCAGCCGTTCGAGCACGGCGAGCAGGTGCCAGCCCCGGTCGTCGCCCGCGAAGGCGTGCACCTCGTCGACGACGACGGCCCGTACGTTCCCCAGCAGCCGCGCGTGGTCGGTCTTGACGCCGATCAGCATCGCTTCGAGCGACTCGGGCGTGGTCAGCAGGATGTCCGGCGCCTCGGTGCGGATGCGCTGCCGCTGCGACTCCTTGGTGTCGCCGTGCCAGAGGGCCGCGCGCCGCCCCAGCCACTGGGCGTAGGTGTCGACGCGGCCGACCAGGTTGTTGAGGAGTGCCTTGAGGGGACACAGGTACAGCACCGAGGTGCCGGCCCACCGCTGTTCGGCCATCGCCGACAGCAGCGGGAAGCAGGCCGCCTCGGTCTTGCCGCCGGCCGTCGGGGCCAGCAGGACGGCGTCCTCACCGTCCATGAGCGGGGTGATCGCCGCCCGCTGCAGGGGGCGCAGGTCGGGCCAGCCGAGGGTGTTGACGATGTGGTGCAGGACGACGGGGTCGAGCCGGTCGAGTACGTCGGTCTCTCCCCCCGCCGGCCCCGCCCCGGCCGGGCTGTCGGCGTCCCCCATCACAGCTCCAGGTCGATGTCGTCGGCGGACGCGGTACCGCCGGTGACCGTGACGGCCAGGTTGCGTTCCACGTCGGTGAGCTCACTGCTCGCAACCGTCAGCTTGTAATGTTGTCGCGGGTCGAAGTCGTCGAACTGGTCCACGCGGTCGAGGACGTCCCCGACGAGCTTCTTCAGGAACAGCCGGGGCGCCACCCCGACCTTTCCGCCCAGCGCTCCGCCGACGGCCCGCGCGAGGTCCGCGACGTAGGCGTCGTCGACGACCGTCCGCACGCGCTCGGGCGATGTGGCGGCGTCCGCGTACAGGTCCCGGATGGTGACGCCAAGGCCGACGAGCGACTCCTGGGTGAAGCCGGGCAGCCGGATCTGCACCGCGCGGGGGTTGTCGAAGCGCGGGTCGGTGGTGAAGTCGGTGGCGAGCCGCTGGGTGAGCGGGGCGAGGCGCTGGACGCCCTGCTGGCCGTCGTAGAAGGCGGGTGTGCCGGTGATCACGAGGTACAGGCCGGGGAAGCGGCCGGAGTGCACCTCGTCGATGAGCTGCCGCAGCGCGTTGAGCGCCTTGTCGCGGGCGTCGGAGCGGACCCGCTGGAGTGTCTCCACCTCGTCGAGGACGACGAAGAGCCCGGTGTGCCCGGAGTCGCGCAGCACGGTGAGCAGGCCCTGCAGGAAGCCGAGCGCCCCGAAGTGGTCGAGGTCGCCGCGCACCCCGGCGGACCTGCGGGCGGAGGCGGCGACGTGCGGCTGGCCGCCGAGCCACGCCAGCACGGCCGCGGCGGTCGCCTCGTCGCCGTCGGCGAGGGCGGCCCGGTAGCCGCGCAGGGCGGTGGCGAAGGACGGGGCGTGCCGGGACACCTCGGCGAGCCGCGCGACGAGCAGTTTCTCCACCTCGCCGGGCAGCTCCTCCTCGGTCGCGCCGGCCGCGAGGGCGTCCTCCTCCAGGGCGTAGAACCAGGCGTCGACGACCGGGCGCAGGGCGCTGGGCGGGAAGCTGGAGGTGGTGAGGCGCTCGGTGAGCCGCCGGTAGACCGTCTCCAGCTTGTGCAGCGGCGTCTCGTTCTCGGAGATCTGGATCTCGGCCACGGCGAAGTTGCGGCGCTTGGCCCGCTCCCCCAGCCAGCGGGTGAAGAAGGTCTTGCCGGACCCGTACTCACCGCGCACGGCCTTGAACACGGACCCGCCGGACGCGACGGCGTCCAGTTCCGCGTCGAGGGCCGCCTCGAACCGGTCGAGCCCGGTGGCGAGCAGGTCGAGCCCGCTCTCGGGCACGGCCCCGCGGCGCAGGGCGTCGACGACGGTACGGCGGCGGGCCGCGCTGACCTGTACGGGGCGCTTGGATCCGGTGGTGCTCACGGGGAACAGTGTTCCATCTCCTCATACGCCAGCACCCGGGCGAAGGGCCACGATGTCCGGTTCGTGGGCAAGTGCCCTTTGATTCGAGCTTCCGTGCTCGACACCGACGGTGAGGCGACGTTGTCGGGGTTCCCGCCGCCGTCCCTTATGCTCGCGAGGCCGTTGGTGTGAACAGTGCATTTGGGGGGCGCGGCACATGGCCGACGAGATCAAGTACGAGTGCAGGACCGTGCAGACCGTGCGCGGCACCGACGGCTTGGTGATCTCGAAGATGCAGAAGGACGGCTGGGAGTTCGTCGAACAGTCCCAGGGCACGTTTCGCTCCACCCTCACCTTCCGTCGACCGAAGAAGCCGCTGCCGTGGCCCCTGATCGGCGCGGCAGCCGCCGTTCTCGTGATCTTGGCCGTCGTCATCGGCACTGCCTCTGCACTCAGCGACGGAGACGAGAAGAAGAACGAGTCAGCCAAGTCGGCAGCCGCTGCGAGCGAGAAGCCTTCTGCTACGCCGACTCCGACCGCGGCCGAGCCGTCTGCCGTCGAGATGATCACGCCTGAGAACAACTCGGAGTTCGCGGCGCTACTGAAGACGGCGGACACCTGCGACGACGCGAACGCGGACTTCGCGACCAAGTATGAGGGCCAGACGATCGCGTTCAACGGCTCGATCGTCGACATGGCACCCCACGGTGACTACGACACCCGCTACGACTTCCTCCTGGGCCCTGGCGACAAGGGACCGAACACGACGGTCGGCCCGGCCTTCAAGTACGAGGACGTCAACGTCGTCGAACTGAAACTGGCCGGCAAGGAGGTCCCCGCCACCGTCGGCACAGGCGACAAGTTCCGCTTCGTCGCCGAGGTGGGCGACTTCAACGCGGTCCAGTGCCTCCTCCACCTCGACCCGCTCTCGACGGAAACCCGGTAGCAACCCTCCTCCAGGGACATCAAGGACCTCCTCCGTCGCCTGGTGCTCACGGGTTGTCCCGTTTATCTTCGAACCGGCTTGACCGTCACCACAGTGCACTGCTGGAATCACTCTCCGTACAGGCAACAGGGCGGGGAGTGGAGTCACATGGCAGCCCTCGACAACGTGAAGCTCAAGGACGTTCTGGCGGATGTCGCCTCGGGCTCCTTACAACTGCCGGACTTCCAGCGGAACTGGAAGTGGGACGACGACCGGATCCGGGCGATCATCGCGACGGTCACGCTGGACTACCCGCTCGGCGTCGTGATGACGCTGCAGACCGGCGGCGCCACCCGCTTCCGCTCCCGGACCCTCACCGGCGCTCGGCCGGAGGGGAACCCGGAGGCCGATCTCCTGCTGCTGGACGGGCAGCAGCGCCTCACCTCCCTCTTCCAGGCGCTGTGGCTGGACGCCCCGGTGGAGACGGCGGACGTCCGGGGCAAGCCCATCCAGCGCTGGTACTACGTGAACATCGCGAAGGCCGTCGGGCCGTCCGCGGACCGCGACGAGGCCGTCGTGTCCGTCCCGGCGGACAAGGTGCTCCGCACGGACTTCAACCGCACCGTGGTGCTGGATCTGAGAACCACCGAGGCCGAGTGCGCGGCCGGTCTCTTCCCTCTCCACTTCGTCTTCGACGCCCAGCGCGTCAACGAGTGGAAGAAGGCGTACATCAAGGCGGACGAGGACCGGAACTGGGACCTGTGGGGCCAGTTCGACGAGGCGGTCCTTCAGCAGGTCCGCGCCTTCCAGGTGCCGATGATCCGGCTGGCCGCCTCCACCTCCATGGACGCCGTCTGCGCGGTGTTCGAGCGGGTCAACACGGGCGGTGTGCCCCTGAACGTCTTCGAACTGCTCACCGCGACGTACGCCGGGGACCGCGACTACGTGGAGCGGACCGGAGATTACTACCAGCTTCCCGAGGTGTGGCGGGAGATCAAGCAGGCACTGGCGGGCAAGTACCCGGTCTTCGGCCGCGTCGAGAACGGTCTCGAGAACGGGTTGAGCAGCATCGACTTCCTGCAGGCCATCGCGTTGGTCCGCACCTGGGAGCGGAAGCAGGAGGGTCTCGGGGCCACGGTGTCCTGCAAGCGCCGCGACCTGCTGGACCTCCCCCTGGCCGACTTCGTCCGCCTGGCGCCCAAGCTCGCCGACGCCTTCGCCTGGGTGGGTGACTTCCTGGAGCGGCAGTGCATCGTCCGCCCGGCCGACCTGCCGTACAAGACGCAGCTCGTCCCCCTCGCGGCCGTCCGCGCCATCCTCGACACGGGGACGGACGGCCTGGGGCCGGAGGAGAAGATCGAGCAGTGGTACTGGTGCGGGGTCCTCGGGGAGATGTACGGCGGTTCCACGGAGACGCGCTTCACCAAGGACGTCGAACAGCTCGTCCCCTGGATCGCGCAGGACGAGAAGGCGCCCGAGACGGTCACGGAGGCGTTCTTCTTCGCCGACCGCCTCGACACCCTCACCACCCGCAACAGCGCCGCCTACAAGGGCATCTACGCCCTGCTGATCAAGCAGGGGGCGGTCGACTGGCACTACACGGGTGCTCCGCTCAGTCCCGGCCGGCTGGACGAGTACAGCGTGGACGTGCGGCAGATCTTCCCCAGGACGTGGTTCCGGCGGGGCAACAGCAACGGTCTGCCCACGAGTTCGATCGTGAACAAGACTCCTTTGTCCTACCGTGCCGCGATGGACATGACGGGGGCGCCCTCGTCGTACCTGTCCACGATGATCGCCGCGTCCGACATGCGTCCCGAGTGGTTCGACGACGTCCTGACCACGCACCTGATCGATCCGGACGCGCTGCGCGAGAACGACTACGAGCGCTTCTACCGCGACCGCTCCAAGCAGTTGCAGGACCTCGTGCACTCCGCCATGGGCAAGAGGACGATGCTCCGTGACCTGCCGGAGGGCGACGCCCGATGACGACCAGGCCGCACGAGCGGGACGTGACCTCGCTCAAGGGCAGGACCGTGTCCGTGCAGGAGATCCTGGACCTGTTCCAGGTCAGGGTCCGCGACCACCGGACGGTGCACCGGATCTCGCAGGCCCTGACGGACGCCGGGCTGACCACGCTGCCGGACTTCGCCGTCTGCGGTCTGCGCAGCACCGTCGACGTCGTGCCGCTGGCGGCCGTTCCCGCACAGCGCACGCCCGCCGAACCGGAGGGTGAGGCCGACGAGGCGGACGAGGCCCTGCCCTCGCACGCGCTGCCGCAGCGTCTGCTGCTCGGCGACATCCCGTCGGCGCGGCGCGGCCTGGTGTCCGTGGGACCCGGCACGCCCCTGTCCCAGACGACCTTCCTGATGCGTACGAAGGGCCTCTCCCAGGTACCGGTGACCACCGGCATGGCGCAGGTCCACGGAGTCGTCACCTGGGGGTCCGTGGCCAAGATGTACGAGGCGGGGAAGGAAGCCACGCTCGACAACGCCATGGAGAAGGACTCGCTGCCCGTCGCCGACGCCCGCCAGGAGTTCTTCACCGCCCTCCCGGTCATCCGCGAGCACGGCTACCTGCTCGTCCGCGGCGACGACGGCTGCCTGTCGGGCATCGTCACCGCCGCGGACGTCACGGAGCGCTTCGAGGGGGCGGCGCGCCCCTTCTTCATCGTGGGCGAGATCGAGTCGCTGCTGCGCCGCTGCCTGGGTGCGGCGCTGGACGCGGAGGCCATCAAGGCGGTCCAGACGAACAAGAAGCCCGAGCAGCGCACCGGCCAGGTGTCGGACCTGATGTTCGGCGACTACCTGAGGCTCCTGGACGGCGACCAGACGAAGCAGTCCTTCGCGGAGCGGGCCGACCGCAACTGGGAGGCGCTGAAGTGGCCCAACATGCCCCGGGAGCAGTTCGTCGGCCTGCTGAAGCGGGTGAAGGACATCCGCAACCGGATCGCCCACTTCGACGAGAAGCCGCTCCCGCCGGAGATGATCGACGAACTGACGACCTTCGCCAAGGTACTGCGGGCGTTCGCGTCATGAGGTAGCGAACGGGGCAGCTCCTCAGCGGGCACGCGATCTCCGCCCACACCGCTTCGTGCGGGTGTCTCGCAGCGCCCGGCGCCGTTCTTGTCCGGCACCCGAAGGCAGAGGGACGCGAAGCTGGTCTCTCGTCAGAAGCAGTGGGCGGCGTTCACCGCCTATGGGGGAGAGAGCACCGTCCGGCGAACGGACCGCTCGGGGTGCCTCAGGACAAGGTCCGAGGCACCCCGAGTCGTGTCGTCAGCCCGCCCCGAGGGCGAACTGCTCGCGCAGCAGCGCCTCGTGGAGGCGTAGTGTGCGGCCGTCCGGCAGGGTCTCCAGGACCTGTACGCCGTCGTAGTTGAGGAGTTGCCGCAGGACGGCGGCGAAGCCGTCGCCCCGGGTGACGGGCATGCCGGCGCGCTGGGCGAGCGCGGTCACGGGCAGGGTGCCGCCCGCGTCCAGCAGGGCGGCGAGTGCCTTGTGGACCTGCTCCTGCTGCGGCTTGCGGGCCAGGCCACCGAGCTGTGCCTGATACGTCTCCGAGTCGAGCAGCGCCGTCACCAGCGTCTCGGTGCGGGAGACGACGGCCGGGGTGAGCAGGGCGTCGTCTCCCCCGGCCGTCAGCGCGACGTCGAAGAGCGTGTCGTGCGTCCGGGCGACCTCTGCCTGCTCCTTCCTGACCTTGCCCGTCGGCTTCTTGGGAGCGGGAGCCGTTGCGGTCAGCGGCCGAGCGGCGTGCTCGTCCTGCAGCGGTGCCTTTCCGGTTTCCTCCGGAGCCCACCAGGCCGGTCGCTGGTCGCCCAGTTCCCGCCATCCCTTGGGCGGCTCCGCGCCGAACGGCAGGAAGGCGAGCACCGGAATGGTGACCTCGGCGAGCGATGCCCCACCGTGGTAGCCGGCCTTGAGGGCGGTGTAGCGGGAGTCGGCGTCCCACAGGGCGACGATGGAGGCCCCGGGTTCGGGCCAGACCACGCGCGGCCCGGACAGGGCGATCTCGCGTTCCGCGAGCGGGCCGCCGCCGGGCAGGCGGTGGCGGGCGGAGGCGGGATCGGCGGCGGTGTCGACTTTCGTGCCGTGCCGGTCCACGACGTGGCCGTGATCACTGGTGAGGACGACCGCCATGCCCTGGGTGGCCGCCACCCGCAGCAGGTCACGCAGACCGGGCACGTCGTCGATCCGCCAGGCGCCGTCGCCGAGCTTCTGCTCCTTGGCGAGCCGGTCGTCGATGGCGTTGAGGACGACGGCGACGTGGGTCCTGCCGTCGGCCAGCGCCTCCGTGAGCACCGGGCCGAAGGTGTCGCCCGCGGTCTCGGTGCGCAGGTCGTCCTTGTGGAACACGGCGGCAGGGACCCCGCCCCACAGCTTCAGCGCGGGGAAGAGCCGCTTCTCGTCGGCCTGTGTGCCCTTCATCAGGGTGCCCGCGAAGAGGGAGGTGCGGGACACGGCCGTCACGGTGGGCAGGGCGGCGGCCATCGCCCGTCGGCGCGGGGCGTCGCCCTCGGGCAGCGGGTCGAACTCGGCCCAGGAACGACGCAGTTCCTCCCCCAGTTCGTTCGCGATGGCCGCGCTCATGCCGTCGAGCACGAGCAGCAGCGCCCGCCGCTCCTCCCCGCGCCGCACGACCGGGCCGACGACGCGGTCGAGGAAGGTCTCGACGGTGAGCATGGAACCGGGCTGGGTGCCGGCCTCCGTCCAGGCCGCCAGGGAGCGCGCGAAGGACGCGTCGATCTGCCGACGCCGGTCCCTGACGCGGGTGCCGAGGGTGTCATAGGCAGCCTTGAGGACGGGGTCCGGGTCGCCACCGGCCTCGATGTGCTCCAGAGCGAGGTCCACCCAGCCTGTCTCGGCGACGTGCCGCTGTATGGCGTCGGCGACGGTAGGGGCGTCGGCGGACGGGTCGGTGGCCAGCCAGCGGGCGAGGCGCTGGCCCATGCGGGCACGTTCGATGCGGGCGGCCTCTTCCGACTCGGTGGCGAGCCGGTGATCCTCCAGGCGGCGGACGGCGTCCGCCACCGCGGCCGTGTCGCCTGACGCGAGGGCCTGACCGACGGCGGTGAACCGGGCCTCGAGTCCACCGCGCAGGACGGGGCTCGCCGCCACGGCCTCCTCCGCGCCGAACTGGCGAGCCAGGGCGGAGGCCCGGTCGAGCACGATGCCGGTGGTGCGGCGTGCCTCGCGGGCCTGGTCGGCGTCGGTGCCGCCGGTGCGGTGCCCGGCCGCCAGCAGCGTGGTCACGTACTCCTCGGCGGCCCGTCCGAAGACGGTCACCAGGACGTCGAGCTGGTCGCCGGTCGCCGGGGGCTGGTCCCCGAAGTAGCGTTCGGCACGCCCCCGGGCCCGGTAGGTCTCGGGGGCGGGCTCGGCGTGCTGCCACAGCGCCGCGCAGACGAGACCGAAGGCGGCGGCGTCCGCGCCGCGCTCGGCGTCGACGAGGGCGAGCAGGGCGCGTCCGGCGAGGCCCGCCTGGTCCTCCTCGCCGAGGAAGGCGGACAGTCCGGCGCGTTCGGGGCCACGCAGGGCGAGGAGCCGTTCGGGGGCTCCGGGCCGGGTCGACCAGTGCAGCAGGGCCTGGGCGTCGAGCCGGTCGTCGCCGGGGCGGCGCGTGCCGCCCTCGGTGTCGTAGCGGCCCAGCCGCAGGCGGCGCTGGGCGAGCGCGGTGAGGGCGTACTGGCGGGACAGCCAGCCGCCGGGCACGGCCGACCAGCCGCCGGGCGGGGTGGCGTCGAGCAGGGCCTCGGCGGCCCAGTTGACGTCCTTGAGCCGTGGGTCTATCTGCCGGGCGCCGAACGCCTCGCGGACGACGTCCCAGCTGTCGACCGTGTCGATGCGCAGCTTGTGGACGCGGGCGAGGATCGCCGGGTCGAGTTCATTCTGTTCCCGGTCGGTGAGGACGACCAGCACGGCGGGCCCGGGACGGCGGCCCGCCAGGTGGTCGAGGACGAGTTCGTGGACGGCGAGCGGCGACGGCGCCACCGCGACGCCGGCCGTACGGCCCTCCCCCCACACGGGCTCGGCGGGCCCGTCCCACTGCGGTGCGGACCGCAGCAGCACGACCCGGCGCCTGCCCTCGCCGCCCCCCGTGAGGGAGGCGGCGAGGGAGGACTGCGAGGACAGGTACTGAGTGACGGTCGCGGTGTTCAGCCGGACCGCTCCGGGAACGGCGACAGTGATGTCCGTCATTCGACGACCCGCCAGGTGATCTCGATGGTGGCCTCGGGGTGACGGGCGGCTAGATCGGACAGCTCCGCCTGGAGGTCGGTGACGGCCCGGGCTGCAGTCGTGCGGCGGCCACCGGACTTCCGTGCTGTGCCGCCGCTCCCCGGAGAGGGCGTCTCCTGCGGGGTGTAGGGGATGCGCGGGTCGCTGGTCGGCGTGTCCAGGGACTGGCCGTCGGCCGTGGAGGGCTGGGGTGCGACGGGCGCGGGCGGCGGGGTGGCGGCGGCCTGGGTGCGCTTGATCAGGGCGACGACCTCGCGCTGGGTACGGACGAGGGCGTCGCGCAGGTCGGCGGTGCGCTGGTCGTCGCGGGCCACGTTGCGCAGCGAGTCGAGCAGCGCCTCGCCCTCGGGACCGAGTCCGGCGGCGAGTTCCAGGGTGCTCCAGGGGGCGGAGGCGACGGCCTCCGCGACGGCGCGGGCCTTCTTGATGGAGGTGCCGTACCGGTCGGCGCTGGTCTCGCCCAGGTCGAAGGAGGCGAGGGCCTCCACCGTCTTCTTCGCCCCGGCCGCGCCCTTGCCGGCCTCCGCCGTGAGCGCTTCCAGCAGTTCCAGGGAGCGGCGGGCAAGGGCCAGCCGTCCGGTGTCTGCGGTCTGGTCGAGGCCGAGGAAGGAGGCGTGGGCCTCCAACTGGTGCACCAGATCGGCCGCGTGGTCCCGGTGGTCGCGGGCGGCCTCGATGATCTGGCGGGCGAACTGGTTGACCATCCGGCCGCGCCGCAGCGCGGGCGGCTTCGCACCGAAGATGGTCTCGAAGCGCTGGCGTGCGGTGTCCCAGTCGGACTCGGCGGGCAGCGGCTGGCTGCGCAGCGCGTCGTGGTCCTTGATCGCGGACAGTTCGGGCGCGGGGTCGAGGACGGTGCCGCCGCGCACCCACACCCGGTCGTCCATCTCGGCGAAGGAGGCGACGACGAGCCGGGCGAGGAAGTCGGGCAGGCCGCGCGGGTCGGGCCGGTCGGTCCAGTCGGTGAGCGTGATCAGCGACAGGTCCCCGGTGACGCCCTGCGAGCGGGCGAGCTGCCGGAAGTGGTCGGCCCAGTAGCGGGACAGCTCGAAGTACGCCTCCTTCTGCTGTCCGAGGCGCAGAGGTCCGGCGATCCGCTGCATGAGCTTGCGGTCGGCGGCCGGGACCTCCACCCGCCCGTCACGGGCCTCGGCGGCGGCCCGTACGTGGGTGAACACCTTCTTGGTGTCGGCGGGCTTGACGGCGGTGCCGGTGGCGTCGGGGTCGAGGTCGGGGTGGGCCGGGTACTGGTGGGCGAGCAGCTTGCCCGCGACGTGCCGGATGCCGTCGTGCAGGCTCTGCCCGAAGGACAGGGTGAGTCCGTCGACGTCGGGCAGCGCGACGAGGTGGTCGTCGAAGTCGGGCACCACGTCGGCGGCCTGCTTCTGGGCGAGGCCGTACGCCTGCTTGAAGGCGCCCTTGACCTGCTTGAGCAGCGCCTCGCGCTGGGTTTCGAGCAGGCCCTTGGCGCGGCTGCGGTTGTCGGCGTTGAGGTGGCCGGCGTACTGGGTGTCGAAGCGGTGTTCGTCGGCGAGGGCCTTGTCGATGACGACGAGGCGCCGGAAGTCGGCGAAGCGCTGCGCGGACAGGTGCGCGGGCAGCCAGGCGACGGTGCGGGACCGTTCGCCCTGCTGGCGCTCGCGCAGCCGCTGGATGCGGTTGACGTCCTCGACCGGGCCCCACTCGCCCTCGTCGAAGGGGAGGTCTATGGCGATGCGCCAGCGGCCGTCCTCCTGCGGCATCAGGTCGTGGTCGGGCAGCTCGTCCTCGTCGGCGACGTTGCCGAAGACGATTTCGGCGGTGCGGGCGGTGCCGCGCCAGGTGAAGTGGAGCTGGTCGCTCAACTGGCCGTGTTCGACGCCCAGTTCCTCGGAGAGCAGGCGGCGGGCGAGGGCGACCCGGTTGCCGGGGTTGTCGTTGACCTGGGCGTTGGCGATGACGGAGTCCACGTCGACGCCGGAGAGTTCGAGGCGGACGCCGGGGTTGGCGTCGGTGCCGGTCTCCTTGATCTCGGGGAACCTGGCGGCCCACTCGGCGACCTTGTTCTTGATGATGCCGACCTCGGCGCCCGGGATGGGGGCGAGGACCGACCCGTGGTTGAGCGCGCCGAGCCGCCGGATGGTCAGCTCGGACAGCGCGGGCACGCTGGGGGCGAGCGCGGACAGCAGCAGCGTGCACACGAGCCGGTTGTCGCCGAGGAACATCCGGCAGCCGTTGAGCTTCTTCGGGTCGGTGAGGGACTCGGGCCGGTTGCGGTACTGCTCGACGTCGTCCTCGGTGATGTCGTACGAGCTGAGCAGGTAGGGCCGCAGCTTGGTCTTGTAGAGCTTGTCGGCGGCCTCGAAGACGACCTTGAGGCTGTCGGTGAACGGCTTGTCGCCGCCCTCGGCGATCACCGGGTAGAGGTCGCCGACGGGGACGAGCTGGCCGAGGCGGATCTCGTCGCGGTGGTCGGCGAGGAGCTGGCCCATCAGCTTCAGGCCGGTGCGGGAGCGCTGCAGCGCGGACGAGATGTGGACGAGGGTGTCCATGAACGCCGGCGAGAACGGGTACGTCAGCCGGAACGACTCCGCGTCCGCGCCGGTGGTGCCCTTCTCCGAGCCGAGCAGGGTGTCCCAGACCTGGGGTCCGACCCGCTTGGTCTGCTCGAAGGCGGCGTCGACCAGCTTGGCCGCCTCGTCGTCCTTGGGCTTGAGGAGGCGGGCGTGGGCGATCTGCGGGAGGTTGCGGTCCTCCAGGGTGATCTTGTCGAACCGGCCGGAGGCCAGGTTCAGGGTGTCCTGGATGGACGACTCGGCCGCGCCGGACACCTCCTCGCCGACCAGTTCGCGCAGGTCGCGCTGGCGGGCGATGAACGACACGACGGGGATGGCGCGGCGGGCGTCGCCGCCCTCCACGAAGTTCGTGATCTTGCTGGCCTCGCGGGCCACGAACTTCTGGTCGTGGATGAGGGTGGCCAGCCACAGGATCAGCTCGTCCATGAACAGGATCAGGCCGTCGTAGCCGAGCGACTTGGCGTGCTCGGCGATGACGGAGAGGCCCGCGTCCAGGGAGATGAAGCCGTGCTCGTCCTCGGCGGCGTTCTTGGCGAAGCCGGGGAGGAGGTTGGTGCCGGCGTCGTTGACGAGCTTGGCTCGCAGCTCGGCCGGGGTGGAGGGGTTGGTGAGGTTGAGGTGGACGCCCGCCTCGTGGTTCTCCTCGGCGGCGAGCGCGGTGTCGAGGAGCTGCGGGGTCCAGGCGAAGCCCTCGCCCCACTCGTCCTCCTCGCCGTCGTCCGCGCCGGTGGTGCCCAGGCCGCGGATGACGGCCTCGTCGCCCATGTGGGCGCGCATGGCGCGGATGTCGGCGAAGAGGGAGTCGGTCCGGTACACCTGCGGGGTCGGGGCCTCGGGGTGCAGCTTCTTGACGTGGTGCACGTACCCGCCGAGCACCCGCTGCTCCAGGGCCTTCGCGCCGAGCATGTGGTAGGGCACGAGCAGGAACTTCTTGCCGTCCGTGGTCAGCCACTCGTGCTTGGTCAGCACCGGGTCGAACTCGGTGCGGGCGCGGGCGGCCGGATCGCCGCTGAGCAGTGCGTAGAGCACGGCCATGAAGTGCGACTTACCGGAACCGAACGAGCCGTGGAGGTAGGCCGCCTTGGAGCGGTGCCCGTCCAGCGCGGACTTGATGAGGGCCAGCGCCTCGTCGAAGTTCTCCAGCAGCCGCTCGGTGACGACGTAGTCCTTGAGCGCGTGCTGGGCGCCCTCGGGCGTCGTCGCCTCGGCGAGGGACAGCACGAAGTCCGAGGTGGAGATGGATTCCTTGATGTCGATGACATCGCGGAGGAGGGGCGGCTGGGCCATTGCGGGTTCTCGCTCTCCCTGACGGTGGTCGCTGCTGCTGCTCGTACTCGGTGCCGCGCGGGGTCCGCCGCCGAGGCTCGGGGCCGTTCCGGGGGGTAGGGCCGGGGCGCTCAGGGGTACGGACGGCCGGTGCGGCGGACCGGTCGTCCTGGCCGGCGGCACGGACGGGTCCGGTCGTGCGGTGAGCGGACGGACACCACGCTCACGGCGTCGGACGGGTCAGGTCGGGTGGGTTCGCGGCGTCTGCACTCTTCGCCCCCCTCGCACTGAACGTCACCCGTACGGCCTGCGCACAGCACCCTACATCGGCGCTCCCCTCCGCCTCGTGCCGAATGCGCAACCGCACCGCGCGCGGACCGCTCCGGTCCCGGCCGTGGCGCGCTACGGCCGCCATCGCCCCGAACGGTAGGCGTCCAGCAGGTTCCGGCTCGCGACCGTGAAGGGGTGCTCGGGGCCCAGGCCGCGGTCCCGCCGCTCTACGACGTCGGTCATCAGCGCGATCCCCTCCTCCCTGTGTCCGAGCGCGGCTCGGGTCCGGGAGAGGAGCTGTCGGGCGGCCAGCACGATCGGGTACTCGGGCCCGAACCGCCGCTCATACGCCTCGGCGACCCGCCGGATCTCCCGGTCGGCCTCGTCGAAGCGGCCCAGGAGGTACAGCGCCCACGCGTGGTTGTGCCGGGCGCCGAGGGTCACGGTGTGGTCGGGGCCCAGGACGCGTTCGCACTCCGACGGCAGCGAGAGCAGTGCGCCGCCCTCCTCGGTGACCACCTCGGCGGCGGGCAGCATCTCCAGCAGGCCGGCGCGGGCCCGCAGGGTCAGCGGATGCGCGGCGCCCAGCGCGGAGCGCCGCCCGGCGACGGTGTCACGGAGCAGTGCGACGGCTTCCTCCCGTCTGCCGAGGTTCGCCAGCACGAGCTGGAGGCCGTAGCCGCTGTCCGTGGTGTCGGGGTCGTCGGCGCCGAACAGGCGCTCCTGGGTGTCCCGGACCGTGCGGAGCACCGCTTCGGCCTCGGCGTACCGGCCCAGCCGGAACAGTGCCCGCCCTGCCCTGGAGCGGGCGGCGAGGACCGCACGGTGGTCCGCGTCGAGGTGCCGCTGCGCGAGACCGGCGGCGTTGCGGGCGGTCTCCCGGGCGGAGACGTAGTCACCGGTCCGGTGCAGGGCTACGGCCAGCCGCGTCGTGACGGCCAGGGCGTCGGCGGCGGACGACTCGCCGACGTGCCCGAGCAGGGCCAGCGCGTGCGGAACGAGCAGCCGCAGCCGGGGGTCGTGCGGACCGGCGTCGGGTACGGCGGGCACGGCCGCGTCGAGCAGCCGGACGGCTGTCGTGTCGAGGGCGGGCGCAAGGTCCGCGGGGGTCGCCGCCGAGACGCTGTCGAGCAGGATGCCGTGACTCTGTACGCAGCGTGTGCCCTCGGCGTCGACGAGTTCGGACAGTGACTGGTCGAGGAGCGCTCTGAGAGCTGTCTCGGTCCGGGCACGAGGCAGTACGGCGCCGATGTCGGCGTGGTTGAGCAGGGCCAGCGGCAGCGGCTCCGCGGCGAACCGGGCGAGCAGTCTGAGCAGGGCCGCCGCTTCGGGCAGTCCTCGCGCTTCGAACGCGTCAAGGGTGAGCTGCCAGGTCAGGCCGACCAGATGGCGTGGATCGGCTTCGGACAGGGCGTCGGCTCCCCGGTCTATGAGCTGGACCCGTTCGTCCGAGTCGAGCTGGTCGCCGTAGGCGTCCATCGTCCAGGGGTCGATGACCTGCCGGGAGAGGAAGCCGCCCGCCAGGGTGAGGGCGAGGGGCAGCCGCCCGAGCCGGTCCGCGACCCGCGCCGCCTGCTCGGTCGTGCCGCTGTGCGGTGCAAGATCGCGCAGCACGAGCGCCGCGTCCTCCCTGGGCAGGACACCGATGTACTGCAGCTCGGCGCCCGGCCACCACCGGGCCGCCGCGCGCCGTGTGGTCACCAGGACAGTGCCGCGCGGGCTGGTGCGCAGCCAGTCACCGTCCCGCAGGATCTCCGGCTCGTCGGTGTTGTCCAGGACCAGCAGCCAGGGTTCGGCGGAGCGGTCGAGATACCCCCAGACGAGGTCGGCGGCGGGTCTCAGACCGTTGCGTGCGGCGAGCAGTTCACCGTCGTCCGCACCTCGGTCGGCGGCGACGGCGAGCATGCCGGCGCGCAGGCTCGCGCGGTCGGAGGCGTTGACCCACAGGCCCACCCGGCCCGCTTCCGCGGTGACCTCCTGGAACAGGGCGCAGGCGACCGCCGTCTTGCCCGAGCCGCCCATCCCGTACAGCACATAGACCTGGCCGCCGCGCTCCGTCCGCACGCTCGTCCGCAGGCGTTCCATCACCTCGCTGCGGTCGCGGAGCGCGACGGGGAGCCGGCCGACCGCCGGGCGTCGCACGGAGTCCGGCCCACCATTGTCCGGCCCGGCGTCGCCGTAGTGGTGGTGCTCGCTGATGTGCTGGTCGCCGTGCGACTGGTAGACGCGTCCGTGGTCCTCGGCGTGACCGTCCGTCCCGCCCGTCATCGCTCTGTGATGTGCTGATCACGTCCCGCTTGGTAGACCCGGGCCTGACCGGATGCGGTGGCGTGCTGGGTGATCCGCCGGGCGGCCGAGCCGTCGGGGTCGAGCTGGTCCAGCAGTGCGCGCAGTTCCTGTACGGCGGCGGGCCGGGCGACGAGCAGCCGCCGTACCATCCCCTGCCATTGAAGCCGTAGTTCGTCCAGGGTCTCCTGGTCATCCACGGCCGCGGCGGCGAGCACGTCCTCGCGGCCGGCCTCCAACTCGGCGGCGACGGTGTCGGCGCGCTCCGGTTGCGTCCGGCGCCAGAGCTGCGTGATCCCGTCACGCACGTGGTGCCAGGCATCGGTCGCCATCAGCGCGACCAAGGTGGTTCCCGCACTCTGCGCGAGCAGGGCCACTTCAGCGTCCACAGACACCCCTCCGCTCACCCTATTTTCCGACAGCATCAGATGGAAAATGTCACCTGTCAGATTTTTGCGCGATCTCCAGCGCGATCAATATCATTCCACCCCTGAGCGGCAGGGAACAAGGAGGAATCAATCCTCGCCAATACCCCTGGAGACCAGTTCTGACACGTGGTCAGTCAGGCTTCTCGCGCGGTACGGTGACCCCTCCCGACCGACCGAGGGGGCGAGGGGAATGGCCAGGCCGTGGGAAGCGGATCCCGACACGAGTTTCAAGCGACGCCTGGGAAAAACGCCCCAGGAACTGGGAAACACCACCGGAACTCCTGACTGTCCGGACATCTGGGAACTCGCCAACGGCGACGTCGCCGTCATCGGCCGGGACCTCACCCAGTCGCTCGGCAGGAACCTTCCCGACGGGGTCTCCATCGGGTCGGACGAGCGCCTCGTGGTCATCCCCAGGAACATGCTCATCGCGGCGAAGCCGGACATCCCCAGTGTTTGACTCCTTCCCCGACGGCGTCTCCGAACGCCTGGACCGCCCCACGTACCACGCGGAACTCGGCCGGATCTACTCCAGCGGGATCGGCTTCCTCAACAAGCTCGAGCGCGGCCAGCACTTCCAGGAGCGCGGCTTCCCGAGCTGGGAGGCCTTCGCCGGCGGCGACTGGGAGCGGGCTCTGTCCCTGGCCGACGAGAGGCACGAGGACTACGCCCGGGAAATCCGGCGGGCGTCGGACCTGGGCGTCACGCACCGCCGTCTCCGGGTGGTGGAGTTCCCGGTCACGCCGTATGTGCAGTGGGAGTTGCACGTGCTGCGCGTGCGGGTGGACGTGGGCGACGCGATCAAGGTCATCGACGCTCGGGACATCGCCGGCATCGAGCAGCGTCACCTGGTTCCGGAAGTGGTGATTCTCGGCGATGTGGTCATGTACGAGGTCGTGTACGACGAGGACGGAAACGCGGCGGGCGCCCATCGCTATACGGACAGCTCACTGATCCGGGAAACGAACGCCGGATTCGATGCGCTGTACGAGCGTGGTGAGGGGTTCTACGATTTCTTCGACCGGGAGATCGTCCCCTTGGCCCCGCCGCGGGGAACCGGAGCCGCAACGGGTCGTGGCGGGGGGCGGTGATCAGCGGGACGGGGTGATGAGCAAGCCCGCAGGCCGACAGATCCCCGTCCCGGCGACGGGCACGCGCGGCGTCAGTCCCTGGGTTGCTCCAGCTTGACGGCAGTGGTGTCCGCGTCGTGCAGTTCAGCGTCCGCCGGGGCGAACGTCTCGTGTTCTTCCACGACTTCGCCGTCCACGACGTCTCCCTCCGATGCTCGGTGCGACGGGTCCGCCAGGGGCAGGCCGGCGAGGTGCTTCTTGAGCCTTTTGGCCATCGGAAGGTACGTCGAGAGAGTGAGCCCGCCGGACACGACGGCCCCGATGACGGGGATGGCTTTGGAGACACCCTTGGCGAAGGACTGCTTGGTCATCTGGACGCCGAGGTAAGCCGCGGACTTCTTCACGATCGGGTAGATGACACCCTTGGTGAGCGCCTTCTGGGGCAGCTTCTTCGCGACCTGCTTCGACATCATCCCGGCGACCTTGCCCACGGCGGCGTTCGCCGACTGGGTACCGAACATCACGCCGAGGAACAGCGTGAGCACCCCCATCGTCGCGTCATCGACGCCCTCCCCCTCCTCTGCGAACAGATCGGGCCAGCTATAGAGGTAGGCGAGCTTCTGCGCGATGCGCAGCATGTGGCCGACGTACTGGGCCAGGTCGGCGGGCACCGTGGCGGGCAGGGCGAAGATGCCGGGCATCCCGGCTGCGGCCGAGAGGGCGCTGACTTTGGCGGTTTCGTAGCGGATGGAGTCGTTGGCGACCTTGTCGAGGAGCTCGACGGTGATGCCCGCAGCAGCGGGAGTCTCCTCTATCGCTCGTCGGATCTCTTCCTCGGAGCAGTGACGAGCGAGCGCACTGCGGAGGTACGCCTCCCTGTTGATCCGCACACCGGGGAGCTTCGCCGCCGCCATCAGCACCGCGAAGAAACGCGACTCGGGGTTCTCGACCTCTTTACCCTGCTTCATGGCAGGAACCTACAGTACCTCCGAGCTGCGAGGATCAGCACGGATCAGCTTCGTTGAGACCTCGTTATGAGAGTGGCGGTGGCGTGAGGATCGGCTTCCTGTGCGATGCGGATCGCCGCCCGGGAAGGCGACCGCGGGCGAGCAAGGCGCCGGGTCTGCTGAAGGTGTGCCGTAGGGGCGGGATACGCAGGGCCCTCGGCAAGCACACGCCCGCCGAGGGCTCTGCGATCGGTGCCACCTCTGTCAGCGTGTCGCGAACTCTACGAAGGCGGCCCATGCCGTGGGTTCTATGGCGAGTGCGGCGCGGGTTGCGTCCTTCGAGTCACGGACGTGGACGGTGGTGGGGCGGACGGCGACCTCGATGCATTCGCCGCCCGAACCCGTGCTGTAACTGCTCTTGAACCAGGCCGAATCAGGTACCGGCTTTATGAGCTGTTGGGCTTTCATCTCTCTCCAAGCAACTTCTCGACGACGGCCAGCGACTCGCGCGGAGTGAGCGCCTGGGCCCGGAGGATGCCGTACTGCTCCTCGATCTCCCGTACCAGCCTCCGCTCCGTGTAGAGACGACTGTCCTTGTACGCCTCCACGTAGGCGATCCTCTGCCCTTCATGCGTCTCGATCAAGGTGAAAGGACCTTCCAGCCCAGCATGCTCGTCCCGCTCGATCGGCATCACCTGGATTTCTACGTTGCGCCGGTGTCCGTACAGCAGGATCTGCTCCAACTGGCCCTGCATCACGGCCCGTCCGCCGAGCGGTCGTCGCAGAACGAACTCCTCGATGACAAAGCTGATGGTGGGCATCGAGGGCTGGGAGAAAAGCTCCTGGCGTGCCAGGCGAGCCGCGACCCGCTGGTTGATGGTCTCCTCGTCCAGCAGCGGACGCCACATGGAGAACACCGCTCGCGCGTAATCTTCCGTCTGCAACAGCCCTGGTACTGCTTTCGTCGCGTACACGTGCAGGGCTGCCGCCTTGGCCTCCAGCCTGGCCGCGTCCCGAAAGAACGCCGGATACTGAGCCCGAGCCACCTCCTGCTTGCTCGCGCTCAACACCCCACCGGCCTGCAGGACTTCATCCGCCTGGCCGATGAACTTCGGCGGCGGGATACGTCTCCCCTGCTCGAACGACGCGATCGTCGAGGCCGAGTACCCAGTCAGCGACCCGAGCCTCGCGCGGTCCAGGCCCGCCCGCTCCCGGAACAGCTTCAACTGCCGCCCGAACACGCACAGCATGCCCGTCCCGACCTCGTACTCCGGCTGCTGAACCTCGTCGTCCACGCCGCAGCTCCTCTCGTACAACCGCCCAGCCAGCCAACTTCGGGGCCCGGAACCGGTCACGCCCAACACCACGTACAAGCACACCGCCGGCGCGTACAGCCCGCCCCGTCAGCGCATCGCTCCTGGTCAACGCTACGCAGAGTCCGACACCGTTGACCCTATGAAGTCAGCAACTCCCCCGAATGGGCATATGCAGCAGGACCCCGCGCTCGAACGCGAGTTCAGCATGCGCTTCACGTCAACGCCGCGTGGTGCCCGCCTCGCTCGCAGACTCGTCTCGCACCGCCTGAACGACTGGGGTCACCCATACGCGACCACGGTCAACGAGACGCTCACCCTCATCACGGCGGAACTCACCGCCAACGCCGTCCGCCACGGCCACGTCCCCGGCCGGGACTTCCACGTCCAGCTCACCCTGGCCGAGGGAACCTTCCGTATCGAGGTGACCGACACCCGCGCTGAGAAACAGCCCCCGGCCGCCAGCCCTTCGGTGACCGACTCGCTGTCCGAGTCCGGCCGGGGCCTGCTTCTGGTCGCCGCCCTCGCGGACGACTGGGGCGTCAGCCCTCGCAAGGCCGCCCCAGGCAAGACCGTGTGGGCGGAACTGCACACGCGGACAAAGGGCCACCCGCTGACGCACCGGGTGGCCCCTGAACCGACGGATGTCGATCTACTCCTGGCTACTTCTTCGCTGCTGCGCGACGACCTCGGGTCGCGGCCGGGGGGCGCCAGTCACGGAGATCGTCGTCCGTGAGCCCGTGCTCGCCCTGCTTCTGCTGGCGGTAACCGGCGAAGAAGTCCGCCGGGGAGCCGCTGTAGAGCATGTCGAACTCGTTGTACCACTGGTACAGCCAGGGCTGGAGTTCCAGCAGGCCGGCGAGGAAGGGCGTGATCTCCTCGGTGGACAGCGCGGTGTTGGTGAAGTACGTCGCCAGCGCCTGCGCCTGCTCCTTGTGGTCCCAGCCAGCCCACCCGTACAGCTCAGGGGTGGCGGCATTGGTCTGCCCGTAGGAGATGAACCGCTCCTTGGGCACGTCCAGCTTGCCGCGCGCCCGCCAGTAGGAGGGGCGGAGGAAGTCGGCCGAGGTGTACTTCGGCGGCACGGGGATGGAGTCCCGGATCTTCCGCTTGGCCGGCTCGTCCGGGGCTGCATCCTCCTTGCGCTGGAGGTCCCACACCTCTTCCCAGTCGGCACGCTTCTTCATACCGGAGGGCTTGTAGCGCAGAGCGGAGAGGAACGGCACGTGCTCGTCGGTGATCAGCTCGGCGACGACCTTGGGGAGATCTTTGCGGGGCGCGTAGAGCTTGGCTACGGAGACGAAGTCCTCGTCGCGGGAGAGGGCGTCGGTGAGCCGGGAGAGGGTGAGGATGGTCGGCTGGCCGTTCTCGTCGAACCAGTGCTCGCGCTTCTCCATGCGGTCCAGCAGCCAGGAGCGCAGGGCCTTCTCCTGAAGGGAGTCCCAGCCCTCGGTGGCCCAGCGGCGCTTGTACTCGGGGCGCTCGACCATGCCGATGGCGCGGTTCGACTCGATGGCGTCGATCCGCCTCTGGACGACCTCGCGGTAGGGGGCGGGCCAGTGGGCGGGGATCTCCGTGATGGGGGTGGAGCTGTGCCGCTTGAACCACTCGTCGCTTGCCTCGCCTGCGGCTACGCGACGGGCGAGCACAATTTCGAAGGCACGCTCACCGAGGGCGAGTTCGGGGATGTTGGGGTCGTCGGGGTCCTTGGAGACGCGGAGGTCTTCGGGATAGAGGTTGTAGAGGGAGTAGACCTGCCAGTCCAACTCCTCTTGGAGGGCGATCATCCGCGCGCGGGTGGCCTCCCATCTGATCCTTGCCGCGCGAAGAACGCTCGCAGATGGGGTGGCCTCACTGGCCACTGCCTCAGGGCTGCACGACATGATTTGCTGAGCCAAGGAGTCAAGTGAAGCAGCAATGGAGGATGGGAAACCGGCAGGCAGTGGGAAATCTTGAAGCTTGGTGCCAGTGAACTCAAAAAACTGTTCCCACAACTCAGTCTTGATGCCGGACTGATGCCCTTCACTGCCCTTACTGTGGCTCACCATCTTGAGCCACAGGCAGGCTGAGGAACTATTGAGCAGGCCGACCAACTGAAGATGCCTCTGCTCATCCATTTCCTCCCGCAACCTGATCACAGGAGCGGATTGCTTAAAGACCTTTCCGCCTCGATCAAGCACAAAGTGATTGTGCGTTGAAACGAAAGCGAAAGGAACCTTAAAGGGAGCTTTGTATCGATCCTTGAAGAACATCGAGTACTCAAACCACGCCAAGCCGCGCGCGATCTGTGTCTTCCCAAATGCAACACGATCACGAAGAAGAACTCGATGGGGCCATAGAACTCGCTCCACAACAGTAGGCGCCTCAGCCTCAAGCGTGGCGGGCGAATACGGCCATACCGACATAGTGGGACCGTCAACAACGTAGTCACGCACTTCGGTACCTTCAACAATGAATCGTTGATGGTCGCCATCGACCCCAACTCGCCGCAAGTGCCCTTCACCCACCATATAGGCACTATCTTCGCGAGTTACTGCTCCTGTACCGATCTCTGCGCTCACCTGACCCAGTGCGCTCTGACTGGCTTCGCTCAATTTTTCAACCATCTCAAGCCCGCCAGCAGCCAAGATCCATGGCTGCTTTCCAAAATAACGAGTCCGATCAAGGTCATCTACTGAAACCCACGCGTCGGCCGATCCGGGCTTGTCGATTTGCTCTATAATCGAGCGCCAAACAAAGCCATCCTCCGGATGATCCGGGGTAGCAGGTTCACCCTGGACGCTACGCACCGTCCGAACAGTCGCCGACCGCTTCCCACCTTCGCGTCGCTTCCCAATCAGGATTACGGTCGGGGTTCCATGGCCAGGAATATAAGCTCCCGAGGTGTCGATCACCTCGGTTAGCTCGACTCGGTCACGGAAGTAATCCTCAATCAGCTTTGTTCCGAATTCGCGCTTCATGAAAGAGTTCGCAGTGATCTGCCCCACCACGCCATACCCGTGGCCCTCGGTCTCACCACGCTTAGCCAGTTCAAAAAAGCGCTGGGCAAATGGAACCGAGAGTGCGTAAGTACCCGCACAAGCATTGTACAGATCTCGGTACAACGCGTTCAGACTCTTGTCCTTCACCGTGATGTACGGGGGGTTACCCACCACCACGTGATAGCGCCCCTGCTGCAAAATCCCCGGGTGCTCGTGCACATCCTCCGTGGCGTACGCGAACGAGGCCAGCGGATCATCCGCCCCGTCCTCGTCCCCACCCAGCGTCAGCTCCAACTGGCGAGCCTTAATGAGCGAGTCCCCCACCGCCAGGTGGATCGGCCACTCGTACTTCGCCGCCTCCGCCAGCGTCCGCACCCCACTGGCCGCCATAGCCGCCACCAGCAGCCGGAACCGGGCAATGGCCACCGCGAACGGGTTGATGTCCACGCCGTGCACCGAGTCCAGCGCTTCCCGCACCCGCTCGTGCACGTCCCGTCCCGGCTGCCCCTCCGCCCACAGCCGCACCAACCGCCGAAACGCCCCCAACACAAAGTGCCCCGACCCGCACGTAGGGTCGATCATCTTCAGGCCCTCGTACCCGAACTCCCGCACCGCCGGGTTCATCGTCCGGTCGAGGATGAACTCCTCCACGAACTCCGGTGTCTGCAGCAGCGCGTACGTCTTCCGAGCGGCCTCGCTCAGGTCCTGGTACAGGTCGCCCAGGAACCGGGTGTCCCAGCCCTCCGTGCCGTCCTCGTTCAGCGGGTCGGTGAAGTCGTGGACGAGGACGCCGGCCTCGTCGCGCCGGCGCCAGAACTCGACCAGCTCCCGCGCACCGTCATGTGACAGCGGAACCTGATACAGCGGATTGTGCCGCTTGTCGAAGAGCAGGCGGCCGGCCTGGCCCTGGCCCAGCTCATCGAACGCCTTCTCCAGCCACCCCCGATACGTCGGGTCATCGTCCGACTCCACGTACGCGTCGTACCGCGCCTCCGCCAGCTCGCGCCGGTCCCCGTCCGGCCCCGTCAGATACGGCTCCGGAATAAGCCGGTTGTCCTCGCAGAACCGCACGAACACAGTCCCCAGCACCCACGCCACCGCGACCTGCGTGACCCGCTCATCGAGCCACGAGTTCCACGTCGCCGCCGTACGCCCCAGCTTGCGCGCCTGGTCGTACTCGGCACGCAGCCGCTCCCTAACCTCATCGAGCGCCTTCACCTGCTTGCCGAGGTCGGCCTCGACCGCCTTGACCTGCTGCTTCAGGTCGTCCAACAGAGCCTTGCGGTCGATCACTTCGCGTCTCCCTCGACACCACTTGCCACAACCTGACCGGACCCGCGGTGGGCGTTGCCCACCCACGTGTCCGGAAGCTGGATCCACTCCCCCAGGCCGGCCTGGTACGGCACGGCCGCCTGCCCGAGCCGGGGCTCCCGCGAGGGGTCGTTCTGCGGGACCAGGAGCCACAGCCCCCGCCCGCCCCGCCGGGCCGCCGACGCCAGCCGGTCCAGGACGCCCATCGCGTCGTACCGGGCGAACACCCCGGCCTCCGTCAACAGGACCGGACCCGCACCGCCGCCACCGTTGCCCAGCAGCTCGGCGATCCGGGGCTCGACCGAGCCCCACGCCGTGCGCGCGTACTCCGCGAACCGCACCGCGCCCTTCGAGCCCGGCTCGGCGGCGTCCGCCTTGAGCAGGGTCTCCCAGGTCGGCTTGGTCCCCGGAGTGACCTGCCCGTGCAGGGCCTCCAGGAACAGCTCGGTCACCGACACCGCCCGCGCGCCCAGCCGTTCGGCACTCAGTTCCCGCACCGCGTCCCGCACGAGCTGCTGCCGTACGGTCAGCACCCGGTACCCGTCCCGGTGGGCCGAGGCGAGGAGCCGTTCCTCCGCGCGCACCGCGCCCGCGAGCTGCGGGTCGTCCGCGTACCGCGTCACCGTGCCCGTGCGCGTCGACTGCCGCCACGCGCCCGTCGTGAGGTAGCTGGAGGCGTCCTCCACCCGCGTCGGCAGGTAGCGCAGCGTGCCCGTTTCCTCGCGCATGCTCAGCGACAGCTCGAAGCCCGCGTCGCGCAGCGCCTTGGTGAGCGGGCCGCCGGTCGGCAGTTCGTGGGTCGTGCCGCCGCGTCCGTCCGGGACGACCAGCTCGGGGAAGCGGACCCGGACCCGCTCGTGCACGTCCTCGCCGGTCAGACCGGGCTGCCGCCCCTCCGGGACTCCCGGGATCCAGCGGACGAGTCCGGCCTGGGTGAGGCGCAGCGCCCGGACGAGGGACAGGTCGCGCGGGTAGATCTCCAGGCGCGGGCTGGCGGCGGCGTTGACGGACGCCGCGGCGGCCAGCTCCACCATGCGCCGCTCGTCCCAGTCGACGGCGCCGGGCGGGACCGTCAGCGCGCCCAGTTCGGCCAGGACGGTCGCGGCCGTCGGCAGGGTGTCCAGCCGGGCGAGCCGGTCGGCCGTCTTGCCGAGGCGGGTCGCGTAGTCGAGCAGGCCGGGCGCGGTCGGGGTGTCCGGGGCGTCGTTCTCGCGCACATCCAGGGCGAGCAGGCCGGCGCCCAGCGACTCGTCGGTCGCCTTGCGGTTCGGCTGGTGCTGGAACTCGGCCTCCTGCGGCACGAGTTGCTCGACCTCGACGACGGCCCGCACCGCCGCCAGGGCCATCGCGCGTCGCTGCTCGCGTCCGGCGAGGTGCGTGCCGCGCCGGACGGCGAGGGCGTCGGCGATCTCCACGGCGGAGGCGACGCGCCCCATGCTCACCAGCAGGTCGATGATCTCGTCCCGCAGTGCCTGGACGGCGGGTTCGGCCTTCCAGCGCTTACGCTCGTCCTTGAGCATCTGCGGGATGCGGCCGTGGCTGAGGCCGAGCGCTTCGGCGACGTCCTTCTGCTTGGGCCAGACGCCGATGTCGGGCAGGACGCCGTGTTCGTCGGGCAGGCGCAGCAGCAGCCGCACCATCTCCGCCTTGTTGCGGTTGGAGCCGTTGTTGTTGACGGCCGGCACGAAGACGGTGGCGAGGGTGTCGAGGCTGACCGAGCGCAGGGTGCGGGCGGACAGCGCGCCCGCCGACTCGCCCGTCGCGAGCTGCCCGACGAGGGCGGACTCGGCGGCGGTGAGCTGCTCCAGCTCCTCCTTCGCCTCCGCCCGGCCCTTCGGCGTGAGCGGGGAGACGGGTGCCTCGCGCAGTCGCTCGCCCCATTCCCGCTGCCGCTGCTGGACCTCGTTGCGGGTCTTGGCGCCGAGGCCGGGGGCGTTGACGAGCTTGCGGCGGCTGTAGTCGAGGAGTTCGCCGACCGTCGTCAGGCCCAGGCCGTAGAGGAAGGACTGGGCGGCGGGCGTGAGGCCGGAGACGGTCAGCGGGGTATCGCGGGTAACCTCGGCGGCGAGGCGGTCGCGCTGCTGCTCGGCGGTCTCCGGCTCGGCGTCCGCGATCCCCGCGGCGGCGCCCTCAGCGGGGGCGGTCCCGTCAGCGGGGGCCGTGGGGCGGGTGCGGTGGCTGGAGGGGACGGTCTGCGAGGCGTCGAGGAAGACCTTGCGCCAGGCGTCCCGCATCGGCTTCAGCTCGGGGAACCGCTTGCTCGCGTCGCGGTGCAGGGCCTTCTGGAAGAAGGCGACGAGCCCGTCCCGCACGGCCGGGTCGAAGGCCTCGGCCGCGATGGTCGGGTACGGCCACTCCTTCGGGTCGGTCATGCGCGGCAGGACGCTGCCGTCGCCCCACTTCGGCAGCTCACCGGAGGCCATCTGGTGCAGGGTGACGGCGACGGCGTACCGCTCGGCGTGCGAGTCGTAGGAGCCGCGCGTGATGACGTCGACGAAGGGGTCGAGGTAGCCCTCGGTGCCCGCGTCGGTGTTCTTCGCCGGGTAGCCGGCCAGCGAGAAGTCGATGAGGACCAGCTCGCGGGTGCGGTTGGGGCGGATGCGGATGGCGATGTTGTCCGGCTTGATGTCGCGGTGCCAGACGCCCTCACCCTCGAGGAAGTCGACGGCGCCGAAGAGGTAGTCGCCGTACGCCTCGAGCTGGTCGACCTGGAGGCGGCCGTGCTCGCGGAGCTGGCGGGCGACGGTCTCCTCGCGGCGGCGCGGGCGGGATGCGCCCTCGGCGCCCTGGCCGGCGTCGTCGCGCTCGTCGCCGACGTACTCCAGGGCCAGGACGGTGCGGCCGGCGATGTGCAGCGGCTCGGGCTCGACGAGGCGGATGATGCCGGAGTGGGGGCGCAGGCGACGCATGGCCTCGGCCTCGCGGACGAGGATCTCGCCGCGGCTGTCGGACAGGGCGACCTTCAGCACGGCCAGCGGGCGCGTCCTGCGGGTCTCCGCCTCCAGGTCGCGGACGAGGAAGGCGCGGCTGGTGGAGCCGGTGCCGAGGCGACGGCGAACCTCCCACCGGCCGGCGAGCACGTCGCCGGCGACGGCCTCCAGCGGGTCCTTGTCGGCGCTCTCCCCTGTCTCGTCCTCGGCCTGCCCGTCGAGGGCCGCGGCGGGGGCGGTGAGGGAGTCCTCTACTACCTCCAGCAGTTCCAGGAACTCGTCAATGCTGGAGAGGCGCTGGCCGGGGCGGTAGGCGGTGGCGGCCTGCACCAGGAAGTCCACGTCCTCGGAGAGGCCGTCCACCAGGGAGCTGGGGCGCAGGCCCTCGCCTGCCTCCAGGCGGGCCAGCAGCTCGGCCTGGCTGGCGGCCGGGGCCTTGCCGGTGACCAGCAGGTAGGTGAGGACGCCGAGCCCGTACACGTCGAGGTAGACGGGGTCGGGGTTGAGGGCGGTGAGTTCCGGTGCGAGGTAGGCGTCGGCGTCGTCGGACAGGTGCAGGGCGGACAGGGCGGTCGGCGCGAACCGGGTCATGCCCTGGCCTTGCGAGGAGTCGCCGCTGCGCTGGGTGGCGATCTGCCAGTCGGAGATCTGCAGCTGTGGGGTGAGCCAGGCGGCCTCCTCCCCGACCGCCTGCCCCTTGCGGCCGCGCGGGCGGGGGACGACGTGGACGGAGCGGGCGGCGAGCGCGCGGTGGTGGATGCGGCTCGCGTGCGCGGAGCGCATCGTCTCGGCGAGCTGGCGCACCAGCGCCATCCGGCCGAGGATGTCCAGCTTCTCGCCGTACCGGACCAGGTACTCGTCCAGCTTCAGGGTGTCCGGGTGGTAGTCGAAGATCAGCGCGGGGCCGGCGGCGTGCCCGGAGGGGAAGTACTGCTTGAGCTGGACGACGCCGGGGTGCTTGAACCGGCCCAGCACCGCGGCCTCGCGGCGGGCGGCGTTCTCCACGGACTGGCGCAGGGAGGCGTCGGAGCCGCGCTCGCTGAGGTAGATCCGCACGCGCGCGGCCTCGGGCAGGTCGCTGTGGCGGGCGAGGTAGTCCGCCCAGGTCTCCCCGGAGTCGAAGGACTTCCGCTCCAGCTCGTAGGGGCCGACCTTGTACTGGGCGTCGCTCTTGCGGATGCCGATGTTCTTCAGGGCCGCCGCGATCTCGCGCGACCCGATCGCGGTGACGCGGCGGCGCTCGTCGCGCGGGGGCTGCTTGAGCATGTCGACCAGCTCGTCGACGGTGTGGACGCCGTTCTGGTCGTGGGCGGGCAGCCGGACGCGGAGGCTGTTGTCGGTGAAGCAGACCGCCTCGGCGACCCAGACCCGCTTGGCGCCGGTCTGGGCGAGCAGGCCGGCCAGTTCCTTGGCCTTGCGGTTGACCAGGTGCAGCGGGTTGCCGTGGGTGCGGCGGTAGCCGCCGGGGGTGGTCTGGACCCAGGTGCCGTTCTCGGAGGTGACCGAGCCGTGCCAGTCCTTCAGCTCGATCATGCACAGGCCGCCGGGGGCGACGACCAGCAGGTCGACCTCGCGGACGTGGCCGGTGTTGGCGGTGAAGGTGAAGTTCGACCAGGCCCGCCAGGGGTCACTGTCCGGCAGCTTCTGGCGGATCGCCTCCAGGCCGCGGCGTTCGTGCTCGAACTCGGACTCGGTGACCGTGACCCACCGGCCTTCCCGCATGCCTGTTCCCCGCTCCTCGTGTCCTTCAAGGGCCGCCGTTCCCCATGGTCAGGCCCTCGGGCAGATCCTAGTGGTTGCCCGTGGCATGAAAAGAGGCGGTGAAGGACGGGACTATAGGACATACGGTCCGCATGATCACAACGGGATGCCGCCTTCCGTACAGACACGAGGCGATATGTCACGTGTCGGTGCTCCGCGTGGGCATGGCGCACGCACCGCAGTCGAACCTGGCCGAAAAAGATGAGCGCGAAACGGTGGTGCACTACCGTTGCCCCCGCTGCGCACCTTCCCGGAGGGTACGTCGGCGGTGTTCAGGTGCCGGTTCCCGGCCGTGACTGACGAGTGGTTTCCGCTGCGTGTCACACGCGGCGTGACTGCGGATGCCCGGAAGGGCGGTCCCGCCATTCCCAGCTCACGCCAAGGAGTGGACATCCATGAACCCCGTTGAGTACAAGCCTGCACGTCGTCACCGGCTTCGCGAGATCCTGGTCGACGTCGCCGCGGGTGTCGTCACCCAGCTCGTGGTGACGGCCCTGGTGGCGGCAGCACGCCTGTTCTTCTGAGCAGGCCTGTGGCGGGCCCGGAGAGCCCGCCACTCCGCATGCAGGCGGTGCCCATCAGAACAGATACAGGTCGGGCGAGTGCGGGCCCGTGCTCTGGCGCCTCCTGCGGGAGCGCCGCCCTCGGCGCGGCCGGGGCAGGTGCGGCACGCGTGCCTCCTTCGGGAGGTTCTCCCAGGTGGGTCGCAGCCCGTGCACCTGGACCTCGCCGACCATGCCCTTGAGGTAGTTCCGGGTCTCCTCGTCCGTGGAGTAGAGCACCGTCGCCCGGCTCGCCCGGGTCATCAGCACGTGGTAGGCGTGGCGGACCAGCCGGGCGAACTCCTGCTCGCCGACGCTGCCCGCCTTCACCTTGGGGTCGAAGGAGCCCGGAACGGCGACGCGCTTGACACCGGTCTCCGGGTCCCTCCGCTCCTTGCCCCGGCGGAACACCCACCGGCCGTCCCGGCGCACCATGTCCTCACCCATGATCACGCCGCACCAGTCCCACTCGAGGCCCTGGGCCGTGTACACGCAGCCGATCTGATCAAGCCCTTTCTCGTGCACGGCCCAGATCCTGCACGGCGGCGCCCCGTCCTCGCAGAAGGCGTCACTGTCCGCATTCCAGGGCCTGTGCCAGTCCCCGATCCGCACGTCGGCCTCCAGCCGCCTCTCCTTGCCGATCGGCTTCGTCCACGGCCAGCAGTACCCCGCGACGAGGCGGGCGGACGCTCCGGCGAGCGCTTCGGTGCGGATGATCCGTTCGAGTTCCTCCGGGCTGTCCGCCACCTCGACGTGCATCAGGCCGTCCGGCGTCCACTGCTCCGGCTCCTCGTCCGTCACCCCGAACACGGCCCGCACCCAGCGGATGTAGGCGTCGCTGCCGCCGCAGCGGAACTGTTCCCGGAGCTCATACCTGAGAAGAGTGGCGTCGTACCGCTGCGCCGCGTCCTCGATCAGTTCGACGGTGCCGACCTCGTGCGGTCGCACGGTCTGGCCCTCGTCCAGGAAGAACACGGTCAGGCGGGACGCGTCGAGGAGTTCGTCGACCTGGGGCTTGGTGCCCTGGTGTTCGGGTTTCCAGAAGCGGTTGGTCGAGCGTTCCCGCAGGCGGTGCGCCTCGTCGCAGATCAGCACGTCCAGGGGCGGGTCCGGAGGGGTGACGAAGTTGCTGAAGTAGGTGAAGCTCTCCCTGAACTCCCGGTCCCCGTAACCGACGTGCTCCTGGATCGCGCCGTTGAAGGCCCTGCTGCCGCTGGCGTACTTGACCGTGTGGCCGCCCGCCTCCAGCTCCGCCTTGATCTGGAGGCCGATGGCGCTCTTCCCCGTACCGGCGCCGCCGGTGACCAGGAAGACCACGCGCCGCTCGTCCGGCACGAGGGCGGGGCGCTGCGGATTCGGGAGAACCTTGGCCGCGGTGTCCAGGATCTGGTCGGCGACCTTCTTCTGCCGGCCGCGCAAGGTGAAGACCGTGTCCTCGCCGCGGGAACGGATCATGGCGTCGAGCAGGGGTGTGTTGCGTAAGCCCATGTTCTGCAGCAGTATCTCGGCCGCGGAGGCGCCCCCTTCGTCGGCGAAGTGCTTGCGGAGGTCGGAGATCAGCTGCTCGCGCCGGTCGTTCGTGTAGACGGCGGCGTAGGCGCCGGTCGGAGCGTCCACGTCGACCAGGGGCCGGACGGAGGCGTCGGTGGCGTTGTGCAGGTAGGCGAACCCTCCGCATGCGAAGTCCAGTCCGTGCAGCGGTCCCCTGCCGCCCGTGAACGCCTCGTAGTACTCGCGCAACTGCAGGGCGGGGTGCTTCTTCCTGCCCATCCCCGGTACATGGACCAGTTCCGCGGTGGCCCGTTCCACCCTGGTCACCGTCGACCAGCGCTTCAACTCGACCAGTTGAACGGACAGCCGCCTCTCGTCGGGGTGATGGCCCACCAGCACGACGTCGATGAGCCTGGGGTCGGCGGGGCGGTCGGCCTCGTCGAGGGTGGCGGCGCACTCGACGATCATCTCCACGTTGCCGCGTCCGGCGGCGACCAGGTCCTCCGCGAGGTGCACGAGGCTCTCGGCCCACGCGGAGCGTTCCGACAGCGAGGCGTCGGCGCCTCGGAAGTGCCGCCACCTGGCGGCCAGGTGCGGCACCATGCGGCGCCTTGAATTCAAGGTCAGCAGATCCTGTGCTGCCAGCCGCAGCAGGAGCATGGACACGAGGTGGGTCCCCCAGAGCACGAGTGACTCGTGCGGGTGGGGGCGTGTCCTCGTGAGGAAGCCCGTCGGGCCGCAATCAGTACTCGGGATCTTAGGGAGACCAGCCGCCCTACGGACGACGGCGACGCCGTGGTCGACGCGAAGCACAGCCATCATGGCCGGATCGTGTGCTCCGTGGCGAGGACGTGCCCCGTCACACCGTGGAAACGCGCTGCTGCAGCCGACCGCCCGCCAACTCCCGCAATTTCTCGCGCGTCTCCGGATCCGTCGAGTACACGACCGTGCCGACCATGCCTCGCGTCAGCAGCACCTTGTAGGTGTTGCGGATCAGGCGGTCCACGTCGGCGTCCGGGGTGGACTTCTTGAACACCGGGTCCTTGGACGCCGTCCGGTCCGTGACCCAGCGGTCGCCGCGCCACAGCAGGTCGGGGCCGATGATGACGCCGGACCAGTCGTACTCGAAGCCCTGGGCGGTGTAGACGCAGCCGACCTGCCCGAAACCGGCGGGGTCGGTGGCCCACAAGGCGGCCGGGGGTGCACCCGAGACCGAGCGGTCGCCGCGCAGGTTCCAGGGTCGGGCCCAGTCGCCGATGACGACGTCCAGCGGGAGCGGATGACCCGGCTTGGGCTCCGGGGACCAGCGCCAGCAGTAGCCGGCGGACATACGGGCCCCGTAGCCCTGTGCCCGGCGGGCTTCGAGGAACGCCTCCATCTCCTGCGGGCTGTCGGCGACCAGCAGGTGCATGCGGTCGTCGGGCTCCCAGACGACCGGGCCGCCGGGTTCCAGGCCGAGGAGCCGGACGACCCAGCGCAGGTAGGCGTCGCTGCCACCGCAGCGGAACTGGCTCTCCAGCGGGACGACGTGGCAGGGGATGTCCCGTTTGGCCGCCGCCGCCTTGATGTCGGCCACGGTGCCCATCTCGCCCGGCCGTACCACTTGGTGCTCGTCGAGGAGGAAGACGGGCACATGGGCGACGTCGATGAGTTCGTCGATCTGGGCCCTGCCGGTCCGGTGCTCGGCACGCGTGTAACGGTTGGCCGAGGTCTCCCGGATGCGGTGGGCCTCGTCGCAGATCAGGACGTCCAGGCTGTTCTTCTCGGTGGTCATGAAGCTGTTGAAGTACTTGAAGAGGTCCTGCACCTCCCGCTTGCGGGAGCCGGCGACCTTCCTCATCGTCCTGGTGAACGACTGGGAGCCGGTGGCGTGCAGGGCCGGCACCCCGCGCCGGTACAGCTCGCCGAGCAGTTGGAGTGCGATCACGCTCTTGCCGGTGCCGGGGCCGCCGGTCACGACGACGATCTCCTTGCGGTCGGCGCGCTTGGCCTTCTCCACCGCGTTGAGCACCATCCGGTAGGCGACCTGCTGCTCGTCGAGGAGCACGAACTGCTGACGTTCGCGCACCTCCTCGGCGGCCACGGACATGAGCTGCTTCGACGGCACCGTGGCACCCGAGAGCAGTTCGTCCGCGGCCCTCGCGCCGGAGTGCTCGCCACTCAGTCTCGAACGGAGGTGGTCGAGGAATTCGCCGCGGCGCTGTCCCGTGAACAGCAGTCCGCGGCCGTCGCGCTCGATCTCCCGCAGGCCGGCGACGCCGAACTCCGTGGCGTTGTGCAGGAACGCCACTCCGCTGATCCGGTGCCCGTGCCCGGCCACCGCTCCGTTGAAGTTGACCAGGTAGTCGCAGTAACGGCGCACCTGCTCGATGGGGTTGAGGACCGGGTGGGCGTAGCGCTCGACGTGGCACAGCGTGGGGTCGTCCTCGTGGGGCAGGACCTCGCTCCACTGCTTCAGTTCCACCACGACGTACGACGGCTCTCCGGTGGAGGGATGCACGCCTGCGAGGACGACGTCGGCACGCTTGCTGTTCAGCGGGAGCGCGTACTCCAGCATCATCTCCACGTCGCCCAGTCCCGCGTCGTCGAGCGCGGCGGCCAGGACGGGGATGCTGCGCTCCCACGAGCGCACCTCCGAGGTGCCGGGCCGGTGACCGTGCATGTGGACGAACTGGTCGGTGAGATGCAGGAACAGCGAACCGTCGAGCGCCATGACGGCGACCGTCCTCGCGGACGCGCGGAACAGCAAGAACTTCCCCCAGGCAGCACGAAGTGACTCGTGCGGGTGGGGGCGTGTCCTTCGAGACTCCACCGCGGTGGAGCGGAAGCCCGTCGGGCCGCTTTGACGACGTGGACGAGACTACCCGGCGCCACCGAGGACCGTGCAGTGACCTGGAGCGGAAGAACTTCCAGGGCTCAGTGCACCGGAGTGGGGGGCGGCCTGCCGTCCGTGCCCGTGGCGGCACCCCTCGTGCCCGGCCGGCTCCCCCTCCGGGATCATCCGGCCGACAAGGGGCACACGTCATGCCGGACCCGGGGGCTCTTTCGCCGAACCGTGGAGGAGGCGACGGGGCGAACCGGGGCCCGGCCCGCCGGATGATTGCGGCCACGACGTTTGAGAGTGCGCCGACGGTGCAGACGGTGAACTAACAGAAACTTTATACGACGAGGTAGGAGACGCAGCATGGGAATCATCGCTTGGATCCTCATCGGCCTGCTCGCGGGCTTCATCGCCAAGGCCCTGATGCCGGGTAAGGACCCCGGCGGCGTCATCATCACCATGCTCATCGGCATCGCGGGCGGCCTCCTCGGCGGCTGGCTCGGCAAGGTGATCTTCGGGGTCGACTCCATCGACGGCTTCTTCGACCTGTCCACCTGGGTCGCCGCCATCGTCGGCTCCGTCATCCTCCTTCTCCTCTACCGCCTGATCACCGGCAACCGCCGCACGCACCGCCACGCCTGACCCGGCGTCCGCACCCCACGGAACGGCTCCTCGTCCCACGGGACGAGGAGCCGTTCCGCTTTCGGTCCGGGAGTCCGGCCGGCCGGTCCCTTCAGGGGGCGGAGTCGACGACGTCCTGGGTGCCGAGGACCGCGAGCAGGTCGAGCAGGCCGGCGCTGTCGGTGCCCGTCGCGGGGGTGAACCAGAGCAGCCGCTGCCGGCCGTCCTCGCTGAACAGGTTGAGGCAGTTGACCTCGACGACCCCGAGTGCGGGGTGCCGGATGCGTTTGCGGTCGTCGCGCCGGAAGGCCACGTCGTGGTCGGCCCACAGGGCGGCGAACTCGGGCGAGGTGTCCAGCAGCGTACGGATCATCGACGTGGCCTCGGTGTCCTTGGCGTCCCGCCGGGCGGCGGCCGCCCGCAGGTCGGCGACGAACGCCCGGGACTGGGACGCGTGGTCGGCCTCCGGGTACAGGCTCCGGGCGTCGGCCTCGGTGAACCACCGGTGCACGAAGCTGGCCCGGGCCCCCCGGAAGCGGGAGTGGTCCCCGAGGAGCGCCACCGCCAGCGGGTTCTGCACCAGCGTGACGTGCAGGTCGGTGATGACCTGCGCGGGGGTCGACGGCATCCGCTGGAGCAGGTCGAGCATGCCGGGGTGGACGTGCGAGGCCGCACCGCCCGGGGCGGGCACCGGGCGGTCCGCGAGGCGGTAGAGGTAGTCGCGCTCGTCGGCGGTCAGCCGCAGCGCCCGCGCCAGTGCGGCGATCATCTGTTCCGACGGCTGGGACCCGGCGCCGCGTTCGAGTTCGTTGTAGTAGTCCACCGACGCCCCGGCGAGCTGCGCGACCTCGTCCCGGCGCAGCCCGGGCACCCGGCGCCGGGGGCCGGACGGGAGGCCCACGTCGGCCGGGCGGATGCGGTCCCGCCGCGACCGCAGGAACGCCCCCAGTTCGGTGTACTTCGCAGAACCCATGGGTCCCATTCTGTGCCCCGGACGGGGCCCCGACCCAGGGGACGGCATCCCCTGGTTCCGCGGGCCGGGGCCGCGCATCGTGGAGGACATGACTACGAACACCCCCCCTCCCCCACCGCCGGCCCCGCGGGTCGCCGTCGTCACCGGCGGATCGCGCGGCATCGGCCGTGCCGTCTCGGAGCGGCTCGCCCGGGACGGTCTGGCCGTGGTCGTGAACTACGCCCGGGACGCCGCCTCGGCCGAGGAGACGGTCGAGGCGATCACCGAGGCCGGCGGACGGGCGGTCCCCGTGCGGGCGGACGTGGCGGACGAGCACGCGGTCGCCGAACTGTTCGACCGGGCGGAGCAGGAGTTCGGCGGCGTGGACGTCGTCGTGAACTGCGCCGGACGCCTCGCCCTGTCGCCCATCGCCGACCTCGATCCGGCGGTGCTCGACTCCCTGTACCGCACCAATGTCCGCGGCACGTTCGTGGTGGCCCGGCAGGCCGCTCGGCGACTGCGCGCGGGGGGCTCCTTCCTCGGCGTGTCGTCCTCCGTGGTCGGTACGCGGTTCACCGGTTACGGCGCGTACGTGGCCGGCAAGGCCGCCGTCGAGTCGATCACGCTGATCCTCGCCCGCGAGCTGCGCGGCCGGGACGTCACGGTGAACACCGTCTCCCCCGGCCCGACGGCCACGGACCTGTTCCTGGAGGGCAAGACGCCCGAGCAGATCGACGGGCTCGCGAAGGCGCCGCCGCTCGAGCGGCTGGGCACCCCGGAGGACATCGCCCGGGTGGCCGCCTTCCTCACCGGCCCGGAGGGGCGCTGGGTCAACGGGCAGGTCCTGCGGGCCAACGGGGGCATGGTGTGAGCACGCCGTCCCGGCCCTGCCGGTCGCCGACGCGGCCGCGTGAGGACGCCTGGGCCGCCGCCCGGACCGGTCCTCGACCGGCCCCGCGACCCGGCCCCGCAACCGACCGGGGAGCGGCCGGGGGCCGCGTGCCCACCCGGACCGGGGCCCTCGGCCCATGACCGACCGGGGAGCGGCCGGGGACCACGTGCCCCCGGACCGGGACCCCCGCCCCACGACCGACCGGGGAGCGGCCGGGGACCACGTGCCCCGGACCGGAATCCCCACCCCACGGAAGAACGTACATCCAGGAGGAACAGCCATGCCCTTCGCCCACTTCAAGGTTCCCGCGGGAACCCTCACCACCGAGGACAAGAAGAAGATCGTGGAGCGCACCACCGAGCTGTACGCGGAGATCTACGGTGAGCGGGCCCGTGCCACCACCGTGGTCCTCGTCGACGAGGTCGCCGACGGAGGCTGGGGCGTGGGCGGCGGCGTCCTCACCGCCGCCCTGCTCAACGGCGACGCCTGACCCGCGGGCGCCGGCGGGCGCGGGCACCGCCCGCCGGCGCCCGCCTGCGGCGAACGTCAGGCCGCCCGGCGGACCCGCTCCCGGTGCCCGCGGATGATCTCCGCGTACCGGTGCCCGGAGCCCTTGACGGTGCGGGCCTGGGTGGCGTAGTCGACGTGGACGAGGCCGAAGCGCTTGTCGTAGCCGTACGCCCACTCGAAGTTGTCCAGCAGGGACCAGGCGAAGTAGCCGGCCAGCGGGGCGCCCTTGCGGGCGGCGGAGGCGCAGGCGGCGAGGTGCTGCTCCAGGTAGTCCCGGCGCTCCGGGTCGTCGATCGTGCCGTCGGGGCGGACCGTGTCCGGGAAGGCGGAGCCGTTCTCGGTGACGTAGAGGCGGCGCGCGCCGTACTCGTGCGTCAGGCGCAGCAGCAGCGTCTCGATGCCGCTCGCGTCGATCTCCCAGTCCATGCCGGTGCGCGGGACGCCGGCGCGGCGCACGGAGGCGGCGCGGGGGGCGGGGCCGTCGGGGTCGTCCGCCACCACCTGCGGGAAGTAGTAGTTCAGGCCGAGCCAGTCGAGCGGGGCGGCGATGGTCGCCGCATCGCCCGGCCGTTCCGGGAGGTCGACGCCGTAGACCTCGCGCATGTCCGCCGGGAAGCCGAGGCCGTGCACGGGGTCCAGCCACCAGCGGTTGGTGTGGCCGTCCATGCGGACGGCGGCCGCCCGGTCCTCGGGGCGCTCGCTCGCGGCGTGGATCGTGGAGAGGTTGTTGACGATGCCCACCTGGGCGCCGGGGGCGGCCGCGCGGACGGCGCGCGCCGCCAGGCCGTGGCCCAGCAGCAGGTGGTAGGAGGCCCGGACGGCCGCCGTCAGGTCCGTCCGGCCCGGGGCCATCGTGCCCTCCAGGTGGCCGATCCACGCCGAGCACAGCGGCTCGTTCAGCGTGGTCCAGTGGTGCACGCGGTCGCCCAGGCGCCCGGCGACCACCGCCGCGTACGCCGCGAAGTGCTCGGCGGTGTCGCGCTCCGGCCAGCCGCCGCGGTCCTGGAGGACCTGCGGGAGGTCCCAGTGGTAGAGGGTGACGGAGGGGGTGATGCCCGCCTCGAGCAGGCCGTCGACCAGGCGGTCGTAGAAGTCCAGGCCCTTGGCGTTCACCGGGCCGTCGCCCCCCGGCACGACGCGCGGCCAGGCGACGGACAGGCGGTAGGCGTTGGTGCCGAGGCGGCGCATCAGGCCGATGTCCTCGCGCCAGCGGTGGTAGTGGTCGCAGGCGACGTCGCCGTGGTGACCGTTGTCGGTCCTTCCGGGCGTGTGCGAGAAGGTGTCCCAGATCGACGGCGAACGGCCGTCCTCCGCCACGGCCCCCTCGATCTGGTACGCCGAGGTGGCCGTGCCCCACAGGAAGTCGTCGGGGAGGGCGGCGTAGTCGATGGTCACGGAAGTCCTTTCACGGTCGGGGGATCCGGTCACTTGACGGCTCCCGCCGTCAGACCGGCGACGAGGTAGCGCTGCAGGAGCAGGAAGCCGGCGACCACGGGGACGCTCACCACGAGCGAGGCGGCCATGATCTGGTTCCAGTACACGTCGTTGAGGGTGGAGTAGCCCTGGAGGCCGACCGCCAGGGTGCGGGTGGTGTCGTTCGTCATCACCGACGCGAACAGCACCTCGCCCCAGGCGGTCATGAAGGCGTAGACGGCGACCGCCACGATGCCGGGGACCGCGGCCGGCACGACGACGCGGAACAGCGCGCCGAGCGGGCCGCAGCCGTCCACCTTCGCCGCCTCGTCCAGGTCCCGCGGGATCGAGTCGAAGTAGCCGATCAGCATCCAGACGGAGAACGGGAGCGAGAAGGTCAGGTACGTCAGGATCAGTCCGCCGCGCGAGCCGAACAGGGCGATGCCCGTGGCGTTGCCGATGTTGACGTAGATCAGGAAGAGGGGGAGCAGGAAGAGGATGCCGGGGAACATCTGCGTCGACAGCACGGTCACCGTGAAGACGCGCTTGCCGCGGAAGGAGTGGCGGCTGACGGCGTAGGCCGCGAGGACCGCGATCACCACCGAGCAGACGGTGGCCGCGCCCGCCACGATCAGCGAGTTCACGAAGTAGCGTCCCAGCGGGACCGTGGACCAGATGTCGATGTACGGGCGGATCGTCAGCTCGGTCGGGAGCCAGCGGAACTCGCCCGTGACGTCGGCGAGCGGCTTCAGCGAGCTGGAGACCATGACGTAGACCGGGACCAGCACGAAGCCCGTGAGCAGGGTCAGGAAGACCCGCCGGGACCACAGGAACGAGCGGGGCGGGGCCATCGGGGATCGGGGCGGGCTCATGGGGCGGTCCTCCGTCCGCGCGAGGTGAGGGCGAGGTACCCGCCCGTGACGACGAGCAGGAAGAGCAGGAGCAGGACCGACATCGCGGACCCGGTGCCGAAGTTCCAGGTGACGAAGGACGCCTGGTAGATGTGGACGGAGATGAGGTCCGCGGCCTCGGGGGCGGCCTTGCCGAAGAGGACGTACGGGGTGTTGAAGTCGTTGAACGTCCACAGGAACAGGACGAGGACCAGGACCTGGTTGACGGGGCGGAGCGAGGGCAGGGTGATGCGGCGGATCTGCTGGAGCGTTCCGGCGCCGTCCAGGGCGGCGGCCTCGTACAGCTCGCGGGGGATGTTCTGCAGGCCGGCCGTCACGATGAGGAAGGCGAACGGCCAGCCCTTCCACACCGACACCGTGAGCAGGGCGAGGAAGCTGTTGTCGCCGATCAGCCAGAAGGACGGCTTGTCGGTGAGGCCGAGCTGGTCGTGCAGGACGTGGTTCACCAGGCCGTTGTCGTGCTGGAACATGAACACCCAGGTGATGACGGCGGCGTAGACCGGCAGGGCGTAGGGGACCAGGAACAGGGCGCGCAGCAGGCCGCGGCCGCGGAAGGTGTCCTGCAGGAAGACCGCGGCGGCCGTGCCGATCAGCCAGCACAGGCCGACGGACAGCAGGGTGAAGGCGACGGTGACGAGGAAGGAGTGGAGCAGGGCCGCGCCGACGGGGGCGTCGAAGTCCACCGACACCCGGTAGTTGTCGAGTCCGGCCCAGGGGGCGGCTCCCCAGTCGCGGATGTGGAACTGGGTGAGCTCCTTGAAGCTCATCACGGCGCCGATCACCATCGGCACCAGGTGGACCAGGAGTTCGAGGACCAGGGCGGGCAGGAGGAGCAGGTAGGGCAGTCCGACGCGGCGGATCCGCCCGGGGCGGCGGCGGGGGCCGCGCGCCGCACCGGGGGGGGCCTTCCGCACGGCGGCCTCTGCGGCGGGGGCGGTGGCGGTCATGGGGGTGTCGGGGCTCACTTCGCGGGCATCTGCTGCTGCGCCTCGGTGAGCGCGGCCCGCACCGAGCCGGTGGTCACCGGGCGTCCGGCGGCGGCGTCGGCGAACAGGTCCTTGATCGCCGTACCGACGGCGGTCTCGAACTGGGACTCGTCGGGGACCTGCGGCAGGGCGACGGCGCTCTGGGCGAGGGTGTCCTTCAGGACGGCGTCGGCCGGGGAGTCGAAGGCGGGGTCCTCCTGGGCGGCCTTGACCGGCGGGATGGAGCTGTAGGCGGTGTTGAGGATCTTCTGCTCGGTGTCACTGGTCATGAACTTCACGAACTCGGTGGCGCCGTCGAGGTTGTCGGTGTTCTTGAAGACGGCGAGGTTGATGCCCGCGACCATCGAGTTGACCTGCCGGCCGGTGCCGGGGGCGCCGGACTGGACGGGCACCGGGGCGATGCCGTAGTCGTCCTCGTCCATGCCCTGGGACGCGAGGTTGGCGGAGGCGGACTGCCACAGCAGCATGCCGGTCCTGCCCTTGGCGAAGTCGCCGACCGACTGGTTCTGGGCGTACTCGGCGTTGCCCGGGGCGATGATCCGGTCCTCGGCCATGAGGTCGACGTACTGCTTGACCGCGGCGACCGCGCCCTCGTTCGCGAAGTCGGGCCTGCCGTCGGCGGTGAAGAAGTCGGCGCCGTGCTGCCGGGCGAGGACGAAGGCGTGGTGGACGTTCTCGGAGGGGTTGGCCCCCTCCATGCCTATCCCCCACTTGCCGTCCTTGGACAGCTTCTTGCCGGCGGCGATCAGCTCGTCCCAGGTGGCGGGCGGGGCGTCGATGCCGGCGTCGGCGAACATCTTCTTGTTGTAGTAGAGGGCGTAGGCCATGGAGTAGAGCGGGACGGCGGCCGGGTCCTGGCCCGCCGCGCCCGTCGAGCCGAGGGCGGATGCGACGAAGCGGTCCCTGCCGCCGATCTTCTCGAAGTTCTCCTCGTCCCAGGGCAGCAGCGCCCCGGTCGCCTGGAGCGAGGCGGACCAGGTGTTGCCGATGTTCAGGACGTCCGGGCCCTGGCCGGAGGTGGCCGCGGTGAGGATCCGGTTGAGCAGGTCGGACCAGGGCACGACCTCCAGCTTGACCTTGATGCCGGTCTGCTTCTCGAACTTGTCGAGCTCGGGCTGGAGCACCTTCTTGTCGATCTCGATGCTCGCGCCCTGGTTGGACGCCCAGTAGGTGAGTTCCCTGGGCGAGTCGCCGGACCCGCCGGTGCTCGATCCGCCTCCGCAGGCCGAGGCGGCGAGGGCGAGAGACAGGACGACGGCTCCGGTGGCCGCGGCTCGGATGCTGCGCATGCTCCTGGTGTCCCTTTCCGGGAGTGCCGGATGCCTCCGGGCGGGCCCGCAGACAGTTCCTCATGGCTTAATTTAGGACGTGAGTTAAACCCCCGGACGGAGCCGCGTCAAGGGTTTGGACGGACTCCGCCCACTCTCGCCGCACCCCTTGACTCCTCTGTTCCGGGGATGAACCATTCAGCGGCGAGAGCGCTCCCACCTCCCCCACACCGTTCACTTCCTGAACAGGAGAGCCGCCCCATGACGTCCGACTCCCCGTCGTCCCCGCCCTCTTCGCCCCTGCCCCCGTCCCCCCACCCGGCCGCGCCGCCCTCCCCCTGCGGGCCGCCCGCGGTCGGACGCCGCACGGTGCTCGGCGCGGCGGCCGCCGCGCCCGTCCTGGCCGGCCTGCCGGCGGTGGCCTCCGCCGCTCCCGCGGCGGGCCGCGGGAGACCGCGCCCGCTGAAGGGCGGCGGCGACCTCGGCCCCAACGTGATCGTCTTCGACCCGTCCACACCGGGCATCCAGGCCACCCTGGACGAGGTGTTCGCCCGGCAGGAGTCGGCCCAGTTCGGCACCGGCCGCTACCAGTTCCTGTTCAAGCCGGGCACCTACCGCGGGCTCAACGCGCAGATCGGCTTCTACACGTCCGTCTCGGGTCTCGGCCTCTCCCCCGACGACACCACCATCCACGGCGACGTGACGGTCGACGCCGGCTGGTTCGAGGGCAACGCCACGCAGAACTTCTGGCGTTCCACGGAGAACCTGGCCCTCGTCCCGGTCAGCGGCACCAACCGCTGGGCGGTCTCCCAGGCGGCCCCCTTCCGCCGGATGCACATCCGCGGCGACCTCAACCTCGCCCCCGCCGGCTACGGCTGGGCCAGCGGCGGCTACATCGCCGACAGCCGGATCGACGGCACGGTCGGACCGTACTCGCAGCAGCAGTGGTACACCCGGGACAGCTCGGTCGGCGGCTGGACCAACGCCGTGTGGAACATGGTCTTCTCCGGCGTCGAGGGCGCCCCCGCGCAGAGCTTCCCCGACCCTCCGTACACCACGCTCGCCACCACGCCCCTCTCCCGCGAGAAGCCCTTCCTGTACCTCGACGGCGACCGGTACCGCGTCTTCCTGCCCGAACTGCGGACCGGCGCGCGGGGCGTCTCCTGGGGCAACGGCACCCCGCGCGGCACCTCGCTGCCGCTGGACCGCTTCTACGTCGCGCGGCCCGGCGACTCGGCGGCCACCCTCAACCGGGCACTGGAGCAGGGGCTGAACCTGCTGCTCACCCCGGGCATCTACCACGTCGACCAGCCGGTCCGGGTGAACCGCCCCGACACCGTCGTCCTGGGCCTCGGTTACGCCACCCTCATCCCGGACAACGGCGTCAGCGCCTTGAAGGTCGCCGACGTGGACGGCGTACGGCTGGCGGGCTTCCTCATCGACGCCGGGACGGTCAACTCCCCGGTGCTGCTGGAAGTCGGCCCGCGCGGCTCCTCCCGCAGCCACGCGGCCAACCCCATCACCGTGCAGGACGTGTTCATCCGGATCGGCGGCGCGGGCCCCGGCAGGGCGACCACGAGCATGGTCGTGAACGCCCGGCACACCCTCATCGACCACACCTGGATCTGGCGCGCCGACCACGGCGACGGCGTCGGCTGGGAGACCAACCGGTGCGACTACGGCCTGATCGTCAACGGCCACGACGTCCTGGCGACCGGGCTGTTCGTCGAGCACTTCAACAAGTACGACGTGCAGTGGAACGGGGAGCGCGGGCGCACGGTCTTCTACCAGAACGAGAAGGCCTACGACGCCCCGAACCAGGCCGCCATCCAGAACGGCTCCGTGAAGGGCTACGCGGCCTACAAGGTCGGCGACCACGTCACCGCCCACGAGGGCTGGGGCATGGGCAGCTACTGCTACTACAACGTCGACCCGACGATCGTCCAGCACCACGGCTTCGCCGCCCCCGTGCGGCCCGGCGTGCGCTTCCACCACCTGCTGGTCGTCTCGCTGAGCGGTCACGGGCAGTACGAGTGCGTCATCAACGACACCGGGGCGCCGACCTCGGGCACGCAGACCGTTCCGTCGAAGGTGGTGTCCTTCCCCTGATCCCGGCGCCCGGGACGCGCCCGGCCGACGCCGACGGCCGGGTGTGCTCCCGGTGCCCGCCGGTGGGCGGCCCCTCCCCGAGCGGGAGGGGCCGCCGTCCCGGTCGCCGCACCGGCTGCGGGACCGGCGCCGGCGCGCGGCCGGGCAGGCGGGCGGGGTCCCGGGCGGGACGGTGGCTCAGCGCTGCCGGGCGAGGAAGGCCTCCACCTCGTCCCGGCGGGCGAGTGAGGGCTGGGCGCCGGCTCGCGTGGTGCTGATCGCCGCGGCGGCGCAGGCCCAGCGGGCGGACTCCTCGAGGGTGCGGCCCTCCGCGAGGGCGACGGCGAGCGCGCCGCAGAAGGAGTCGCCGGCGGCCGTGGTGTCCACGGGCCGGACGGCGAAGGCCGGGACGTGCAGGTGTGAGGTGCCTTCGAGGAGGAGCACCCCGTCGCCGCCGAGCGTGACGATCACCGCGCCCGCCCCGGTCAGCCTGCGGGCCGCGCCGACGACGTCCTCGATCGTCTCCGGCACGGGTGCGCCGGTGAGGGCCGCCAGTTCCGTGCGGTTGGGGACCAGGACGTCGACGTGGGGCGGAGGGACGGCGTCGGCCGCGGCGGGCGCCGGGTTGTGCAGCACGATGCCGCCGGCCAGTCGCGCGGCGGCGTGGTTGGCCTCGTCCGGGACCTCCTGCTGCAGGACGGTCACGGCCGCCTTCCGCAGCAGGTCCCCCGCGGCCTCGCAGTCGGCGGCGTCCAGACGGGCGTTGGCACCGGGGCTGACGATGATGGTGTTCTCGCCCGCCGGGTCGACGGCGATCAGGGCGCGGCCGGTCGCCAGGTCCCGGGTGCGGGTGATGTGCGCGGTGTCCACGCCCTCCCCCCGGACGGCGTCGAGCATGACGTCGGCCGCGTCGTCCTCGCCGACCCGGCCGACGAAGGCGACGCTCCCGCCGAGCCGGGCGGCGGCGACCGCCTGGTTGGCGCCCTTGCCGCCGGGGTGCTGGGCGGTGCCGCCGCCGAGGACCGTCTCGCCCGGCACCGGGTGCTTGGGGACCGGTACCACCAGGTCCAGGTTGAGGCTTCCGACGACTGCGATCACTGGTCTTCCTCCGGAGGGCGGGTGCTGCCGGTTTCCCGGGCCGGGAGCGCGCGGGGAGCGCTGGAGGCCCGTACGACGAGTTCGGGGGCGAGGCGGACGGACCGTCGCGGACCGTCCTGCTGCCCGGCCAGCCGGCTGCCGAGCAGGTGCGCGGCCTCCGCGGCCAGATCGCGCACGGGCTGGCGGACGGTGGTCAGGGCCGGGTCGGCGAGGTCCACCATGGGGATGTCGTCGAAGCCGGTGACGGCGATCTCCCCCGGGACGTCCACGCCGAGCTGCCGCAGCCGCTGCAGCGCACCGACCGCGATGAGGTCGTTGGCGCAGACCACGGCGTCCGGCCGGAAGGGCAGGACCCGCTCCACCGCGGCCCGCCCCCACTCCATCGAGAAGTCGCCGAGTTCGACGCGACCGGGTGCTTCCGGGTCCAGGGCGCCGGCCCCCGCCCGGTACGCGGCGAGCCGCTCGGACGCCGCCGTGTTGCCGCCGCCCGCGCCCACGAAGCAGATCCGGCGGCGTCCGGTGGCGGCCAGGTGGTCCAGGACGAGTGCCGTTCCGGAGGCGTTGTCGGTCGCGACCAGGTCGGCGACGCCGGAACCGCAGCCGCGGTCCAGCAGCACCAGCGGCACACGGGCCGCCGCTCGGGCCACCGCGTCCCGGCTGTGCGCCTCGTCGACGGGGATGACCAGCAGGGCGTCGACCTGCCGGTCCAGCAGGGCGGTGATCCGGTCCGCCTCGATCGCCGGGTCGTCGTCGCAGTCGGCGAGCAGCAGGGCGCGGCCCTCGGCGTGCAGGGCGTGCTCCACCTCCCGCACGAGGGAGGGGAAGAAGGGATTGGTGATCTGCGGCAGGACGAGGCCGATGGTGCCGGTGGAGCGGTTGCGCAGGGCGCGGGCGACCTGGTTGGGCCGGTAACCGAGGCTCTCGGCCGCCTCCTTCACCCGGCGGGCGATCTCGGGCCCGACCGGGCGGGTCCCGCCCAGCACCCGGGACACCGTGGCGACGGAGTACCCCGACGCGCGCGCCACCTCTCTCAGTGTGACCTCGGTCACTTTCAGGCCCCCTCCACTCGACTCGACCGCCCTCCCCTCGACGCGGCCACCGCGGGCAAGGGAAGCGGTTCTCCAGGACGTTTGGGCAAACGTTATCACCCGACGACCTCTTGATCTTGGCCCTTCTGCGCGGCGCTGTGAGATGTCCACCGTTGACAACGGCGGATTAATGAGAAACTTTCCTGGAGAACGATTTCCCGGTCGTTCTCCAGGAAGTGCGCAGTGTTCGGTCCGGTCGCCGCGACGGCCGCCCGCCCCGTGCCGCTGTCGCGCTCCGGTGACGCGGGCCGTCACCGCCGCCGGCCCGTGCGCCGGCACGCCCTCCGGTAGCAGCCCTCCCGTGGCGCACCAGAGATCCACCACCGTTCCGCCAGAGCAAAGGGGCTCTCCCGATGGCCAAGAAGATCATCCTCGACTGCGACCCCGGACACGACGACGCCATCGCGCTGCTGCTGGCGCACGGCAACCCCGACATCGACCTGGTCGCCGTCACGACCGTGGTCGGCAACCAGACCCTGGAGAAGGTCACCCGCAACGCCCTGTCCGTGGCGCGCATCGCCGGGATCACCGGCGTGCCCTTCGCCGCCGGCTGCCCGCGGCCGCTGGTGCGGGCCGTCGAGACGGCGCCGGACATCCACGGCGAGACCGGTCTGGACGGTCCCGTGCTGCCCGAGCCGACCCTCGAGCTGGACCGCCGGCACGCCGTCGACCTCATCATCGACACGGTGATGTCGCACGAGCCCGGTGAGATCACCCTCGTCCCGACGGCGGGGCTGACGAACATCGCCCTCGCCGCGCGCAAGGAGCCCCGCATCGTCGAGCGGGTCCGCGAGGTCGTCCTGATGGGCGGCGGCTACCACGAGGGCAACTGGAGCGCGGTCGCCGAGTTCAACATCATCATCGACCCCGAGGCCGCCCACATCGTCTTCAACGAGAGCTGGCCGGTCACCATGGTCGGCCTCGACCTGACGCACCAGGCCCTGGCGACGCCCGAGGTCGTCAAGAAGATCGCCGCGGTCGGCACCAAGCCCGCCGAGTTCGTCGGCGAGCTCCTGGACTTCTTCGGCGCCACCTACAAGGAGGCGCAGGGCTTCGAGCACCCGCCCGTGCACGACCCGTGTGCGGTCGCGTACGTGATCGACCCCTCCGTCATGACGGTGCGCAGGGCTCCGGTGGACGTCGAGCTCACCGGCGGCCTGACCCTGGGCATGACCGTGACCGACTTCCGGGCGCCGGCCCCGGCCGACTGCCACACCCAGGTCGCGGTCGCGCTCGACCACGAGCGGTTCTGGAACCTCGTGGTGGACGCCCTCGAGCGGATCGGTGACGTCGAGGCATGAGCGCACCCACCACCGTCAACCGGCCCGGCGAGGCGTCGGGCCGCCGCACGACCCGGGTGGGCGTGCTGATGGCCGCGCTCCTCGCGGCCTGCTTCGCCTTCCAGCTCAACGCGAGCATGCTCAGCCCCGCGCTGAAGAACATCGAGGAGAGCTTCGGGGCCAGCTCGGCCGAGATCGGGCTCACCCAGACCGCGTTCTTCACCTCGGCGGCCCTGTTCTCGCTCTTCCTGCCGAGGCTGGGCGACGTCGTCGGCCGCCGCAGGGTGCTGGCCGGCATGCTGGCCCTCATGGCCGTCGGCTGCGTCGTGGCCGCACTGGCGCCGAGCGTGCCCGTGCTGTTCGCCGGCCGCGTCATCCAGGGCGTGTCCGGCCCGGTCGTCCCCCTCTGCCTGATCATGCTGCGGCAGGAGGTGACCGAACCGAAGAAGTACGGCACCCTGCTGGGCGTGATCACCGCCGTCAACGGCGGCATCGCCGGTGTCGACGCCCTCGCCGGGGGCTACCTCGCCGACACCCACGGCTTCCGGTCGGTCTTCTGGACGATGGCCGTCGTGGCGGTCCTCGCCACCGTGCTGGTCGCCACCCTGACCCCCGAGACCAAGGCGCCCCGGGCGGACCGGATGGACTGGCCGGGTGTCGCGCTCCTCGTCGTGTCCGTCGGCGCGCTGCTCACCGCACTGAACGAGGCCGGCAAGCTCGCCGACGCGAACTGGCTCCTGGTCGCCGTCCTGGTCGTCGTCGGCGCGGTCGCCTTCGCCCTGTTCTGGCGGACCGAGGACCGCAGCGCGCACCCGCTGGTCGCCACCCGGCACCTGAGGCAGCGCTCGACCTGGGCGACCCTGCTGACCACCCTGCTCACCATGACGGGCGTGTTCGCCGTCATGAACGGACTGCTCCCGGCCCTCGCCCAGGACGGGAACGCCGGGCTCGGCATGAGCGCCGAGCAGTCCGCGTGGTGGACCCTCACGCCGTACGCCCTGGCCGGCCTGGCCATGGGCCCCCTCGCCGGCCGGCTCGCCGCCACCTTCGGGTACGGCCGCGTCCTGCGGCTGGGCCTGGTCGGGGCCGTGGCGGGCGTGCTCCTGATGGTCCTCACGGTCGACTCCCAGTCCCGCGCCCTGCTGCTGCTGACCTCGATCCTGGTCGGCATCGCCTACGCGGGCGTGGCCAACATCGTGCTCAACGGGCTCGGCATCGTCCTGTCCCCCAAGGAGAACCCGGGCTTCCTGCCCGGCCTGAACGCGGGGGCGTTCAACCTCGGTGCCGGTCTCAGCTTCGCGGTGCTGTACGCGGTCAAGACGGCGGCCCTGCCCTCCGATCCCACGTCGCCCGCGGACTACACCGCCGGCATGATCGCCGGAGTCGTCATCCTGGCCGCCGCCTTCGCGACGTCCTTCATGATCCCGAAGCCGGTGGAGGCCGAGGCACGCGACTGATCCGGCCCTTCCGGCGCAGCCGCGGTCCGGCGGCGGTCCGGTCCGGCGGCACGACCGCGGCCCGCGGCACGGCCCGGGGACTCCCCCGGCCCGTGCCGCGGGCCGTTCGCCGTACGCCGTACGCCCTCCCGGCCGGTCCCGGCCCGCACCGGCCGGCTCACCGGCGTGCGCCCGGGTGCCCGGGTGCCCGGCGCTCCGACATCTGTCCACATTCTGATATGAGTCGACTGAGGGATGAGATATCTGAGAGCCTTACCACGCCCGCACGGTTCGCGCAGCCGTTCCGTAAAGAAGGGCGGGAAGACGTCCCGAGGGCCGCTTCCCACCCTCGTGCGAAAGACCGAGAAATGCCCGCACCGACCACCAGCCCGGCCCCGGCCCAGGCACCCGCCAACTCGCGGTCCCGCGTCCTCGTCGCGAGCCTCATCGGCACGACGATCGAGTTCTACGACTTCTACATCTACGCGACCGCCGCCGTCCTGGTCTTCCCCACGCTCTTCTTCCCGAGCAGCGACCCCACCACGGCCCTGCTGTCGTCCTTCGCGGTGTTCGGCGCCGCGATGGTCGCCCGCCCGGTCGGCGCCGTGGTCTTCGGGCACCTCGGCGACCGGCTCGGCCGCAAGGGCACGCTGGTGGCCTCGCTCCTGACCATGGGCATCGCCACCTTCCTCATCGGCGTGCTGCCCACCTACGCGCAGGCCGGCTGGATCGCCACCGCGCTGCTGGTGCTGATGCGGCTCGCGCAGGGCTTCGCGCTCGGCGGCGAGTGGAGCGGCGCCGCCCTGGTCGCCACCGAGAACGCCCCGAGCGGCAAGCGCGCCCTGTACGGCACCTTCCCGCAGCTGGGCGCCCCGCTGGGCTTCATCATCGGCAACGGCCTCTTCCTGATCATCGGCGCGCTGCTGCCGTCCGCGGCGGGCGCCGACCCCTCGCAGCCCTCGGAGGCCTTCCTGAGCTGGGGCTGGCGCATCCCGTTCCTGTTCTCGGCCGTCATGGTCGCGATCGGCCTGTGGGTGCGGATGCGCCTGGTCGAGGCACCGGTCTTCGCCAGGACCCAGGAGGCCGGGCTGGTGCGGAAGCTGCCGCTGGCCACCGTCTTCCGCAACCACTGGAAGCAGCTGGTCCTCGGCACCTTCTTCATGCTGGCGACGTACGTGCTCTTCTACCTGATGACCACGTTCTCGCTGAGCTACGGCCGCACGCCCGAGGACGCCGCCGTGCCCGGCCTGGGGTACAGCTACACCACCTTCGTCCTGATGATGATCTTCGGGGTGCTGTTCTTCGCCGCGTTCACCCTGGTCTCCGGCCCGCTCGCCGACAAGTACGGCCGCCGCACCACCCTGATCTGGGTCACCGCCGCGATCCTGGTCTTCGGGCTGGTGTGGGTGCCGCTGATCGGCCTGGGCACGCTGGGCGTGGTGCTGTGGCTGGTGCTCGGCTTCACGCTGATGGGCATGACCTTCGGCCCGATGGGCGCGCTCCTGCCGGAGCTCTTCCCGACGAGCGTGCGCTACACGGGCTCCGGCGTCTCGTACAACGTCAGCTCGATCCTGGGCGCGGCCGTCGCCCCGTTCATCGCGGTGGCCCTGTGGGAGGCCGGCGACGGCTCGCCGTGGCTGGTCGGGGTCTACCTCTCCGCGATGGCGCTGCTGACCCTGGTCGCGCTGCTGATCGGCAAGGAGACGAAGGACGTCGCGCTCGACGAGGGCGAGGCCCCCGCCGCCCCCGAGCGGGACGGCTCCCCCACCGCCTCCGCGGCCCGCTGAGCCGCCCGGAGTCCGGCGCACCGCGGCCCCCTTTCCCCGTCCGAGGGAGAAAGGGGGCCGCGGCCGTCCCCGGCCGCACGCGTCACAGCACACGAGGACACACAAGGGCAGGCAAGAGCGCATGAAAAAGGCTGCGACCGGAGTCGCAGCCATTCTTCGTACCGATGGGGTGAGTGTCCGAGGGGGGACTTGAACCCCCACGCCCGATAAAGGGCACTAGCACCTCAAGCTAGCGCGTCTGCCATTCCGCCACCCGGACCAGGTGTCTGCCGCCGTGCCGGGGTGTTCCCCGCGGCGACGTGGACAACCATACCAAGGTTTCGCAGTGCCTTTCACCTGCGTTTCCGTCGCCGGGCGGCGGTCCGTCACCGGGGGTTTCGCCGCCGTGCCGCCGCGGGGCGGGGGGGGGGGGGAGGAGGGGGGGGGGGGGGGGGGGGAGGGGGGGGGGGGGGGGGGGGGGGGGGGGGTACAAAGAGGCAGGGAG
>NZ_JBVITR010000013.1:86583-113261 GCF_055574875.1 Streptomyces sp. NPDC034670
TGGTTCTTTCCCCCTCCTTTCCTGCGCGGGGGGGGGGCCCTGCCAGGGGCGGTTTCCCCGCGCCCACGGGGGGGGCGGGCCGCCCCCCCGGGGGGGGGGGGGGGGGCCCCCCCCGGCCGTGTCCCGGGTCAGCGGCGGCGCCCGCGCAGGGCCGCCAGGTTGTCGTAGCCGATCTTGGCCTCCCGCAGCGACTGCGCGGGGTCGGTGGCGCTCGGGGCGTTGTCGTCCTCGATCATCGGGTTGTGGTAGTTCCGCTGCCCGACCCGGGAGAAGAACGTCGTGTAGTCGATGACGCCGGTCCCGAAGGGCACCATCTCGTAGCCCATGCCGTTGGTGGTGCTCACGACGCCGTCCTTGGCGTGGAACAGCGGGTAGCGCTTGTTGTGGCGGGCGACCAGGCCGGCCGGGTCGAAGACGCTGCGCCGGGTGGAGCCGTCGTGGGCGGTGTACGTGTGGAACTTGTACTGGGCGACGTGCGCCCAGAAGATGTCCATCTCCAGCCAGACGAGCTTCGGGTCGGTGACCTTGAGGAAGTACTCCAGCTTCCGGATGCCCGAGCTGCGGGTCGGCCGGCCCTGGTCGTCCAGCGGGCCGCCGTCGAGCAGGAAGCCGTAGGCGCCGTCGTGGTTGTGGGTGTAGAGCTTGATGCCCTCGCGGCGGGCGATCGCTCCGAGGGCGTTCCACTTGTCGGCGGCCACGTCCCAGTCGGCGCGGTACGAGCTGCCGGTGGGGTCGCCGCCGGTGCCCATGTGGTCCATGCCGAGGATGTTGGCGATCTCCAGGTGCTTCTTGAAGGTGTCCAGGTCCTCCTTGGTCAGCGGCCAGGAGGGCGGGATGAAGCCGTGGTTGCCCTGGGCGCGCAGCCCGTAGTCGTCCAGCCAGCGGCGCAGCAGCTTCGCGCCCCGGACGGATTCCAGGTTGTCGCCGCCGGGGGCGTTGGCGTGCTGGCGGTAGCCGGCGAACTCCACCTGGCGGTAGCCGTGGCGGGCCAGCTGCCTGAACACCTCGCGGAAGCCGGAGGGCAGGTCGGTGGAGAGGGGGTCGCGGCCGGTGGCGTCGCGGACGGTGTAGAGGATGATGCCGCGCTTGTGCGGCGGGACGAGGACCTGCCCGCCGTGCCCGCGGTCGTGACCGCGGTCGTGGCCCCTGCCGTGGTCGTGGGCCAGGGCGGGGGCGGCGCCGAAGACCGGGGCCGCGACGGCCCCGGCCGCCACGGCGGTGCAGGTGCTGAGGAAGCGGCGCCGGTCCACGCCGAGGGAGCGGCGCAGTCCCTCGTCCGGGGCGCCGGCGGCGGGGTCGGCCGCTGCTCTGGAGGGGTCGGAGTACGGGGTCACGGGTGCCTGCCTTCTCGGTCGTGGCCGGTCCCGGTCCCGCCGGGACCGGCCGTTGTCAGTGCCGTGTGTTTCACTCTCGGTAGTCGGGTCTCGGAGGCCGTGCGCGGCGGCGTACGCGGTGTCGCGTGCGGCGCCGCGGGTGGTGCCGCACGCGGTGTGGCGCGTCAGCCGAGTCCGGCGAGCCGGAGCAGGAGGTGCTTGACGTCGGTGGCCGCCACGCGGTCGCCGACGGCGCGGGGGGTGGAGCAGATGAGGAGCGGACCGTCGTCGTCGCTCGCGGGGAGGCGGCCGTGGCTGCCGCGAACAGGTGACGGGTCCAGGGGCACGACCGCCATGCGGTAGCGCATGCCGAGTTTCTTGCGCGCCAGTGCGGTGGCCGCCCTGACCTTGACGTACGGGTCGAGGGGGTCCATGAAGAGCTCGACCGGGTCGTAGCCGGGTTTGCGGTGGATCTCGACGAGCTGCGCGAAGTCGGGCGCGCGGGCGTCGTCGAGCCAGTAGTAGTACGTGAACCAGGCGTCGGGTTCGGCGACGGCGACCAGTTCGCCGGCGCGCGGGTGGTCGAGGTGGTGGGCCTTCTTGCCCTCGTCGTCGAGGAGCTGCTCGATGCCGGGCAGTCCGGCCAGGGCGGCGCGGGTGGCGTCGAGGTCCTCGGGGCGGCGCACGTAGACGTGGGCGATCTGGTGGTCGGCGACCGCGAAGGCGCGGGAGGCCATCGGGTCGAGGTACTCCATGCCGTCCTGCGTGTGCACCTCGAGCAGGCCCGCGCGGCGCAGGGCGCGGTTGACGTCCACGGGCCGGTTCACCCGGGTGATGCCGTACTCGGACAGCGCGACGACGGTGCGGCCCTCGGCGCGGGCGTCGTCCAGGAGGGGGGCGAGGGCGGCGTCCAGGTCGGCGGCCGCCTTCAGGGAGCGCGGGTCGTCGGGGCCGAAGCGTTGCAGGTCGTAGTCGAGGTGCGGGAGGTAGCAGAGCGTGAGGTCGGGGCGGCGGGTGCGCATGATGTGGCGGGTGGCGTCGATGATCCACCGGCTGGAGACCAGGTCGGCGCCGGGTCCCCAGAAGTGGAACAGGGGGAACGTGCCGAACTTCTCGGTGAGTTCGTCGTGGAGCGCGGCCGGCCGGGTGTAGCAGTCGGGTTCCTTGCGGCCGTCGGCGTAGTAGACGGGACGGGGGGTGACGGTGATGTCGGTGTCGGCGCCCATGGCGTACCACCAGCAGATGTTGGCGACGGTGTAGCCGGGGTGGGCGCGGCGGGCGGCGTCCCAGAGCTTGTCGCCGGCGACGAGCCCGTTGTGCTGCCGCCACAGCAGGACGTCGCCGAGTTCGCGGAAGTACCAGCCGTTGCCGACGATGCCGTGCTCGGAGGGCATGGTGCCGGTGAGGAAGGTGGACTGGGCGGCGCAGGTGACCGCGGGCAGGACGGTGCCGAGCGGAGCGCGGGAGCCGGACCGGCCGAGGGCCTTGAGGCGGGGCATGTGGTCGAGGAGGCGGGGGGTGAGGCCCACGACGTCGAGGACGAGGAGGGGGGTGGGGCCGCTCGGTGGGGTCATGGCAGTTCCTTCAGGCCGAGGTCCGTCAGGAGGTCGCGGGCGAGGGTGAGTTCGGCGGCGATGCCGTCGGCGAGCTGGGCGCGGCTGCGGGGACGCAGCTCGGGCGGGAGGGCCTGCCAGGTGTAGGTCTCGACCTCGAGGTGGCGGGTGAGCGGGTGCGGGCCGCCGACCAGCCGGGTCAGGGCCGCCTCGAGGACGGGCAGCGTGGAGGTGAGGGGCGCGGCGGGGGCCGCGTGCAGGGGGACGTGGAAGTGGGCGCGCCAGGGCGCGGTGTCGGGCAGCGCGCCGCCGGCCAGGGCCTCGCCGAGGTCGTCGGTGCCGTGCGGCCCGGCGGCGCCGGGGGCGGGGGGCGTGCGGGTCTGGTGCAGGAAGCGGGGCTCGGCGAAGGCGGCCAGCGCCTCGCGGACGGCGGGCAGGTGGGGTTGCTCGGCGTGCAGGGCGGCGGAGAGCTGGGACTTGACCACGGGCACCCCGGCCCGGGCCAGGTCGTCCAGGGCGGTGTGCGGGTCCTCGAAGGAGGTGGCGAGGTGGCAGGTGTCGACGCAGATGCCGACGCGGTCGTGGCCGATCGCGGTGAGCGGGGCGATGGCGTCGCGGGTGGTCTCGACGACGCAGCCGGGTTCCGGCTCCAGGGCGACGCGGACGGAGCGTCCGGTCAGCTCCTGGAGGGCGTCGAGCCGCTCGGCGAGGGCGTGCAGGGCGGCGCGGGCCGTCTCGGCGCGCCGCGCGTCGTGGGCGGTGCGCCAGGCGAGCGGCAGGGTGGAGATGCTGCCGTCGGCGACGTCGTCGGGGAGCAGCCCGGCGAGGACGCGGGCGAGGGCGGTGGTGTGCTCCAGGCGTTCGGGGTTGGCCCAGTCCGGTTTGTAGACCCGGTACTTGACCTCCCCGGCGCCGAAGCCCTCGTAGGGGAAGCCGTTGAGGGTGACGACCTCCAGGCCCCGCCGTTCGAGCTCGCAGCGCAGGCCGCGCAGCGCGGACGGGTCGGTGACCAGGGCGTGCGCGGCGTCCCTGGCGAGCCACAGTCCGATGCCGAGCCGGTCGCGGCCGAGGCGGCGGCGGACGGGCTCGCAGTGGTCGCGGAGCTGGGCGAGGACGCCGTCGAGGGTCTCGGCGGGGTGGACGTTGGTGCAGTAGGCGAGGTGGACGGTGGAGCCGTCGGGGTGGCGGAAGCGCATGGCTCACGCCTCCGCGGCCGGAGCGGCGGACGGCCGGGGCTCGTCCTTCGGCGCGCCGCGCAGGATGGAGTTGCCCTCGTGGGTGGCGTCCGTGGCGGCGACGTCGAGGTCCAGCCGGCCGCTGAGTCCGTAGAAGGCGACGGGGTTGCGCCACAGCACCAGGTCGACGTCGTCCTCGGTGAAGCCCTCGGCGAGCATCAGGTCGGCGACCTTGCGGGTCTTGAGGGGGTCGCTCCTGCCCCAGTCGGCGGCGGAGTTCACCAGGACCCGCTCGGGGCCGTGGGCGCGCAGGATGGCGACCATCCGCTCCTCGTCCATCTTGGTGTCCGGGTAGACGGAGAAGCCCAGCCAGCAGCCGCTGTCCTTGGCCTCCTTGACGGTGGTCTCGTTGAGGTGGTCGACCAGCACGCGGTCCGGGGGGAGGGCGGACTCGCGGACCACGTCGAGGGTGCGGCGCAGGCCGGCGAGCTTGTCGCGGTGCGGGGTGTGCACCAGGGCGGGCAGGCCGTGGTCGGCGGCGAGCTGGAGCTGTGCGGCGAGCGCGGCGTCCTCGGCGGGGGTCATGGAGTCGTAGCCGATCTCGCCGACGGCCACGACGTTGTCCTTGACGAGGTACCGGGGCAGTTCGTCGAGGACGGGGGTGCAGCGGGGGTCGTTGGCCTCCTTGGGGTTGAGGGCGAGCGTGCAGTGGTGGGCGATGCCGTACTGGGCGGCGCGGAAGGGCTCCCAGCCGAGGAGGGAGTCGAAGTAGTCGAAGAAGGAGGCCGGGGAGGTGCGGGGCTGGCCGAGCCAGAAGGAGGGTTCGACGACGGCGCGGACGCCCGCGGCGTACAGGGCCTCGTAGTCGTCGGTGGTGCGCGACGTCATGTGGATGTGGGGGTCGAAGAGGCGCATCAGGACTCCTTGCCGTGGGGGCCGTGGGGGCCGTGGGGGTGGTCCGTGCCGTGCGTCGGGGTGGCGGCGGACGGGGCGGACGAGGAGGCCGGCGCGGCGGGCGCGGTCAGGGCCAGGACGCGGCGCAGGTCCTCCGGGACGGTCCGGCCGGCGGCGGTGCGCTCCTCGGCGTAGTCGCCCAGCATGCGGGCGAGTTCGCCGTCACCGCGGGCGCGCCGGGCCAGGTCCGCCACGTGGTCGACGGCGACGCCGGTGAACAGGCACTTCAGCACGGCGTGCCGCCAGGCGTGGGCGTCGAGGTGCCGGGCGGCGTACGGGCCGACGGCGGCGGCGAGCAGGCGGGTGTCGTTGGTGCGCAGGGCGTCCTCGACGAGCGGGAGGGCGTCGGGGCCGGGCACCAGGTGCGGCAGGGCGTGCAGGACCGCGCGGCGTTCGTCCGCGGTGCCCTGGTGGTAGACCCGGGCCAGGGCGTCGGCGTCGGCGCGTGCCGCGTGCAGGACGAGGACGCGGGCGGCGTCGGCGTGGGCGGGACCGCAGCGGCGGCCGGCCTCCGCCAGGCGCAGCTCCCACACGGAGATGGGTCCGTGGGCGCCGGGATGGGCGGCGGCCTCCTCGAGCGCCTGGTCGAGCCAGGCGCGGGCGGCTCCTCCCAGGTGCTCGGCGAGGTGCCGGTGCAGTTCGGCGGGCGGGGTGAGGGCGGGGGTGGTGCCGTCACCGGGGGTCGCCCGGTCGCCGGTGGTGCCTGCCCCCGGGGTGGCCGGGGTGGCATCGGGGCGGGTCATGGGGTGGTGCTCCCTTCGGGGGTGGCGGAGGGATCGCCGTGCGGCGGGGCGGGGGGTGCGGCGGTCGCCGCGAGCCCGGCGGCGCGGCGCAGGAACGGCAGGGAGCGGGCGGCGAAGTGGGGGCCCGCGTGGGAGTGGCGGGGCAGTTCGACGACGGTCAGGCCCCGGTATCCGGTGGCGGCGAGGGCCGCGAGGACGGGCGGGAAGTCGATCTCGCCGTCCCCGAGGGGGAGGTGCTCGTGGACGCCCCGGCGCATGTCCTCGATCTGGACGTGGCGCAGCCAGGGGGCCGCCTCGCGCACGCAGTCGGCGGGAGGGAGGGGTTCCAGGCACTGGCAGTGGCCGATGTCCAGGGTGAGGCCGAGGGGCTCGGGGTCGCCGAGCGTGCGGCGCAGGCGGTGGAAGCCGGCGAGGGTGGCGAGGAGGTGCCCCGGCTCGGGTTCGACGGCGAGCGGGACTCCGGCGTCGGCGGCGGCCTCCAGGACGGGGGTGAGCGTCTCGGCGAGGCGCTTCCAGGCGGTGTCCTCGTCGGTACCGGCGGGCGGGACGCCGCTGAAGCAGTGGACGGCGTGCGCGCCGAGGTCGGCGGCGACGCGGACGGCCCGCACGAGGAGGTCGACGCGGCGGGCGCGGTCGTCCGGGTCGGGGTCCAGCAGCGACGGGCCGTGCTTGCGGCGGGGGTCGAGCACGTAGCGGGCCCCGGTCTCCACCGTGACGCCGAGCCCGAGCGCGTCCAGCCGGTGCGCGACCCGGCGGGTGCGGGCGGCGAGGTCCGGGGCGAGCGGGTCGAGGTGCATGTGGTCGAGGGTCAGGCCGACGCCGTCGTAGCCGAGGTCGGCGAGCAGGGCGAGGGCGTCGTCGAGCCGGAGGTCGGCGAGGCCGTTGGTGCCGTAGCCGAAGCGGAGGGGAAGCGGGAGGGCGCCGCCCGGGTCCGGCCGTGGGCCTGCGGCCGCGTCGGCCGCGGGCCCACGGGTCGCGGCTGGGCCGGTCGCGCCGGTCACCGCCGGGCCGGTCACGGCCGGGCCGGTCGCGCCGGTCACGGCCGGGCCGGTCGCGCCGGTCACGGCCGGGCCGGTCGCGCCGGTCACGGCCGGACCAGTCGTCGCCGGACCAGCCGCGGCCGAGCCGGTCGCCGCCGGACCGGTCGAGGCCGGACCAGCCGCGGCCGAGCCGGTCACCGTCGGACCGGTCGAGGCCGGACCAGCCGCGGCCGAGCCGGTCGCCGCCGGGCCGGTCGCCGCCGGGCCGGTCGAGGCAGCGTCGGTCACGGCCGGGCCCGGTGCGGCCGCGCCCCCGTCCGGCTCCCGGCTCGGGTTCCGCCTCATGTGATGCTCACCTTCCTCATGCCGGCCCTCCTCGCGAACATCCGGCCGGCCGGGGCCAGGGCCGCGACCAGCAGGGACGTGGCGGTCGCCCCGGACCGGGCGGCCAGCGCGGCCTGGAGGGGGACCGTGGCCCGGATGCCGCCGCCGACGGCGCGCTGGGTGAGCGGGGGCGAGGGGTTGAGCGCGGCGTGGAGGTAGGGGCGGGCGGCCGTGGCGGCGTAGGCGGCGCCCAGGGCGGTGGCGAGGGTGCCGGCGGCCCGGCGCGGGTGCTCCGCCGGGCCGGGGCCCGGCAGGCCGGGGGCGGCTGCTGCCCGCCGGCCTGCCGGGAGTCGGGTGCGGCGGTGGGTGACCAGCCGGGTCAGCGCCCCCGTCGTCGCCAGGGCCGCCAGCGGGACCAGGGCCGAACCGCCGGTGGTCTCCCGGCGGGACACGGCCGTCACCGCGAGGGTGTGGGTGCCCAGCAGCGCGGCGGAGGGCAGTGCGGCGCGGGTGCCGCCGCCGGTGGCCGCGGCGCCCAGGAGCAGGTCCAGTCCGCGGGCGGCGGCCATGGCCGCGGGACCGGCGGGCGTGTGCTTCAGCGCCAGGTCGTAGGCCCAGACGGTCGCCGCCAGGGGTGCGGCCACCGCGAGGGCGGGCCGTCCCGCGGCGGCGGCGAGCGCCAGGCCGGCGCCGGTGAGGCCGCAGGCCGCGGTGAGGGCGGCGGCCGGCCGGATGCGGCCGGACGGGAGCGGGCGGTGCGGGCGTTCCACGGCGTCCTCGGCGCGGTCCGCCCAGTCGTTCAGGGCCATGCCGGCCTCGTACAGGCACAGGGAGGATCCGACGGCGAGCAGGGTGCGGGGTCCGGGACGCGCGCCGGCCGCCGCCGCGCCGGCCAGGGCGTCGCCGGGGACGGTGAACAGGGCGGGCAGGCGCAGCAGTTCGGCCCAGGCGCCCGCGCGGCCGGAGCGGGAGCGCAATGCGCGGGACGTTCGGGACGCAGCGCCCTCGGGGGACGGGGCGGTGTCCCCGGGGGCCGGGCCCTCCCCCGCCGCCGGCCCGCCCGGCGCGGAGGTGCCCGGCGCCGGGGCGGCCATGCGGCTCACCGCCGCGTCCCGTGGCCGTCGGCGTCGTCCCGCAACCGCCCGGCGAAGCGTTTCAGTTCGACGTACTGCTCGGCCAGTGACGACGGTCCGTCCCCGACCGGGTCCTTGAAGTAGAAGCCCAGTTCGCGCAGCGGGCCGGTCAGGCCCTTCTGCCGGGCGCGGACGACCAGCCGGGCCAGGTCGAGGACGAGCGGGGCGGCGAGCGCCGAGTCGCAGCCCTGCCAGATGGTCTGCAGGACCATGCGGGAGCCGAGGAAGCCGTCGAAGGCGACGTGGTCCCAGGCCGTCTTCCAGTCGCCGAGCGCGGGCACGTCGTCGATGTGGACCTCGCCCTGGGGCGTGGCGCCGAGGGTGTCGGCGAGGACGCGTTCCTTGCCGGCGTTCTTGGCGGCGGCGGCCGCGGGGTCGGCGAGGGCGGCCCCGTCGCCGCCGCCCAGGAGGTTGGTGCCGGACCAGGCGCGCACGGCGAGGGCGCGCTGCGAGAACATCGGGCCGAGCACGGAGCGCAGCAGGGTCTGCCCGGTCTTGCCGTCGCGGCCCGCGTACGGCAGGCCCGAGGACGCGGCGAGCGCGGCCAGCTCCGGGTGGTGCAGTCCCGTGGAGGGGGTGAAGTTGACGTAGGGGCAGCCGGCGCGCAGGGCGGCGGCCGCGTAGAGGGAGCTGACCGGCAGCGTGCCGTCGGTGGGGGCGGGCTCGGTGGAGGCGACGTTCACCACGACGGCGCCCGCGAGGTCCTGGCGGCTCACGAAGTCGCGGATGTCGGCCGCGAACACGTCGATCAGCTCGTCGTGGTGGCGGCCCGGGCCGCCGTCCGGGTCACCGGGCAGGGGGCCGCCGGGCCGGATCTCCCGGTCGGCGGCGAGGAGTTCGGCGTGCACGGCGGAGGGCAGGCCGTGCGGCAGGACGCCGCCGGCGGCGAGGTGTTCGGCGCGTTTGGGCAGCGGGCAGTCGACGGTGTCGTGGCCGCCGAAGACGAGGGACGACAACGGGGGCAGTCCGCAGTCGGTGAAGTCGGGGGTCTCGGTGACCATGCCGGTCGGCGGGTGGAGTCCGGCGGTGACGGCGGCGCAGCCCGCGATCGCGGTCGTGGCCACGGATCCGCGCGCCCCGATGAGCCAGACGCCGAAGCGCGGGGCCGGGGAGGGGGTGGGGAGGGACGGTTCGGCGGACATGGGCAGCCTCCTTGTCGTACGCGAACCGGGTGGGGAGCGCCGGAGGCGGACGAGCGGGGTGCCGGGCGCGGGGCCCGGCGGGACGGCGGGCGGAGGTCCGGCGTCCTCCGCCCGCCGCCGTTCCGGTTGCCCTAGGAGGGCAGCTCCTTCAGCTGGATGTTGCGGAAGGAGACCTGGTCGTCGGCGCCGTGGTTCTGCAGGCCGATGTGGCCGTCGGCCAGGCTCCGCTCCGGGTCCTTGTTGGTGAAGTCGTTGATCTTGACTCCGTTGAGGAACACCTGGAGGCGCTCGCCCCGGACCTTGATCTCGTAGGAGTTCCACTGGCCGGGCGGACGCAGGACCTGATCACGGGCCTTGATGTTCGCCGACTTGAACGAGTAGACGGAGCCCGTGGTGCGGTCGGGCGCGTCCGTGGCGTCGATCTGGATCTCGTAGCCCTTGTTCACCGCGGACCAGGGGTCGTCGGAGGCCGGGAAGCCCACGAAGACACCGGAGTTGTCGTCGCCCCGCATCTTCCAGTCGAGCTTGAGGGAGTACGACTTCAGCTCCTTGGCCTGGTACCAGAGCAGCCCCATGCCGCCCTCGGTCTCCAGCGTGCCGTCCTTGACGTTGAACTTCCCGGGGCCGGCCTGCTTCCAGCCGTCCAGGGTGTGGCCGTTGAAGATCTTCCGGTACCCCTTGTCCGGCTTGCAGTCCGCCTTGACCTGGCCGGTGGCGTACCGCAGGCCGCCGAGCAGGTGGGCGCGGAAGGACTCCTCGGCGTAGGACTCCTTGGTGTGGCCGCCGCCGGTGTAGAAGGAGCGGCCGCCGCCGTAGCTCTGGCACCAGGCGATCGGGTGGTCGCCCTTCATGGTGCCGCCCTGGTAGGTGGTCTCGTCGAGGGTGGCGAGGACCTTGGCCTGCTCACGCGGGTTGGTGCGGTAGTTGTACCACTCGTCGGTGCGCTCCCAGGCGTCGTCCAGGTGCGCGGTGGCGGGGTGGTCGTGGTCCTCGACGCGCACGGTGGCCTTCTGGATCGCCGGGTGCGAGTCGAAGTGGGCGCCGACGAGACCGCCGTAGAACTCCCAGTCGTACTCGGTGTCGGCGGCGGCGTGGATGCCGAGGTAGCCGCCGCCGTTCTTCACGTAGTTCTCGAACGCCTTCTGCTGCTCGGCGTTCAGCACGTCACCGGTGGTGGACAGGAAGGCGACCGCGTCGTACTTGGCGAGGTTGGCGGTGGTGAACTGCCGGGCCTCCTCGGTCGCGTCGACCGTGATGCCGGCCGGGCCGCCGAGTTCCTTCAGGGCGGCGACGCCCGCCGGGATGGAGTCGTGCCGGAAGCCGGCCGTCTTGGAGAAGACCAGGACCTTCTTGCCGCCCTTGAACGGCTCCTTGGAGAACTCGAAGTCGTCCACGTCGTACAGCGCGCCCTCGCCGCCCTTGAAGACCAGGTAGATCTCCGTGGTCTTCTTCGGCAGTGCCCGCAGCGGCACGTCGACGTTCTGGAACGTCTCCCAGCCGCCGGTCGGCGGGATGTACGCCGAGCTGTGCAGCGGCCCGTCGGGCGAGCCGGTGCGCAGTTCGACGAAGCCGCCGGCGCCGCCGGAGGAGGCCCGCACGGTCAGCTTCCGCTGCCCGTCGAACCGGTACGGGGTGAAGGAGATCCAGTCGCCGTCGTGGATGTCGCCGACGGTCTTGCCGCCGTTGGCGCCGGTCTTGTCGATCACCGACACACCCTGCTGGGCGGTGAAGTGCTCGGCCTGGCGGTGCAGGGGCTGGAGCACGGTGCGCGCGGTGCCGGTCAGGGCCTCCTGCCCGTTCGCCCCGCCGTCGGTGTAACTGGCGCCGACGACGCCGTAGATGTTGGCGTTGGGGTCGTGGCCGCCGTCCCCGGGGGGCGGCTTCAGGGTGCCTTCACAGCCCGTCTCGCTGGTCAGCTCGTGGGCGTGGGAGTCGTGGCCGAGGCTGTAGACGACCTTGACCCTGGAGCAGTCGATCCTCTCCTCGGGGTCGGTGACGGTCACCTTGAACGGGACGGGCTCGCCGAAGGCGGCCAGGCTGCCGTTGCCCGGGACGTCGATCCTCACCTCGGGCTCGGTGTTGCCCACCACGATGCGGACGCTGGCGCTGCCCGTGTTGCCCTCGGGGTCCTTCGCGGTGAAGGTCGCGGTGTAGGTGCCGGTCTTCTTGTACTTGTGGGTGGGGGTGAGGCCCTCGCCCCGGGTGCCGTCGCCGAAGTCCCAGCTGTAGGTGAGGTCCGGGGAGTCGGCGTCCTTGACGGAGGCGGTGAACCTGACCTTCAGGCCGGCCGCTCCGGAGGTCTTGTCCGCGCTCACCTCGGCGATCGGGGAGAAGCCGTCCTCGGCGTTCTCGATCCGGTACAGCGCGGAGTTCTCGTCGCCCTGGAACCAGGAGACGCCGTAGTCCAGGACGTAGAGCGCGCCGTCGGGGCCGAAGTCCATGTCCATGATCTGGGTGCCGGTCCACGGGAAGTCGTTGATCTTCGCGACGGAGCCGTCCCCGTTCTGCTCGATCCGCTTGATCCAGCGGCGGCCGAACTCGCCCGCGAAGAAGTCGCCGTCGAACTCCTCGGGGAACTTGACGCTGGAGTCGAGGTCGGGGTCGTAGCGGTAGACCGGGCCGGCCATCGGGGACTCGGAGCCGCTGCCGAACTCGGGCAGGGAGCCGCCGTCGTACGGGATCCAGGCGGGCTGGGCGGGCGGCAGGTCGACCAGGCCGGTGTTGTGCGGCGAGGTGTTCTTCGGGGCGTCGCAGTCGAACTTCTCACCGGAGGTCCTGGTGGCGAAGTCGTAGTCGACGTAGGCGTCGTTGTCGCCGGTGCAGAACGGCCAGCCGAAGTTGGCGGCCTCGGTGACCTTGGCGAACTCCACCTGTCCCGCCGGGCCCCGGTTCGGGTCGGCGGCGCCGGCGTCGGGGCCGTAGTCGCCGACGTAGACGGTGCCGGTCTTGTCGTCGACGCTCATCCGGAACGGGTTGCGGAAGCCCATGGCGTAGATCTCGGGGCGGGTCTTCTCGGTGCCCGGGGCGAAGAGGTTGCCCTCCGGGACGGTGTACGAGCCGTCCTCGGCGACCTTGATGCGCAGGATCTTGCCGCGCAGGTCGTTGGTGTTGCCGGAGCTGCGGCGGGCGTCGAAGGCCGGGTTGCGGTCCGGCCGGTCGTCGATCGGGGTGTAGCCGTCGGAGGCGAAGGGGTTGGTGTCGTCGCCGGTGGACAGGTAGAGGTTGCCCTCGGCGTCGAAGTCGATGTCGCCGCCGACGTGGCAGCAGGTGCCGCGGGAGGCCGCGACGTCCAGGACCTTCTTCTCGCTGGACAGGTCCAGCGTGCCGTTGGGGTTCAGGACGAAGCGGGAGAGGCGGTTGACGCCGTCGAACTTCGCGAAGTCCGCGGCGGTGCCGTTCTCCGGGGCGTCCCCGGCGGGGGTGTCCAGCGGCGGGGCGTAGTAGAGGTAGATCGCCCGGTTGTTCTCGAAGTCCGGGTCGACGCCGACGCCCTGCAGGCCCTCCTCGTCATGGCTGTAGACGGGGATCCGGCCCGCGACCTTGGTGACGCCGCCCTGGTCGGTCAGGCGCAGCGTGCCGTCGCGGGAGGTGTGCAGGACGCTGCGGTCCGGGAGGACGGCGAGCGACATCGGCTCGCCCATCTCGGGCTCGCCCTTGGCGAGCGGTACCTGCTGGAACTGCCCCTCCGCGGCTGCCGGTCCGTCGTGCTCCGGGTGGCCCGGGTGGGCGCCGGCGACGGTCGCCGGGGTGCCGACGGCCAGCATCAGGCCGGTGACCAGGGCGAGGGCGGTACGAAGTGCGGGACGCCTCGCGGCGCGGGTGGGTGCGGGTCTGCTTCTGTGCACGAAGTCCCTCCGGGAACGGGGTGGGGCCGTACGGAACAGGTGCGAAGACGTGCGGTGCGTGCGGGTGCCGGGGTGCGCCGTCACCCCGGAGACGTGGGTGTCCTGAGCACTTCAGGGACGGTAACCGCGTTCTTCCGGGACGAACACCCCTTGTACCGGGGATGGTTGAACTTCTTCCCCCTGCAGGACAAAGCGGAATCCGGGCAGGCCCGGCCGGGGACCGGCGGATGCTCCGGTCCCCGGTCCCGGCCTGCCGCCGGGCGCGCCGGTCAGCTGCTGAACGCGGCGTCGAAGGACGCGCCGGGCGGCTCGAAGTCGAACGCCTTGAGGCGGGTGAGCGCCTCGGGGGCGCCCTGGAGCCGGTCCATGCCGGCGTCCTCCCACTCCACCGAGATCGGGCCCGTGTACCCGATCGAGCGCAGCATCCGGAAGACGTCCTCCCAGGGGACGTCGCCGTGGCCGGCGGAGACGAAGTCCCAGCCGCGCCGCGGGTCGCCCCAGGGCAGGTGGGAGCCGAGGCGGCCGTTGCGGCCGTCGAGGCGCGTGCGGGCCTCCTTGCAGTCGACGTGGTAGATCCGGTCGCGGAAGTCCCACAGGAAGCCGACCGGGTCGAGGTCCTGCCACACGAAGTGGGAGGGGTCGAAGTTGAGGCCGAAGGCCGGCCGGCGGTCGACCGCCTCCAGGGCGCGGACGGTCGTCCAGTAGTCGTAGGCGATCTCGCCGGGGTGCACCTCGTGCGCGAACCGCACGCCCTCCGCGTCGAACACGTCCAGGATCGGGTTCCACCGCTCGGCGAAGTCCTCGTAGCCGCGCTCGATCATCGCCTCGGGCGCGGGCGGGAACATGGCGACCAGGTGCCAGATGGCGGAGCCGGTGAACCCGATGACGGTGTCCACGCCGAGCCGGGCCGCGGCGCGCGCCGTGTCCCCGATCTCGGCGGCGGCCCGCCGGCGCACGCCCTCGGGCTCGCCGTCGCCCCAGATCCGGGCGGGCAGGATCGCCCGGTGGCGCTCGTCGATGATGGCGTCGCACACGGCCTGGCCGACCAGGTGGTTGGAGATCGCCCGGCACTTCAGGCCGTACTTGTCGAGGAGCTGGTGGCGGGAGGTGACGTAGGACGGGTCGGCGAGGGCCTTGTCGACCTCGAAGTGGTCGCCCCAGCAGGCCAGTTCCAGGCCGTCGTAGCCGAAGTCGCGGGCCAGTCGGCAGACCTCCTCCAGGGGCAGGTCCGCCCACTGGCCGGTGAACAGCGTGAAGTCGCGCGGCATCCGTGTCCTCCTGCTCAGACGTCGATCGGGGTGTAGACGGAGTTCTTCCCGGCGCTCTCCTCCACCGCCGCCAGGACGCGCTGCACCTGGAGCCCGTCGGCGAAGGAGGGTTCGGGGCTGCGGCCCTCGGCGACGGCGTGGACGAGGTCGCGGGCCTGGTGCACGAAGGTGTGCTCGTAGCCGAGGCCGTGGCCCGGCGGCCACCAGGCGTCCAGGTAGGGGTGGTCGGGCTCGGTGACGAGGATGCGGCGGAAACCGGCGTGCTCCCCGGCCTCCGTGCCGTCGTGGTACTCCAGCTCGTTGAGCCGCTCCAGGTCGAAGGCGAGCGAGCCGCGCTCGCCGTTGAGTTCGATGCGCAGGGCGTTCTTGCGTCCGGTGGCGTAGCGGGTGGCCTCGAAGGAGGCGAGGGCCCCGGAGGCGAAGCGGCCGGTGAACAGGGCGGCGTCGTCCACGGTGACCTGTCCGGTGCCGCCGGCGGGGACGGCGGCCAGGCCGCTGCTCGGCGCCGTGGGCAGGGGCCGCTCCCGCACGAAGGTCTCGGTGAGCGCGGAGACGCCCGCCAGCCGCTCGCCGGCCAGGTACTGCGCCAGGTCGACGATGTGCGCGCCGAGGTCGCCGAGCGAACCGGAACCGGCCTGCTCGCGGCGCAGCCGCCAGGTGAGCGGGAAGGCGGGGTCCACCAGCCAGTCCTGGAGGTACGCCACCCGTACGTGCCGCAGGGTGCCGAGACGGCCCTCGGCCACCATCCGCCGGGCCAGCGCGGTCGCGGGCACCCGGCGGTAGTTGAAGCCGACCATCGCCAGCTTCCCCCGTTCCCGCGCCTCTTCGGCGGCGCGGACCATCGCCTCGGCCTCGGCGACGGTGTTGGCCAGCGGTTTCTCGCACAGCACGTGCTTGCCGGCGGCGAGCGCGGCGAGTGCGATCTCGGCGTGGCTGTCGCCGGGGGTGCAGATGTCGACGAGGTCGACGTCGTCCCGTTCGACCAGGGCCCGCCAGTCGGTCTCGGCGGCCGCCCAGCCGTGCCGGTCGGCCGCCGCGCGCACGGCGTCGGCGTCCCGGCCGCAGATCACGGCCAGTTCGGGGCTCAGCGGCAGGTCGAAGACGCGGCCCGCGGTGCGCCAGCCCTGGGAGTGGGCGGCGCCCATGAAGGCGTAGCCGACCATGCCGACGCGCAGCGGTGGCTTCCCCCCGCCTGCCCCTTCTGACGCTTGCGGCTGTGCCATACGGATGTCCTCCTCATCGTCGTGGCGGGCGGGGGCGGCCCCCGCCCGGTGGGCTGGTCAGGCCCGTGGGGCGGGGCTCCTCACTTGAAGCCGGTGGACATGTACTGGTCCACGTTCTCCTTGTCGACGACGGCCGAGTACAGCGTGAGCGACGCCGGGATCTCGTACTCGGCGAGGCCGCCGACGCCCTTGCCCTGGCCGAGGGCGCGGGCGAGGTCGATCGCGGAGGCGGCCATCGTCGGCGGGTACAGGACCGTCGCCTTCAGGACGCCGTTGTCGGCCTTGATGGCCTCGAAGGCGGAGAGCGCGCCCGCCCCGCCGACCATCAGGAAGTCGTCGCGCCCGGCCTGGTCGATGGCGCGCAGCGCGCCCACGCCCTGGTCGTCGTCGTGGTTCCACAGTGCGTCGAACTCCGGCTGTGCCTGGAGCAGTTGGGCCATCTTGGCCTGGCCGGACTCGACCGTGAACTCGGCGGCCTGGCGGGCCACCTTCTTGATGCCCGGGTAGTTCTTCAGGGCGTCGTCGAAGCCCTGGGTGCGCTGCTTGGTCAGTTCCAGGTTGTCCAGCCCGGCGAGTTCGATGACCCGGGCGTCGGGCTTGTCCTTGAGCTTCTCGCCGATGTAGTGGCCGGCGTTCAGGCCCATGCCGTAGTTGTCGCCGCCGATCCAGCAGCGGTACGCCTGCGGGCTGTTGAAGATCCGGTCGAGGTTGACCACGGGGATGCCGGCCCGCATCGCCTTCAGTCCGACCTGGGTGAGCGCCTTGCCGTCGGCGGGCAGGATCACCAGGACGTCGACCTTCTTGTTGATGAGGGTCTCGATCTGGCCGATCTGCTGGGCGGTGTCGTTGGACCCCTCGGTGGACTCGAGGGTGACGTCGGAGTACTTCTCCGCCCGCTTCTTGGCGTTGTCGTTGATGGCCGCGAGCCAGCCGTGGTCGGCCTGCGGTCCGGCGAAGCCGATGGTGACCGGCTTGCCGGGCTTGTCGTCGGCGGGCTGGTTGTTCGCGGCCGGCTCGTCGGCGTCGGACTCGTTGCTCGTGCAGCCGGTGAGGAAGGCACCGGCGGACACGGCGGCGGCTCCGAAGAGGAGTCCTCTGCGGCTCGCGAAGGGCGTGGGCTGTGGCATGGCGGTGAACCCTTTCCTCAGGTCGTGCTCGCGGTACGGCGCTGGACCAGCACGGCGGCGACGATGATCGCGCCCTTGGCGATCTGCTGGACGTCGCTCTGCAGGTTGTTCAGGGCGAAGATGTTGGTGATGGTGGTGAAGATCAGGACGCCGAGCACGGAGCCGACGATGGTGCCGCGGCCCCCGGTGAGCAGGGTGCCGCCGATGATCGCGGCGGCGATGGCGTCGAGTTCGTAGAGGTTGCCGTTGGTGTTCTGGCCGGAGCCGGACAGGACGATCAGCAGGAAGGCCGCGATGCCGCAGCACAGCCCGGACAGCAGGTAGAGGTACAGCCGCTGGCGGCGCACGTCGATGCCGGCCAGCCGGGCGGCCTCCGCGTTGCCGCCGACGGCGACGGTGCGGCGCCCGAAGGTGGTCCGGTTGAGCACCAGCCAGCCGATGACGGTGACCGCGGCGAACACCAGGACCAGCGGCGGGATCCCGAGCACGTAGGCGTCGCGCTCGCCGAGGTCGAGGACGCCGTCGACGGTGACGATCTGGGTGCGCCCGTCGGTGATCTGCAGGGCCAGGCCGCGGGCCGAGGCCAGCATGGCGAGGGTGGCGATGAAGGGGACCATCCCGCCGTACGCGATGAGCACCCCGTTGACCAGTCCGCAGCCGAGGCCCACGAGGACGGCGGTGAACAGGATGCCGCCGAAGCCGTACTCCTGCGTGGCGACCGTGGTCGCCCACACCGAGGCGAGGGCGACGATCGCGCCGACCGACAGGTCGATGCCGCCGGAGATGATGACGAAGGTCATGCCGACGGTGACGACGCCGATGACGGAGGCCTGGGTGAGGACCAGTTGCAGGTTGCGGGTGTCGAGGAACTCGTCCGGTTTGGTGATGCCGCCGATGAGGACCAGCACGGCGAGCACGCCGAGCAGCGACCACGTGCGGACGTCGGCGCGGAACAGCACGGCGCGCCAGGCGGGTGGTTCGGCTGCCTGCGGCACCTTGCCGGTGCTGTCCCGCGGCGGGGAGACGGGCTGCGTCATGACGCCGGGCTTCCTTCCATGACCAGGTCGAGTACACGGTGTTCGTCGAGTTCGCGGGCGGGTGCGGTGTGGACGACCCGGCCCTCGCGCAGGACCAGGACGCGGTCGGCGAGGCCGAGCACCTCGGGCACCTCGCTGGAGACCAGCAGCACGGCGAGGCCCTCGTCCGCCAGCCGGCGGACGACCGCGTACAGTTCGGCGCGGGCGCCCACGTCGACGCCGCGCGTGGGCTCGTCCAGGAGCAGGACCCGGCAGCCGCGCAGCAGCCAGCGCGCGAGCACGGCCTTCTGCTGGTTGCCGCCGGACAGGGTGCGCACGGGCACGTCCGGGTTGTCGGGCCGCAGGGACAGTTCGCGGGTCGCCGCGCGCGCCGCCCCCAGTTCGGCGCCGCGGTCGATCCAGCCGCCCCGCGCGAAGCGGGACAGGGAGGAGACCGACACGTTGCGGGTGACGGACTCCAGCATGAGCAGCGCCTGCGCCTTGCGCTCCTCGGGGGCGAGCCCGATGCCGGCCCGTACGGCCGCCCGCACGCTGCCCGGCCTCAGGGGGCGCCCGTCGACGAGGACCCGGCCGGTGTCCGGCCTGCGGGCGCCGTAGACCGTCTCGAGGATCTCCGAGCGGCCGGAGCCGACGAGCCCCGCGAGCCCGACGATCTCGCCGGGTCGCACCTGGAGGTCGAGCCGGGCGAACTCGCCCCGGCGGGACAGTCCTTCGACGGTGAGCACCGGTTCGGCCCGCGGCGCGGAGGCGGGCCGCTCGGGGAAGACGTACTCGACGTTGCGTCCCGTCATCAGCGCGACCACCTCGCGGGTCGGCGTCGACTCCGCGGGCAGTCCGCCGGCGACGGCCCGGCCGTCCTTCAGCACGGTCACCCGGTCGCCGATGCGCCGGATCTCCTCCAGGCGGTGCGAGATGTAGACGACGGCCACCCCGTCGGCGGTGAGGTCGGCGACGATGCGGAAGAGGTTGTCGACCTCGTCCGGGTCGAGGGCGGCGGACGGCTCGTCCATCACGATGAGCCGCACGTCGTGGGAGAGCGCCCGCGCCATCGACACGATCTGCTGCTGCGCCGCCGACAACTCGCCGACCAGGCGGGCCGGGTCGATCTCCGGGTGCCCGAGCCGCGCGAGCAGCCGGGCCGCCGAGACCCGCGCGGCCTTCCCCCGGACGACGAAACCGGCAGTCGTGGGCTCGTGGCCGAGGTGGACGTTCTCGGCGACCGACAGGTGTTCCACCAGGTCGAGTTCCTGGTAGATGGTGGCGATGCCGAGGCGCATGGCGGCGATCGGGGAGCGCAGGACGACCGCTTCCCCGCGCCAGCGGATGGTGCCCGTGTCGGGCTGGTGGGCGCCGGCCAGCACCTTGATCAGGGTGGACTTCCCGGCGCCGTTCTGGCCGAGCAGGCAGTGCACCTCGCCGGCCTGGACGTCGAGGTCGACGCCGTCCAGGGCCCGGACTCCGGGGAAGGACTTGGTGATGCCGGACATGCTGAGCAGCGGTGGTTCTGGTGCCATGCGGATTCCCCTCGGCGGGCGTGCGGGCCGGTTCAGGGCGCGGTCGGGCCGACGTTGTCAGGGCAGGGCGGAGCGGCGGAGCGGTACGGGTACCGGTGGGACGTGCGGCGGTGCGTGCGGTGCGGCGGGACGTGCGGCGGTGCGTGCGGTGCGGCGGTGCGGTGGGTCCTACGCGGGTGAGAACAGGTGGTCGCTGATGAGCCGGGCCGCGCCGATGACGCCGGCGGCGGGGCCCAGCTCGCCCAGGACGATGGGCAGGTTGCCGGTCGCCAGCGGCAGCGACTGGCGGTAGACCTGGGTGCGGATCGCGGCGAGCAGGGTGTGGCCGAGGCCGGTCACCCCGCCGCCGATCACCACCAGGCCGGGGTTGAAGAAGCTGACCAGGCCGGCGATGACCTGGCCGGTGCGGTTGCCGCCCTCGCGGATCAGGTCGAGGGCGGTGGCGTCCCCCGCGGCGGCCGCCGCGGCGACGTCGACGGCGCTGAGCGCGCCGTTCGTCTCCAGGCGGCTCGCGAGTTCGGCGGAGAGCTGCTGCTGGGCGGCCTCCGTGGCGTCCCGGGCGAGGGCCGCGCCGGAGAAGTGCGCCTCCAGGCAGCCCCGGTTGCCGCAGGCGCACGGGCGGCCGTCGGGCACGGCCTGGATGTGCCCGATGTCGCCCGCGCTGCCCGTCGTACCGCGGTAGACCTCACCGCCGACGACGATGCCGCAGCCGATGCCGGTACCGATCTTGACGCAGAGGAAGTCGGCGACGGTGCGGGCGACGCCCGCGTGCTGCTCCCCCAGCGCCATCAGGTTCACGTCGTTGTCGACCATGACCGGGCAGCCGAGTTCCTGGCTGAGCGCCTCCCGCACGGGGAAGCCGTCCCAGCCCGGCATGATCGGCGGAGCCACCGGGACGCCCTCGGGGAAGCGGACCGGGCCGGGGACGCCGATGCCGGCGCCGTCGAACCCCTCCGCGAGTCCCGAGGCCTTCAGCTTGGCGGCCATGGCCAGGACCTGCTCGAAGACCGCGACCGGTCCCTCGCGGACGTCCATGGGCTGGTTGACGTGCCCGAGGACCTCCAGTTCGGCGTTGGTGACGGCGACGTCGACCGAGGTCGCGCCGATGTCGACGCCGAGGAGACGCAGGTGCGGGTTGAGCCGGATGTTGTGGGAGCGCCGGCCGCCGCGCGAGGCGGCGAGCCCGTCGGCCACCACCAGCCGGGTCTCCAGCAGCCGGTCCACCTCCACGGCCAGCTTCGACCGCGAGAGGTCGACCTGGTCCCCCAGTTGTGCGCGGGAGTTGGGGCCGCCGTCACGCAGCAGCCTCAGGAGCCGGGCCTGGTGGGCGTTCGCGGGCCGCGCCGTCATACGTCTCACGATCCCCTCCCGCCTCCGTCGGCCCGTGCGTGCCGGATCCCGGTCACGCCGTGGCGTGCTTTCGGAGGGAACGTAGCAGCGGCTGCCCGGGGTGGGAAGAAGTCGCGCAGGAATTGCCCCCGACTTTTTCCACTCACAGGACAAAGGTGCCCGGGAGGGCGCCCGGAAGCCCCCCGCACCGGCCCGGACGCCCCGCGGGGAGCGAACGCCGGTGTGCGGGGCGGCGGGGTCCCTCAGGGGCAGCGCACGACCTGGCCCGCGTAGGACAGGTTCCCGCCGAAGCCGAACAGCAGGACCGGGTCGCCGGTCGACACCTCGCCCCGCTCCACCAGCTTGGAGAAGGCGAGCGGGACGCTCGCGGCCGAGGTGTTGCCGGACTCGGTGACGTCGCGGGCGACCACGGCGTTGACGGCGCCGATCCGGCGCGCGAGGGGTTCGATGATCCGCAGGTTGGCCTGGTGCAGCACGACGGCCGCGAGGTCCTCGGGCGTCAGTCCCGCCTTCTCGCAGGCCTGGCGCGCGAGGGACGGCAGCCGCGTGGTCGCCCAGCGGTAGACGCTCTGTCCCTCCTGGGCGAACCGCGGCGGCGTCCCCTCGATCCGCACCGCGTGCCCCATCTCGGGCACCGAGCCCCACAGGACCGGGCCGATCCCGCCCTCCCCGCCGGCCTCCACCACGGCCGCGCCCGCCCCGTCGCCGACGAGCACGCAGGTGGAGCGGTCGGTCCAGTCGGTCACGTCGGTCATCTTGTCGGCGCCGATCACCAGGGCGCGGCTCGCCGCCCCGGCCCGCACGGCGTGGTCGGCGGTGGCCAGCGCGTGGGTGAACCCGGCGCAGACCACGTTGACGTCCAGCACCGCCGGGCCGGGCACGCCGAGGCGTGCGGCGACCCGGGCGGCCATGGTGGGCGAGCGGTCGATCGCGGTGGACGTGGCGACCAGGACCAGGTCGATGTCGGCGGGTGTCCGGCCGGCCGCCGCGAGCGCCTTGGCGGCGGCGTGCGCGGCCAGTTCGTCGACCGGCTCGTCGGGGCCCGCGACGTGACGGGTGCGGATCCCCACCCGGCTCGTGATCCACTCGTCGCTGGTGTCCACCATGCCCGCCAGGTCCTCGTTGGTGAGCACTCCGGCGGGCTGGTAGTGGCCGAGGGCGGCGATGCGCGAGCCGGTCATGGGTGGATCCCCTCGTGGGTCGGTGGCGGGATGCCCCAGTCTGATCAGTGACTCACGGGTACGGGGGCAGGCGAAGCGACAGGAATCGGGGATCGGGCTTGTCGGCTTCGGTCAGGCCCCGCACGCGGCCGTGCGCGCCCACCGCGGCGCCGCCCCGCACGTGCAGGACAATGGGACCGTGGAGGTCACCCCGCCGCACGACGGCCCGGTGACCCGCGACGACCTGCGCGTCGGGGCACGCTTCGGCCACCGGCGCGTACCGGACCGGGACCGATCAGGACTGGGGACATGGGACGAGTCACGGAACGACGCAAGGTGATCCGGATCCGGGACGGGGTGGTGTCCAGCCGGCCGGACACGCTCGTCACCGAGGAACCCCTGGAGATCCGGCTGAACGGCCGGCCGCTGGCGATCACCATGCGCACCCCGGGGGACGACTTCGCGCTGGCGGCCGGGTTCCTGGTGAGCGAGGGCGTCCTGGCGGCCGCGTCCGACCTGCGGAACATCGTGTACTGCGCCGGGGCGACGCGTGGGGGCACCTCCCGCTCGGGCGAAGCCGGGAGCGGGGGAGGGTCCAACACCTACAACGTGGTGGACGTGAGCACCGCGCCCGGCGTGACGGTCCCGGACATCACCCTGGAACGCAACGTGTACACCACCTCGTCCTGCGGCCTGTGCGGCAAGGCCAGCCTGGACGCGGTGCGCACCACCACCCGCCACCCCGTCGCCGACGCTCCCCCGCTGCGCCTGACCCCGGAGCTGCTGGCGGGCCTGCCCGACCGGCTGCGCGCGGCCCAGCGGGTCTTCGACCGCACCGGCGGTCTGCACGCGGCGGCCCTGTTCGACGAGGAGGGCGAGCTCCTCGACGTGCGCGAGGACGTGGGCCGGCACAACGCGGTCGACAAGCTGGTCGGCCGCGCCCTGCAGGACGGGAGGCTGCCGCTGTCGCGGACGGTCCTCATGGTCTCCGGCCGGGCCTCCTTCGAGCTGGCGCAGAAGGCGGTGATGGCCGGCGTCCCGGTGCTGGCGGCCGTCTCGGCCCCGTCGTCCCTGGCGGTGGACCTGGCGGCGGAGACGGGGCTGACGCTGGTGGGCTTCCTGCGGGGAAGTTCCATGAACGTGTACGCGGGCGAGGAGCGCGTCGTCCTGCGGGCCGCGGCCGCCCGGGGCTGACCGGACCCCGGGGCCGGGGCCGTCCCCCTGCCCCATGGACCTGCGCCACGCCGGCCACTAACGTCCCGGAGCGTGCCCGACGACGCAGCACGCGCACGGCGACGGACGGGGACCGGGATCGGTCTGCTGCTGGCCCTGGTCCTCGGGGCGGCGCTGCTCACCGCGCTCCCGGAGGAGGACGACCGCCGGCGGGAGGGCGACGCCTGCACGCCGCGCACCGTCGCCTCCTGGTCCGCCGACCCCGCCCTCACCTCCGAGTTCGCCCGCTACGGCGACGACCCCGCCCGCACCGACGACTGGACCGGCGGCGACGGCACCCACTCGGTGCGGCTGCCCGACGGCCGGCTGCTGTGGCTGTTCTCCGACACCTACCTGGGCCGGGTGCACCGCCCGCCCAACCCGGTCGGCGAGTCCTCCACCTGGCGGGACGCCACCGCCCCGCTGGTGCGCAACTCGGCGGTGCTGATGCGCGACGGCCGCCTGGAGCACACCCTCCCCGCCCCGCTCTTCCCCGACCCCGCCCCGGACCGGTGGCGCTGGCCGGTCGCCGCCCGGGTCGAGCCGCGTTCCCCCGGCTCCGCCGAACAGGTCGTGCGGGTCCTGCTGTGGGTGCGGGCCACCGGACAGGCCCCGTGGATCTACGGCGTGCCCGCCGCCACCGAGGTCGCCACGCTCTCCCTGCCCGACCTGCGCCTGGAGTCGGTCGTGACGGTGCTCGACCAGCAGCAGGTCCCCGACCCGTCGCGACGGGTGCTGTTCGGCACGACCCTCGTCGCCCAGGACGGCTGGACGTACGTCTTCGGCGGCGACGACGGCCGCCCCGCCTCCCGCCCGGCCTCGCACGCCTACGTGGCGCGCGTCCCGGAGGGCGGGCTGGCGGACCCGGCCGCCTGGGAGTACTGGGACGGCTCGGCGTGGCAGACCCGCGCCCGCCCGCGCCCGGTGCTCGGCGACGGACGGCACAGGGGCGTGGGCAGCGCGTTCTCCGTGGTGCGGGTGGACGGGACGTACGTGCTGTTCACGATGGCCGCGGGCGCCGCGGGACTGACCACGGTGGCGGCGTACTGGGCCTGCTCCCCGACCGGGCCGTGGCACGGGCCGGAGGAGGAGTTCGGCCCCGCGCTGCCGCGGGACGGCACCGCCGCCTACAACCCGCAGGCGCACCCGGAGCTGAGCGACGGCGGGCGGCTGGTGCTCAGCTACGACGTGAACTGGCTGGAGACGGCCGGCGCCGCCGTGATGCTCAGCCGGAACGTGTCCCTGTACCGGCCCCGGTTCTTGACGATCCGGCTCGACGGGGCGCGGTGACCTCCCCGGCGGGGTCGTGGGAACGGCGCTTGGCGATCACCGCGCACACCACCAGCTGCATCTGGTGGAAGAGCATCAGCGGCAGCACCGCCAGCGAGGCCTGCGCCCCGAACAGCACGCTCGCCATGGGCAGCCCGGCGGCCAGCGACTTCTTCGAGCCGGCGAACTGGATCGCGATCCGGTCCGCGCGGCCGAACCCCAGCGCCCTGGCGCCGTACCAGGTCAGCAGCAGCATCGCGGCGAGCAGCGCGGCCTCGACGACGAGCAGCCCGCCGAGCCGGGCCGGGCTCACCCGGTGCCAGACGCCCTGGACCGTGCCCTGGCTGAACGCGGTGTAGACGACGAGCAGGATCGAGCCCCGGTCGACCAGCCCCAGCACCCTCCGGTGGCGGGCGACGAAGGACCCGATCCAGCGGCGCAGCACCTGCCCGGCGACGAACGGCACCAGCAGCTGTCCCACGATCTTCAGCACCGAGTCGGCGGAGAACCCGCCCGTGCCGCCGCCGAGCAGCGCCGCCGCGAGCAGCGGGGTGACGACGATGCCGGCCAGCGAGGAGAAGGAGCCGGCGCAGATCGCGGCGGGCACGTTGCCGCGGGCGATCGAGGTGAAGGCGATCGACGACTGGATGGTGGAGGGCACCAGGGTGAGGAAGAGCAGGCCCTGGTACAGGGGGTCGGTCAGGAGCACCGGGACCAGTCCGCGGGACGCGAGGCCCAGCAGCGGGAAGACGACGAACGTGCAGGCCAGGACGGTGACGTGGAGCCGCCAGTGCCGCAGGCCGTCCAGCGCCTCGCGGGTGGACAGCCGGGCGCCGTAGAGGAGGAAGAGGAAGGCGATCGCGGCCGTGGAGGCGCCCGACGCGACGTCCGCCCCGGTGCCGCGGGCCGGGACCAGCGCGGCGAGGCCCACCGTCGCGAACAGGAGCAGGAGGTACGGGTCGACCGGCATCCAGGCCGGCCAGCGCAGGCGTTTCACGGTGCTCCACTTGCTCGGTCGTGCGGGGGCGCGCCCGTGGGCGCGCCTCGGCGTCCCCCGGCCGTGCGGGGACGGGGGACCCCTCCATCCTGCTCCCTCCCGGCCGCGACCAGGAATCCGGTACACCGTTCCCGCCGTCCATCACGTCCGCGACGAGCGCGCCCGCCTGCCGGCCGTGCGGCCCCCCGCCCGCCCGCGGACGTTCCTGTCCGTGACGCGGCGGGCCGGTCCGGTCCGCACCCCCGGGTCCCGGCGCGGGCCGGTCACCGGGGAGCGGGGACTGCTCACCCCGTCGCCGGGACCGGAGCGGAAGGCGGCCGAGAGGGCCCGCGGGAAGGGGCCGGGGCAGTTCGCCCCCAGGTGAATTCCCCGGTCAGGAATGCACCACGGGCCGTGATCGTTGACCATGGGGTTGACCATCCGACCACAACCGAAGGATCGAGAGCTCGTGAGCAAGGTCCCCCCGATCACCCTGAACAACGGCGTCGAGATGCCCCAGCTGGGTCTCGGCGTCTGGCAGGTGCCGGACGACGAGGCGGAGGAGGCCGTCGCGACGGCGCTGGAGGCCGGCTACCGCAGCATCGACACCGCGGCGGCGTACGGCAACGAGGAGGGCACCGGCAGGGCCATCGCGCGGTCGGGCGTCCCCCGCGAGGACCTCTTCGTCACCACCAAGCTCTGGAACAGCGACCAGGGGTACGACTCCGCCCTGCGCGCCTTCGACGCGTCCCTGTCGAAGCTCGGCCTCGACTACGTGGACCTGTACCTCATCCACTGGCCGACGCCGGAGCGCGGTCTGTACGTCGACACGTACAAGGCGTTCGAGAAGCTGCACTCCGACGGCCGGATCCGCGCCATCGGCGTGTCCAACTTCCTCCCCGAGCACCTGGAGCGCCTGACCGCCGAGACGTCCGTGATCCCGGCCGTCAACCAGATCGAGCTGCACCCGCACCTGCAGCAGCACGCCGCGCGCGAGTACCACGCGGAGCGGGGCATCGTCACCGAGGCGTGGTCGCCGCTCGGCTCCGGCAAGGGCGTCCTCGAGATCCCGGCGATCGTGGCGATCGCCCGGAAGCACGGCCGCACCCCGGCCCAGGTCGTCCTGCGCTGGCACCTCCAGCTGGGCAACGTCGTCATCCCGAAGTCGGTGACGCCGTCCCGGATCAGGGAGAACATCGACGTCTTCGGGTTCAGCCTGGACGACGAGGACCTCGCCGCGATCAGCGCGCTGAACGAGGACCGGCGGCTGGGCCCGGACCCGGCGGAGTACAACGGGGCCTGAGGTCCCGCGGGGGGGGGGGGGGGGGGGGGCGGGGGGGGGGGGGAGGGGGGGGGGGGGTGGGTGGGGGGGGGGGGTGA
>NZ_JBVITR010000013.1:113270-131525 GCF_055574875.1 Streptomyces sp. NPDC034670
CCTTCCCCCCCCCCCCCCCCCCCCCCCCCCCCCCCCCCCCCCCCCCCCCCCCCCCCCCCCCCGGGCCCCCACCCGGCCCCCCGGCCAGCACCCCCCCACGGCCGTGTGGACCGTGTGGGCGGCCAGGACGAAGACGTCCGGGCGGTGGTGCAGGCCCGCCGGGTCGGCGGGGTCGAGGAGGCGGTCGAGGGTGGCCCGGTCCTCGGCGTCCAGGCCCTCGGCGAGGACCTCGCGGGTGCGGGTGAGGGAGGCGACCACGTAGGCGCGGGCGCGGTCCGTGACCGGTGCGGGGAGGTCGAGGAGGAAGGTGCGCGAGCGGGTGGGGCGCAGACCGGCCGAGGCCAGCAGGGCCGGCCAGTCCTCGGTCTGCGCGACCGAGCCGGGCAGTTCGGCGCGCATCCGGGCGTACCAGTCCTCCTCCACCGCGTCGACGCGCGCCTGGAGTCCGGGCCGGCCGATGCCGATGTCGCGGGGCAGGAACCGGGCGGGCAGGCCGCCCTCCATCACCGCCAGGGTGCCGCCGGGCGCCAGCCGCTTCGCGTACGCGGCGAGCGCGGCGCCCTGGTCGCCGAGGTGGTGCACACTGCGGCTGGCCCAGAGCAGGTCGGCCGGGTAGTCCAGCTCGTCCAGCACTCCGGGCAGCTCACCGGCGAGGGTGGCGAAGCGGTCGGCGACGCCCCGGCGGGCGGCCCGGGCCGCGGCCCGCTCCAGCAGCGGCCCGGAGCCGTCGACGGCCACGATCCGCGCGCCCGGGAAGGTCTCGGCGAACAGGCAGGAGATCACGCCGGGCCCGCTGCCCGCGTCGACGACGAGGCCGGGCTCGGTGACCTCCTTCGCCAGCCAGCCCAGGGCCCGCTCGTACAGCGGTGTGAAGAGTTCCGCCTGCGACTCGAGCAGGGGGGCCATCTCGGCCCAGTCGATGTCGGTGTGGTCGTGGTGGTGGTGCGCCATGGTGGTCGGCCTCTCCGCTCGGATGCCGCCAGGGTGCTCCGGCGCACCGGACGGGAGCAACCCGTGTTGCCGCTCCCGCAAAAACGTTCTTCGCGGGAGCGGCGGTGCCGTCGCGGGGCGGGGGGTGCGGTCCGCCGGGGCCGTGCCCGGCGGACCCGGCCCCGGCGGATCAGAGGTGCCCCGCGGTCAGGACAGCGGCGGGTACGCGTTCCTCATCAGCTCCTGGAACTGGGCGGAGAACCAGTGCCCGGAGATCGGGGCGTCCGGCAGGGCGCCCGACATGTTGTTGTCGTTGCGCGGGTTGCCCGTGTACGTCGGGTCGCACATCCGGTCGAAGCCCTTGCCCTCGTCGTTGTCGATGACCTTGCTCGCACCGTCGGACTCGCCCGGGGGCTTCATCCACACGTAGGCGTCGATCCCGGGCTCCGGTGCGGCCTGCGGCCGCTCCCCGAGTCCCGCGCCCTTCTGGTTGCACCAGTTGCCCGTGTTGAACCGGCGGTCGTAGCGGCCGCCGTCGACATAGGTGTCCACGCTGGTCGTGGCGCCGGGCCCGGTGGGCCGGGCGGTGCCGCCCCAGCCGTTGCGGGAGGTGTCGATCAGCATGCCGATCTTCGAGTCGAAGCCGAGCGAGACCAGCTTCTCGCGCAGGGCCTGGGCGTACGACAGCTCGTCGACGTAACGGTTCCAGCTGACCCACTTGGACTCGCGCACCGACTTGCCGGCCACGGTCTGGTCGACCGAGAAGTGGTCCTCCTTCAGCGCGCTGTAGTTGGCGGTGTTGGCGATGAAGCCGTGCACGTCGGCCACGGTCGCGCCCTCGGCGGTGGCGGCCTGCTTGAACATCTCCGCGGAGGCCCCGAAGTTGTCGTCCCAGCCCAGCCAGCCGTGGTGGCCGGCGTCCACGTAGTTGTAGACGTTGGGCACGTCGCCGAGCTTGTTCAGGGCGTAGCCGACGCCCTTGACGTAGTTGCCGTTGGCCTTCATCACGTCGCAGTTGGGCGTGGCGGTGGCCCGCGGGGAGACGTTGGTGACCAGGTTCGGCAGGGAGTCGATCTCGACCGTGGTGACGATCCGCAGCGAGGCGTACTTCGGGTCGGCGAGGATGGCCTTGATCGGGTCGATGTACTCGGTCTTGTAGCGGTCGATCTCCGTCGGGCCGAGCTCGCCGTTGGAGGCGAGGGCGGCGCAGTCGCGGCCCGGCAGGTTGTAGATGACCACCTGGAAGACCAGTTCGCCCGAGCCCTTCTGCCGCAGGGCCTCGTCGAGGTGGTCGCGCAGGCTCATCTTGCCGTTGGCCCCGTTGATGGCGGCGGTGCGGTCCATCCAGACGCCGGTGGGCTGGTTCGCGATGCGGCTGCCGCCCGGCTCGGCGGCCGCGTTCGCGGACCACTCGGGGTTCACGTACACCTTGGCGCCGACGTAGGGGTTGTCGACCCGGGTGCCGGGCGGCGGGTCGGTCGGGTCCGGCGGCGGGTCGGTGGGGCCGCCGCCGGAATCGACGTTGCAGGTCACGCCGTCGAGGGTGAAGGTGGCGGGGACCGCGTTGGTGCCGCTGTAGGTGCCCTGGAAGCCGAAGGTGGCCGAACCGCCGGTGGCCAGCGCGCCGTTGTAGGACTCGTTGGCGGCGGTGACGTTCGCGCCGGACTGGGTGACCTTGGCGTTCCAGGCGCTGGTGACCTTCTGGTTGCCGGCGTACGACCACTTCACCGCCCACGACGACTTGGCGGCGCCGTGGTTGGTGACCGTCACGGAGGCGGTGAAGCCGGTGTTCCACTGGTTCTGCACCTTGTAGTCCACGGTGCAGGGGACGGCGGCCGCGCCGGTGCCGCCGGGAACGGCGGCGAGCGCCGTTCCCGTGGCGCCGGCGACCAGCGCCATGGCGGCGAGGAGCGCGGTTCTGGTGCGACTCATGAGTGCGGGTTTCCTATTCCGTAGGGGGGCTGTCCTTCGAGGGCGGCGCGGGTGGGCGCGCCCCGGTGCCGTACGGGGTGGGAGTGCCGTCGTGCCCCGGTCCGGGGCGGGCCCACCCGCGCCGCCCGGGCGCTGTCGGGGCAGCGCGGACGACGAGGGGTCCCACGACGAGTGCGCCGGCCCCGCGCCCGGGGTGGGGTGGTGCCGTCGAGCCGGATCTCCGCCGTCCCGGTGCCGCCCGCGGAAGGGGCGTGACGGAGTGCTCCGCCGTGCACGGAGGATGGCTAAAAGTACTGAACGCGGGGGGTGGCGCATGAGCGACTCCTTGCAGTTCACACGCGCCGTGACCGGACGCGCCGACTGGTGGAACCGCTCCCACTGGTGCCAAGAAGCTAGCGTCAAGTGACGAAGAAGAACAGAGGGTGTTGCTGACTTTCCCTCAGGCCCCTTCGTCGAATCTTTTCGACTCTCCACAAGCCTTGACCGCCCCAGACCCCGTCCCCACTATGGGAGCGCTCCCACTGGTTCAAGCCTTGACCTCTTCGAGTCGCAGGAGGAACCAGCACCATGCGCCCCCCACCCAGAAGACGCGGCGGCGTCCGGCGGCTGTGGACGGCCGTCGCGGCGGCTCTCGCGCTCCCGCTGACGATGCTCTCCTCGGGTTCGACCCCCGCCCAGGCGGCCGCCGTCCAGTGCAGCGTCGACTACCGGACGAACGACTGGGGCTCCGGCTTCACCGCGGACCTGACCCTCACCAACCGCGGCACGGAGACCATCGACGGCTGGACGCTGACGTACGACTACGCGGGCAACCAGAGGCTCGTGAACGGCTGGAACGGCAGCTGGTCGCAGTCCGGGAGGACCGTGACCGTGAGGAACGCCGGGCACAACGCCCGGATCTCCGCCGGCGGCGCCGTCACGACCGGCGCCCAGTTCTCCTACAGCGGCTCCAACGCCGCGCCCACGTCCTTCGCGGTCAACGGCACCCCCTGCGCCGGCGCCCACCGGCCCCCGGTCGCCGTGCTCACCAGCCCCGCGGCCGGCTCCGTCTACACCCAGGGCGAGACCGTCCCGCTCGCGGCGACCGCGGCGGCGGCCGACGACGCCGTCATCACCAAGGTGGAGTTCTACGACGACACCGAGCTGCTGGGCACGGACAGCAGCGCGCCGTTCACCCTCTCGGTCGCCGGTTTGACCGTGGGCAGTCATTCACTGGTGGCGAAGGCCCACGACAGCAGGGGCGCCTCCGCGAGCTCCACCCCGGTCGGCATCACGGTCGCCTCGGGCCCCACCGTGGTGGCCACACCGTCCCAGCTGGGCGTCCGGCAGGGCGGGTCGGGCACGTACGAGGTGAAGCTGTCGAAGCAGCCGAGCGCGAACGTGACCGTCACCACGGCCCGCGCGAGCGGCAACGCGGGGCTGTCGGTCACCGGGGGCGCCTCGCTCACCTTCACCCCGTCGAACTGGGACACCGCGCAGAAGGTGACCATCGGCGCCGACGGCTCCGGCACCGGCTCGGCGGTCTTCGAGTCGACGGCGCCGGGGCACGGCAAGGCCGCGGTCACGGTGACGCAGCTGGGCGCGGGGAAGACCTACGACGCGCGCTTCCTGGAGCTGTACGGCAAGATCACCGACCCGGCGAACGGCTACTTCTCGCCCGAGGGCATCCCGTACCACTCGGTCGAGACGCTGATCGTCGAGGCGCCGGACCACGGCCACGAGACCACCTCGGAGGCGTACAGCTACCTGCTGTGGCTGCAGGCCATGTACGGCAAGGTGACCGGTGACTGGTCGAAGTTCAACGGGGCCTGGGGAATCATGGAGAAGTACATGATCCCCACCCGTGCGGACCAGTCGACCAGCTCCTTCTACAACGCCTCGAAGCCGGCGACCTACGCGCCCGAGCACGACACCCCGAACGAGTACCCGTCCGCGCTCGACACGGGCGTCCCGGTCGGCCCCGACCCGATCGCGGGCGAGCTGAGGTCCGCCTACGGCACCGACGACGTCTACGGCATGCACTGGCTGCAGGACGTCGACAACGTCTACGGCTACGGCAACGAGCCCGGCACGTGCGAGGCCGGCCCGGCGGCGACCGGCCCGTCGTACATCAACACCTTCCAGCGCGGCCCGCAGGAGTCGGTGTGGGAGACGGTCCCGCAGCCCACCTGCGACGCCTTCAAGTACGGCGGGAAGAACGGCTACCTGGACCTGTTCACCAAGGACGCCTCGTACGCGAAGCAGTGGAAGTTCACCAACGCCCCGGACGCCGACGCGCGCGCCGTGCAGGCCGCGTACTGGGCGGACAAGTGGGCCAAGGAGCAGGGCAAGGGCTCCGAGGTCTCCGCGACCGTCTCCAAGGCCGCGAAGATGGGCGACTACCTGCGCTACGCCATGTACGACAAGTACTTCAAGAAGGTCGGCAACTGCGTGGGGCCCTCGTCCTGCCCGGCCGGCACCGGCAAGGACGCCTCGCACTACCTGCTGTCCTGGTACTACGCGTGGGGCGGCGCCACCGACTCCTCGGCGGGCTGGGCCTGGCGCATCGGCTCCAGCCACGCGCACGGCGGCTACCAGAACCCGTTCGCCGCGTACGCGCTGAGCAGCTACGCGCCGCTCAAGCCGAAGTCGGCGACGGGCGCGGACGACTGGGCCAAGTCGATGCAGCGGCAGCTGGAGTTCTACCGCTGGCTGCAGTCCGACGAGGGCGCCATCGCGGGCGGCGCGACCAACAGCTGGGCGGGGCGGTACGCCACGCCGCCGGCCGGCACGCCGACCTTCTACGGCATGTACTACGACGAGAAGCCGGTCTACCACGACCCGCCGTCCAACCAGTGGTTCGGCTTCCAGGCGTGGTCGATGGAGCGGGTCGCCGAGCTGTACCAGCAGACCGGCAACGCGCTCGCCAAGTCGGTCCTGGACAAGTGGGTGGACTGGTCGCTGTCCGAGACCACGGTCAACCCCGACGGCACCTTCCGCATCCCGTCGACGCTCCGCTGGTCGGGCAAGCCCGACACGTGGAACGCCGCGAACCCCGGTGCCAACGGCGGCCTGCACGTCACCGTCGTCGACTACACCAACGACGTCGGCGTGGCGGGCGCGTACGCCAGGACCCTGACGTACTACGCCGACCGCTCCGGTGACACCGAGGCCGCGGCCACCGCGAAGAAGCTCCTCGACGGCATGTGGACCCACCACCGGGACGACCTGGGCATCGCCGTCCCGGAGACCCGCACCGACTACAACCGCTTCGACGACCCGGTCCACATCCCCGCCGGCTGGACCGGCACCATGCCCAACGGCGACCGGATCGACGCGTCGTCGACGTTCGAATCGATCCGCTCCTTCTACCGGGACGACCCGGCCTGGTCGAAGATCGAGTCCTATCTGGCGGGCGGCGCCGCGCCCACCTTCACGTACCACCGGTTCTGGGCCCAGGCCGACATCGCCCTGGCCCTGGGCGCGTACGCGGAGCTGCTCGAATAGCCCCCGCCGGCGCTCCGCGTACGGCCCCGGTACCTGACGCCGGGGCCACCACGGCCGGGCGGTCCCCTCGCGCACGGGGGACCCCCCGGCCCTCGCGCGCTCCCACCCCCCTCCCCTCCCCACCCCGCGGAAGGAACGCACCGTGCGAAGAACCCGTGTCCTCACGGCCGTGCTGGCGCTGGCGGCCGGCCTGCTCGCGGCCGGCCCGCCCGCCCTCGCGGCCGGCGACGGCGGCCCGGAGCCGGCCGCCGCCCCCGCCGCCGACACCTACACCTGGAAGAACGCCCGCATCGACGGCGGCGGCTTCGTGCCCGGCATCGTCTTCAACCGCAGCGAGCGGAACCTGGCCTACGCGCGCACCGACATCGGCGGCGCCTACCGCTGGCAGGAGGCGACGAAGACCTGGACCCCGCTGCTGGACTCGGTGGGCTGGGACGACTGGGGGCACACCGGCGTGGTGAGCCTCGCCTCCGACCCGGTCGACCCGGACCGGGTGTACGCGGCGGTCGGCACGTACACCAACGACTGGGACCCGGGGAACGGCGCGGTGCTGCGCTCCGCCGACCGGGGCGCGAGCTGGCGGAAGGCCGACCTGCCGTTCAAGCTGGGCGGGAACATGCCGGGCCGGGGCATGGGGGAACGCCTGGCCGTCGACCCGAACCGCAACAGCGTGCTGTACCTGGGCGCGCCCAGCGGCAGGGGGCTGTGGCGGTCGACCGACTCGGGGGCGAACTGGTCGCAGGTGACGGACTTCCCCAACCCCGGGAACTACGTCCAGGACCCGGGTGACACCTCCGGGTACGGCAGCGACAACCAGGGCGTCGTCTGGGTCACCTTCGACGAGTCGACGGGGACGCCGGGCAGCGCGACCAGGACGGTCTACGTCGGGGTCGCCGACAAGGACAACGCCGTCTACCGGTCCACGGACGCGGGCGCGACCTGGGAACGGCTGCCCGGGCAGCCGACGGGGTACCTCGCCCACAAGGGCGTCCTCGACGCCCGCGACGGCCACCTCTACCTCGCCTACAGCGACACCGGCGGCCCGTACGACGGCGGCAAGGGCCGCCTGTACCGGTACGCGACGGCGACCGGCGCCTGGACGGACATCAGTCCCGTCCCGGAGGCCGACACCCACTACGGCTTCAGCGGGCTGACCGTGGACCGGCAGAAGCCGGGCACGGTGATGGCGACGGCGTACAGCTCCTGGTGGCCGGACACCCAGATCTTCCGCTCCACGGACAGCGGCGCGACCTGGACGAAGGCGTGGGACTACACGTCGTACCCGAACCGCGAGAACCGCTACACCATGGACGTCTCGTCCGTGCCCTGGCTCACCTGGGGCGCCGACCCGTCCCCGCCCGAACAGACCCCGAAACTCGGCTGGATGACCGAGGCGATGGAGATCGACCCCTTCGACTCGGACCGCATGATGTACGGCACGGGCGCGACAATCTACGGCACCGAGAACCTCACGAACTGGGACGCCGGCACGAAGTTCACCCTCACGCCCGTGGTGCGCGGCCTGGAGGAGACGGCCGTCAACGACCTCGCCTCTCCCCCGTCGGGCGCGCCGCTGCTCAGCGCACTCGGCGACGTCGGCGGCTTCCGGCACACGGACCTGACGAAGGTCCCGTCGATGATGTTCACGCAGCCGAACTTCACCTCGACGACGAGCCTGGACTTCGCCGAGTCGGACCCGGACACCGTGGTCCGGGCCGGCAACCTGGACTCCGGCCCGCACATCGCGTTCTCGACGGACAACGGCGCCCACTGGTTCCCGGGGACGGACCCTTCGGGCGTGAGCGGCGGGGGGACGGTCGCGGCGGCGGCCGACGGCAGCCGGTTCGTGTGGAGCCCGGAAGGCGCCGGCGTCCACCACACCACCGGGTTCGGCACCTCCTGGTCGGCGTCGTCCGGCATCCCGGACGGGGCGGTCGTGGAGTCCGACCGGGTGGACCCGAAGACCTTCTACGGCTTCAAGTCCGGGAAGTTCTACGTCAGTACGGACGGCGGCGCGACGTTCAGGGCCTCGGCGGCGACCGGCCTGCCCGACGGCGGCGGCGTGCGGTTCAAGGCGCTGCCGGGCGTGCGGGGCGACATCTGGCTGGCGGGCGGATCGAGCGACGGGGCGTACGGCCTGTGGCACTCCACGGACGCCGGGGCGACCTTCACCCGGCTGGGGAACGTCGAGGAGGCCGACACCGTCGGCTTCGGCAAGGCGGCGCCCGGGGCGTCGTACCAGACCCTCTACACCAGCGCGAAGATCGGCGGGGTGCGCGGCATCTTCCGCTCGACGGACCGCGGCGCGAGCTGGACCCGCGTCAACGACGACGCCCACCAGTGGGGCTGGACCGGCGCGGCGATCACCGGTGACCCGCGGGTCTACGGCCGGGTCTACGTGGCGACCAACGGACGCGGCGTCGTCTACGGCGACACCTCGGCCCCCGGGGGCGGGGACGACGGCGGCCCGGGTCCGGACCCGGAGCCCGCGGGGGCCTGCGAGGTGACGTACGCGGTCACCCACCAGTGGCCCGGCGGCTTCCAGGCCGAGGTGCGGGTGACCAACACGGGAAGGAGCGCCTGGGACGGCTGGGACCTGAACTGGTCCTTCGCGGACGGGCAGCGCATCTCCCAGCTCTGGAACGCGGCCCACACCCAGTCGGGTCCGGCGGTGACGGTGCGCAGCACCGACTGGAACGGCACCGTCGCGGCGGGCTCGTCGGTCGGCTTCGGCTTCACCGCGAGCCGCTCGGCGGCGAACACGGAACCGACGGCCTTCAGGCTGGGCGGGCAGGACTGCGCGGTGCGCTGACCCCGTCGGAGGGGGCGCGCCGCCCGCCGGGGGCGCCGGCCTGCGGTGCGGGCGCCCCCTCCGACGACGGCCGGCCCACCGGGGCGGTGCCCCGGGCCCCCGGGTCCGCCCGTACCGGGTACGGGCGGACGACGACGGGCCCGGTGGTGCCGCTACAGGTTCTCGAAGGTGCCCCGGGCGTCCAGCCTCACCCTCCGGCGGCCGACGAGCGGCACGGTACCGAGGGCGCCCTGGACGGAGACGCCCGCGCGCAGGGTGGTGTGGAGGTGGGCCCGCGTGGCGCCGCCGGGCAGGCCCACCAGGAGGCGCAGGGTGCGGTCGACGTGCAGGGGGGCCTCCCCGACCTGCAGGAAGTCCCACCAGGCCGCGGCGAACAGAGGGCCGGAGGAAGTGAGCCGGGGGAAGAACACGTCCTGCTCCCTGGCCCGTTCGGCGGTGACCTCCGGTCCCAGGGGGACGGTCTCGATCTGGAGGGACAGGCCACCGCCGTAGCGGGTGACCACCCTGACCGGTTCGGTGGCCACCTCGTCCCTGGGGCTGAGGTCGAGGACCGTGCCGTCGCTGCCGGAGACGTCCACGCTCACCCTCACCCAGCGCAGCCGGCACTCCGGGTGCCGGTGGGCGACGCACCGCAGCGGGATGTCGACCGCGGTCCCCCGGCCGTCGCCGAGCGGGTTCCAGGAGACGGGTCCGGTGCGCAGGGCGAACCTGTTCTCCCGTGCCAGCAGCCCGACCGTCCGGTCCACGGCGGCCGGCTCGGCGCGTTCCTCCAGCGCCGCTTCGTCGATGTCCATGGCGTGGTCGACGACGTGCTCGCCGGTCCCCGCGTCCCGTCCGTTCCCCGCGTCCTGTCCGGTGCCCGCGTCCTGTCCGTTCCCCACCCGTTCCTCCTTCATCTCCAGTCACCGACGGCCACGAACGCGCCCCAGTGGTAGAAGTGCCCGCGGTGCGGTGGCGTGCCCGCCACGGCCCGTGCGGCGTGGTGGAGCGCGTCCGCGCAGCCGAAGTCCTGCGCCAGCTCCCGGTGGAACGCGGTGAGCAGCGTGGCCGCGGACGTGTCCGCCACCTTCCACTGGCTCACCACGACCGACCTGCACCCGCCCAGGAACAGGGCGTGCGCGAGGCCCACCGGTTCGTCGCCGTCGCGCTGCTCGTTCACACCGGTCTCGCAGCCGCTGAGCACCACGGCACCGGCCCCGACACGACGGCCCACGAGGTCGGAGGCGTGCAGGACGCCGTCGGCCGTGTCCATGCCCCGTTCGAAGCCGTCCCCGGTCGAGAGGTGTCCGTGCCCCGCCAGGTGCACCAGGGCGCACCGGTCGAGCGCGTCCAGGACGCGCGCCGTCGTCACCTCGGCCCCCAGCTCCTCCCGGACCGAGAGGAGCCGGGCCACGGCGCCGGCCTCGTCGGCCGACCTCGGGAGGTTGGACCGCGAGTCACCGAAGACCGCGCGTGCCCCGGCGCGGGCCGGCTTCCCCCGCCCTGTCCGGTTCAGGAGGTCGAGCAGCACGGCGCTGCTCGGGCTGTAGCACACCGGATTGCGCAGCAGCAGCGGCTCGCCCCCGACGGGGAGCGTGTGCAGCGGCAGGTCGTGGAGGACTCCGTGCGGTACGAGGTACAGGATGTCCCCGGGCGAGGCCCAGTCGGCCAGCGGGGCGACGAGGGAGGAGAAGGAGTGCCAGTCGCGCTCCCCTCCGTCGGCGAGGTCCTGCATCATCAGGCGCACTCCGCCGGGGCGGCGGAAGTACTGGCCGGCGTAGCGGGACAGCCGCGCGGGGTCGGTCCCGACGGTCTCCACCCGCGGCTCGGGCCAGTCGGCGCGCAGGCCGAACAGCAGGATCTCCCGCGGCCCGCACCGGTACTCGGCCACGACGATCCGCCGTCCGCCGGTGTGCTCCCTCTCCCTCTCGAGTGCGGCCCGCAGTTCCTCGTGGGCCGGCGGTTCGACGGACCTGGCGCGTGCGTATCCGGCCATCGGGCCCGTGCGCATGGTGGCGAGGAGCCCGTCGATCTCCCGGCGCAGGGCCAGTTCCTCCTCGTCGGTGTCCGCCGGCCGCTTCCGCAGCTCCTGTTCCCGTGCGAGTTCGGGCACCCGCCCCAGGACGGACCCGGCGGGGGTGAGTTCGCCGAGTCCGTCCAGCAGGGCCCGGGACTTGGCCCGCTCGAGCCACTCCAGGGCCCGGGCCGCGTCGGCCCTGCGGTACCAGTGCAGCTCGAAGCCGAGGCGGTAGACCTCCGAGGCGTTGCCGGCCAGGGCGATGCGCACGTGCTGGGTCCGCAGCGCGGTCGTGTCCGCGGTCGCCGCCGTCGCCCGCAGCCGGTCGAGTTCCCGGGCGGCCTCGTCCAGCAGGGTGTCCGCCCGGGACCAGTGGCGGGCGCGGTCCCGTGCGGCGGGCGCGTAGCGGTCGCCCGTCTCCAGGGCGCAGATGCCGCGGTGGAACAGGACCCGCCAGATCTCCGGGCGCAGGCCCGCGGCGGCCAGCAGACCCTGCACCTCGGCGAGGCGCCGGTCGGCGTCCTCGTACAGCGCGGCCCCGCCGCCGTGGCGGGCCCTGTCGATCAGCACCAGGGCCTGGTAGCTGAGGGTGAAGGCCAGTTGGGGGCCCAGGCCGAAGGTCCGGCACACCTCCTCGGCCCGGCCCAACGACGCCCCGCACTCCTCCCAGTCCTGGGTGAAGAAGGCCGCCTGCCCGCGCTGCTGGTGCACCGACACCAGGTGGACACGGGCGTCCAGGGAGGTCAGGGGCTCCAGCAGCGCCGTGGCCGTCCCGAAGAGGGCGACCGTCTCCTCGGGGGACGGGACCGCGGTCCCTCCGCGTCTGCGAGCCAGTACCGCCACCCAGGCCTTGAGGGCCAGGCAGCGTGCCTCGTCCACGGGAAGACCCAGCCGGCGGGCCGCGGCGGCGCCTCGGTCCAGCTGGGCGCAGGCCGCCGGTGCGTCGGAACCGGCCAGCAGGGCGGCCAGCGAGAGCGACACCTCGGGCAGCAGACCGGCCGGCGCCGGCCGGTCCCGCAGTTCACGGTCGACCCCGCGCAGCAGCAGCACGGCCTCGTCCTTGAGCCCCATCGACGAGAGCACCGACGCGCGCACGACCGCCTGCCCGGCGAACTCCCCCTCGTCCGCGGGCCCCCGCCGTACGGTGAGCAGGTCGGCGCGCCCGCGGTCGGCGGCGCGGAGGGCGGTGTCCGCCTCACCGATCGTCCGTGCGTCCTCGGCGAGGGGATGCCCGATGAGGCGGGTCAGGCCGGCCGCCTCCCGGTCGGCGTTCTTCCGCGCCGCCGCGTCGCCGTGGTGGACGTGCCACAGGGACAGCGCCTGCCATGCGCTCAGTTCCTGGGCCGGCACCTGCGCCCGCCGGAAGCCGTCCGCGGCCTTCTCGGTGAGGGCGACTCCGTCGGGCACCCCGTGGTTCAGGCACAGTTGCCCCAGGGCCAGGTGCGCCCGTGGTTCACCGAGGCGGCCGCCGGCCGCGGTGATCCGTGCCGCCGCGTCCTCGAGCGCGGCCACGAGCGGTCCGGAGTCCCGCCCCCGCGGCCGGCCGAAGTCGGTGGCGAACCAGACCTCGAGGTCCAGTTCCGCCAGCGCGAACGCCGACTCGGCGGCGGACAGGGCGTCACCCCGCCGCTGCGCCGCTTCCCGGGCGGCCACCAGCAGACCACGTGCCCGGTCCGGATCCGCTCCCGGGTTCCCGCGCAGGAACGCCGCGGCCCGCCGTACCGCCCGGTCGGCGTCACCGGGCGCACCGGCGTCGAGGTGGGCGGCCGCCGCGGCCTCCCACGCGTCGGCCACGGCCGCGCGCCGGCCGGGCTCCTGGCCCGAGAGCAGGAAGCGCAGGGCCAGGCCCTGCGCGCGGAGATCGCCGGCCAGCAGGCCCGGTGCCGAGGGCCCGCGGGCGGCGATCCGCTCGCAGCGCGCGATGAACGCGTCCAGCGCCCGGGGGGTGAGCGCCGCCCGGCTCCTGTGGATCTCGGCCAGGCGGCTCCACAGGCCGGCGACACCGTCCGGGGCGAACCGTCCCCGCGCACCGTCGACCAGGGCGCCCGCCTCGCGGATCAGCCCCTGCTCCAGCCGGCACCGGAGCAGGAGCGTCCACACCTCCTCGTCCCCGCCGTCCGGGCCCTGCCGGTGCGCGATCCCCCCGATCGCTCCCACCAGTTCCGCGTACCGCTGCCGGTCCAGCAGCGCCCTCGCCTCTGAGGCGTTCACATGACTCCCCCGGTCGTTCCGGTCGTCCGCCGGGACCGCCCGGGCCGCCCGGGCGCCGGGAGCGGTGACGCCCCTCCCCGGGCCCGCGCGCCGCGGTCCGGCCGTCCGGCGGGGACGACGGACACGAGGATGCCCCGTCCGCCGGTCCTGGACACCGGGAAGCCGCCGCCTTACGCCCCGGCCCGGCCCGATCGCCCGGACGGGGTCCGTCAGCTGTCCTAGGCGGTGTCCTCCCGGTCGTCCCGGCTCGCCGGACCGGTCGTGGGGACGGGATGCCGGGGCCGGAGGAGGAGGCTGCGGCGGACCGGGCCGTGTCCGGCCCGCCGTCCCTCAGGGCGTGGCCACCGCCGGCCGCGGCGGCGTCGGCATGCCGTCGCCGAGGAAGAAGCCGGTGTGCGGGGGCTGGTTGTACCCGCTGTTCTGCCAGGCCAGGGACGTGCGGTAGAGGGTGTCGTGGAGGAGGGTGGTGATGCGGCGGTCCGTGTCGTGCGGGGTGGAGTGGATGCGCAGGGCCTTGTTGTCAGCGGTGCGCCAGACGACCTCCTCGCGCCAGTCGCCCAGGATGTCGCCGGACAGCACGGGCGTGGCCTTGGTGCCGTTGTTGGAGGAGACGCCGGAGCCGGTCAGCAGGCGGGTGTCGGAGGACGGGCCGTACTTGTCGACGCGGGTGCCGTCGAGGAGTTCGCGCACGGGGTCGCCGTCCCACCAGAGGAGGAAGTTGGCGGAGGACGGCTTGCGGCCCTTGGCCGCGCCGCCCTCGTCGCGCACGGAGCCGTCGGAGGAGGACCACATCTCCGGGCCGGCGTTGCCCGGCCAGATGTCCGCGGCGACGCCCCGGCCGTTGTCGCAGCAGGCGGCGAGCTTCCAGCGGACCGTGCCGCCGGCGGGGTCGATGGAGAGGGCGGCGGGCTGGCCGGTGGACTCGGAGACCTTGTAGTACTCCAGGCCCGGGGTCGACGGGTCGAGGTCGCCGAGGTGCTGGGCGTCGCCGTGGCCGGTCCTCGTCGTCCACAGGCCCCTGCCGTCGTCGTCGACGGCCATCGAGCCGTAGACGATCTCGTCCCGGCCGTCGCGGTCGACGTCCCCGACGGAGAGGCTGTGGGAGCCCTGGCCGTCGTAGCCCCTGCCCTTGTTGGCGGAGGAGTCGGTGTCGAAGGTCCAGCGGCGGGTGAAGGCCCCGTTCCGCCAGTCCCAGGCCGCGATCACGGTACGGGTGTAGTAGCCGCGGGCCATGATCAGGGAGGGGCGGGCGCCGTCCAGGTAGGCGGTGCCGGCGAGGAAGCGGTCGACGCGGTTGCCGTAGGAGTCGCCCCAGGAGGAGACGGTGCCGCGGGCCGGGGTGTAGTCGACGGTGCCCATCGCCCTGCCGGTCCGCCCGTCGAACATGGTCAGGTACTCGGGGCCGGACAGCACGTAGCCCGAGGAGTTGCGGTGGTCCGCCGAGGAGCTGCCGATGACGGCGCCGGTGCCGTCCCTGGTGCCGTCGGCGGTCTTCATGGCCACCTCGGCCCTGCCGTCGCCGTCGTAGTCGTAGACCTGGAACTGGGTGTAGTGGGCGCCGGAGCGGATGTTGCGGCCGAGGTCGATGCGCCACAGCCGGGTGCCGTCGAGTTCGATGCCGTCGACGATCGTGTTGCCGGTGTGGCCGGACTGCGAGTTGTCCTTGGCGTTGGTGGGCTGCCACTTCAGGACGAACTCGAGGGCGCCGTCGCCGTCGAGGTCGCCGACCGAGGCGTCGTTGGCCTCGTAGGTGTAGGAGACGCCGTCGGGGGTGGTGCCGCCGGCCGGCGGGGACAGGGGGACGTCCTTGTAGCCGGTGCGGAACTGGACGGCGTGCACCGAGTCGCCCTGCTCGGTGCCGTTGACGACCGCGCGGACCGTGTAGTCGGCGTGGGCGGGGGCGCCGGAGTGGAAGAAGGTGGTGGAGCGGGTGATCGGGGCGGAGTTGACCTTGGTGCCGGCCCGGTAGACGTTGAAGGCGACGTCGTCCGGGTCGGTGCCGAGCCAGCGCCAGCCGACCAGGTTGCCGCTGCCGGTGTGGACGCTGACGACGCCGCGGTCGAGCTTCTCGACCTGTCGCGGGGCGGCGGCGGCCTGCGCGGGGTCGTCGGACAGCGCGGTCAGGCCGGTGCCGGCCAGCGTCGCCACGGCGAGCGCGGCGGGGAGGAGGACACGGCGTCTGCGGTGCCTGCGGGGGTGCTTCACGGGGCGGGCCTTCCTGGGAGGACGGACGGGTTCCGTCTCCCGGTCGCCGCCGGGGCGCCGCGGGTTGCCGCTGATCGCCGGCGGGTTGCCGCGGGTTGCCGCTACAGCGGCTTGCGGAAGGCCCTGAGGGTGAACACCGGGTCGGGGCGGGGGCGTTCCTGGTCGGGGAGGCGCGCCAGGCGGGCCGCGAAGCGCTCGGCGGCCGGTTCGCCGGGCGGCAGGGTGACGAACCAGCCGCGGCGCAGGTCGGCGATGGTGCGGCGGGGGCTGCGGCCCTGCCCGTGCCCCCGGAAGCGGGCCTGCCCGGCCGGGACCAGTCCGTGCCCGGCGGCGCAGGCCTCGACGTCGGCGGCGGCGTCGGGCGCCGGACTCGGCGGACGGGCGGCGAGCACCGCGTCGATGTCGCTGCCCACGTTGTGGGAGGCGCCCTTGTCGACGGTGGTGACGTAGACCCCGCCGGGCCGCAGGACGCGGGCGCACTCGCCGACGGCGGCCCGCACGTCCCCGGGGCCGGACAGCAGGTGCAGCAGCCACACGCTGACCACGGCGTCGAACCGGGCGTCGGCGAACGGCAGCCGGCGGCTGTCGGCGCGGACCACCGCGCCGGGCAGGCGGGCGGCGGCCCGGCGGGCCATCGCCGGGGAGAGGTCGGCGCCGGTCACCCGCAGGCCGTCGCGGGCGGCGAACCGCCGGGTCACGATGCCGGTGCCGCAGGCCACGTCCAGCAGGTTCCGGGCCCGCTCCGGCACCAGCCCCAGCACGGCCGCCGCGGCGGCGGCGGCGCGCGGCTCACCGCCGCGCAGGGTGTCGTAGTGTGCCGCTTCCTCGTCGTAGTCCAGCACGCGCCTCAGTGTGCACCGTGGCCGGGGGCCAGGTCCTCCACCCTGCGGGCGAGCTCGATGTCCTTCTCGGTGACGACGCCGCCCGCGCAGTGGGTGTGCACCGACAGCGACACGGTGCGGTAGCCGAGGGTGAGGTCGGAATGGTGGTCGAGTTCCTCCTGCACCCGGGCGATGTGGACGACCATCGCCGTCGCCGCGAGGTGCGACCCCAGCCGGTAGGAGCGGGTGAGGCGGTCCCCCTCGAGCGACCAGCCCGGCAGCCCGGCCAGCCGGTCCTCGATCTCCTTCTGCGACAGCGGTTCGACGGGCATGGGCTGCGCTCCTTCGCCGGTTCGGTCTCCTCGTCGCTCCCGCACGGGGGCTCGTCCCTCAGGCTGCCACAGGAGGGCCCCGGCGGCCCGGCCGGCGGGCGCGGCTCCCCACGACGGCCGCTTCTCGGCTACCGTCCGGGCATGACCACTGCCCCTTCCGGTACCGCTTCCGCCGCCGAGGGCGTGGGCCCGCTGCTGCGGGCCTGGCGGGAACAGCGGCGGGTCAGCCAGCTGGAGCTGGCCCTGCGCGCCGACTCCTCCGCCCGGCACATCAGCTTCGTCGAGACCGGCCGTTCCCGGCCCAGCGAGGAGATGGTGCTGCGGCTGGCCGAGCACCTGGACGTCCCGGTGCGGGAGCGCAACGCGCTGCTGCTGGCGGCGGGTTACGCGCCCCGGTTCCCGCACACCCCGCTGGACGACCCGACGCTGGGGGTGCTGCGGGACGGCATCGAGCGGCTGATCGGGGGCTTCGAGCCGTATCCGGCGCTGGTGGTGGACGCGGTGTACGACGTCGTGGCGGCCAACCGGGGGGTCACGGCGCTGTTCGACGGGGTCCCCGAGTCGCTGCTGGAACCGCCGCTGAACGCGGTGCGGCTCACCCTGCACCCGCAGGGGCTCGCGCCGCGCATCCGGAACCTGCGCCAGTGGCGCGGGCACCTGCTGGAGCAGATGGAGCGGCAGATCGCGCTGCGCCGCTCCGCCCCGCTGCGGGCGCTGTACGAGGAGGTGGCGGCGTTCCCGGTGCCGGAGGCCGGCGGGGACGGCGCGTGGAACGCGGAGGAGCCGGTGGCGTACTTCGCGCTGCCGATGCTGATCGAGCACGAGGGCCGGACGCTGTCGTTCGTGTCCTCGATCTCCACGTTCAACACCCCCATGGACGTGACCGTCGCCGAGCTGGCCGTGGAGACGCTGCTCCCGGCGGACCCGGCGACGGCCAAGTACCTTCAGGGCTGGCTTTCCTGACGGCTCCTCAGCGCCATGTGCTGGAGCAGGGCGAAGCCGGCCACGGTGAGGGCCTGGAGGACCGTCCAGACCGCGCCCGCCGCGGTCGGGGTGAGCCAGAGCGCGAGAGCGGCGAGGCTCACCGCCGTCCAGGCGAGGTTGGTCTCGACGACGATCCGCGCGCCGAGGGCCGGCGGGTGCGGCCGGGAGGCCACCAGGCCGACGCCGGCCGCGTACACCGCGAGGAACGCGCCGAGCCCGAGGAGCAGGCCGGGGCCGACGCCGAGGAAGCGTCCGAGCGGGCCGGGGAGGGCCAGGTAGGCGAGCGCGTTGGCGCCGGTCACCACGGCGTCGAGGACCAGGAGCCGGCGCAGCGCGGCGTGCGGCCGCGCGGTCCGGGCGAGTACGGCGGACAGGGTCGCGGACATGACGGGTCACCCTCCGGTGGGATCGGTCGCGGCGGTCGGTGCCGGGGTCCGGGGGGGGGGGGGGGGGGCAAGAAACCGGTGGGACCACCCCTGCCCCCGGGAAAAGGGACACGCAGGTGACCACGAGGGGACGTGGGGAGGGGAAAGGGACGCACCCCCA
>NZ_JBVITR010000013.1:131535-141474 GCF_055574875.1 Streptomyces sp. NPDC034670
GGGTTGGGGGGGCGGTGTATGTGGGGTTTTTGGAGGAGGGGGGCCCGCCCCCACACCCCGGTGCCCCCACCCTCGCCCCGGGAACCGGGCCCGGTCGATTACCCGCGGGGTCATGCGGGGCGGTCCCGGGCCCGCCCCCGCCGGACCGGGACCGCCCCGCACGGGGGGTCGAGGGGAACCGGGGGACGTGGCAGACTGCCCGGAGGGCGGGGCACGTCGGGGAGGCGTGGCGTTGAGTGAGCGGCGGGCCGCACCCACCGTGGGCCAGGTGGTGCTGGGAAGGCGGCTGCGGGAGTTGCGGGAGGCCGCGGGCCTCGGACGCGAGGAGGCCGCCCGGGTCCTGCGCGTGGCACCCGCGACCGTCCGGCGGATGGAGACCGCCGAGGTCGCGCTGAAGGTCCCGTACGTCCAGGTCCTGCTGGCCGCGTACGGGGTGCCCGGGAGCGAGGCGGAGGCGTTCGTCGAGCTCGTGGAGGAGGCGAACCGGCCGGGCTGGTGGCAGCGGTACCACGACGTGCTGCCGGAGTGGTTCAGCCTGTACGTGAGCCTGGAGGGGGCGGCCCGGATCATCCGCTCCTACGAGCCGCACTTCGTCCCGGGACTGCTGCAGACCGAGGAGTACGCGCGGGCCGTCCTGGACGCCGGGACGATCGGGACCGCCGGACCCGCGGCGGTCGAACGGCACGTGGCGCTGCGCATGGAGCGCCAGCGGCTCCTGGAGCGCGAGGACCCGCCCCACCTCTGGGTGGTCGTGGAGGAGACGGCGCTGCGGCGCCCGGTGAGCGCCGACGGCCGGGTGATGCGCGACCAGCTCGACAAGCTCCTGGAGTGGTCCGCGCGGGACCGGATCACGCTCCAGGTCGCCGAGTTCGCCGACGGGCCGCATCCGGGCACCCACGTGCCGTTCTCGCTGTTCCGGTTCGCCGAGCCGGAGCTGCCGGACATGGTGTTCACCGAGTACCTGACCGGCGCCCTGTACCTGGACTCCCGCGAGGAGGTCTCGGCGCACCTGGAGGTCCTGGACCACATGACGGCGCGGGCCGCCCCGGCCCGGCGCACGGAGGAACTGCTGCGGCGGTGGCGGGAGAGCCACTGAGCGGGGTGCCGCCGCGGGGCAACCCGGGCGCCGGGCACGGCGTCCTCCCCTGCGCACCATCGAGTACGGCGAGCCTTCGACCCCCGAGGAGAAGACGGCGCATGACCGGATCCGACGCCGCGCGCACCCCTGTCGACACCGGCCGGCCGCACCCGGCCCGCGTCTACGACTGGTGGCTCGGCGGCAAGGACAACTACCCGGTGGACGAGGAGCTGGCGCGGAGGATCCTCGCGGCGGACGACACGGCGGTGCGCGGGGCGCGCGCCAACCGCCGGTTCATGCACCGGGCCGTGCGGACCGTCGCCGAGGCGGGAGTGCGCCAGTTCCTGGACATCGGCACCGGCATCCCCACGGAGCCCAATCTGCACCAGGTGGCGCAGGGCGTCGCACCCGAGTCGCGGGTGGTGTACGCGGACAACGACCCGATCGTGCTGCGGCACGCCGAGGCGCTGCTGCACGGCACCGCCGAGGGCGCCACGGAGTACGTGCACGCCGACGTCCGGGACGTGGACACGGTGCTGCGCCGGGCCGGCGAGTCGCTGGACCTGGGCCGGCCCGTGGCGCTGTCGCTGGTCGCGCTGACCCACTACCTGGACGACGACCCCGGAGGCGACGACGTGTACGGCCTGCTGGGGCGGTACGTCGCCGCGCTCGCGCCGGGCAGCCACCTGATCCTGTCCCAGGTCACCCCGGACCTGAACCCGGCGGCCGTCGAGCGGGCGGCGGAACTCTTCCGGAGCGGCGGCACGCCCTTCCACCCGCGCTCGCTGGCGGAGTTCTCCCGCTTCTTCGCCGGGCTGGAGCTGCTGGGCCCGGGGGTGATCCCGGTGCACGGCTGGCGTCCGGAGGCGGAGGACGTGGCGGCCCAGGCGGAGGGGATCGTGCCGGTCTACGCGGGCGTCGCCCGCAAGCCGTGACCCGGCTGGCGCGCCCGGTCCGCCCCCGGACGCGCCCGCGCGGAGGGCGGCCGCCCGTCAGGCCGTGCCGCTGCGGTGCTCCCCGGAGTCCTTGTCGTCGTCGACGATCTCCGCGTCGACGACGCCCTCCTCCTCCTGCGGCGAGGTGTGCTGTTCGGCGCCCTCCGTGGGGGTCTGCCGGTTCCGCTCGTACATCGCCTGGCCCATCTTCTGGCTGACCGCGGCGAGCTTCTCGACGCCGGCGCGCAGGTCGGCCGTCTCGGGGGACTGCTGCTCCAGGAGCCGCTTCAGCTCCGAGACCGCCGACTCGACCTCGGACCTGGTGTCGCCGGGGACCACCGCCTCGTTCTCCCGCAGGAACTTCTCGGTCTGGTAGACGAGCTGTTCGGCCTGGTTGCGGGTCTCGGCGGCCTCGCGGCGCCTGCGGTCCTCCTCGGCGTGCTGCTCGGCCTCGCGCATCATGCGGTCGATGTCGTCCTTGGGCAGCGCCGAGCCGCCGGTGACGGTCATCTTCTGCTCGCGGCCGGTGGCGAGGTCCTTGGCGGAGACGTGCATGATCCCGTTGGCGTCGATGTCGAAGGCCACCTCGATCTGCGGCACGCCGCGCGGGGCGGGCGGCAGGCCGGTGAGGTCGAAGACGCCGAGCTTCTTGTTGTAGGCGGCGATCTCGCGTTCGCCCTGGTAGACCTGGATGCCGACCGAGGGCTGGTTGTCGGTGGCGGTGGTGAAGATCTCCGAACGCCGGGTGGGGATGGTCGTGTTGCGTTCGATCAGCTTGGTCATGATGCCGCCCTTGGTCTCGATGCCGAGGGACAGCGGGGTGACGTCGAGCAGCAGGACGTCCTTCACGTCGCCGCGCAGGACGCCCGCCTGCAGGGCCGCGCCGAGGGCGACGACCTCGTCGGGGTTGACGCCCTTGTGCGGGTCCTTGCCGGTGAGGTCGCGGACCAGGTCGGTGACGGCGGGCATCCGGGTGGAGCCGCCGACGAGGATGACGTGGTCGACGGCGGAGAGCTCCACGCCCGCGTCCTTGACGGCCTGGTGGAAGGGTTTCCTGCAGCGCTCCAGCAGGTCCTCGGTGAGCTCCTGGAACTGGGCGCGGGTGAGCTTCTCGTCGAGGTGCAGGGGGCCCTCGGCGGAGGCCGTGATGTAGGGGAGGTTGATCGTGGTCTCCGACGAGGAGGACAGTTCGATCTTGGCCTTCTCGGCGGCCTCCCGCAGCCGCTGCACCGCCATCCTGTCCTGCAGCAGGTCGACGCCGTGCCCGCCCTTGAAGCGCTTGGCGAGGTACTCGACGAGGCGCTGGTCCCAGTCGTCGCCGCCGAGGCGGGTGTCGCCGTTGGTGGCCTTCACCTCGATGACGCCCTCGCCCATCTCCAGCAGCGACACGTCGAAGGTGCCGCCGCCCAGGTCGAAGACGAGGACGGTCTGGTCGTTCTCCTTGTCCAGGCCGTAGGCCAGGGCGGCGGCCGTGGGCTCGTTGATGATCCTGAGGACCTTCAGGCCGGCGACCTCCCCGGCCTCCTTGGTGGCCTGCCGCTGGGCGTCGTCGAAGTACGCCGGCACGGTGATCACCGCGTCGGTGACGTCCTCGCCGAGGTAGGACTCCGCGTCCCGCTTCAGTTTCTGCAGGACCCGGGCGGACAGTTCCTGCGCCCGGTAGCGGGTGCCGTCCACCGAACCCTGCTCCGGGAAGCGCCAGTGCGGGTCGCCCATGTGGCGCTTGACCGAGCGGGCGGTGCGGTCGACGTTCGTCACCGCCTGCCGCTTGGCGACCTCGCCGACCAGCACCTCGCCGTTCTTGGCGAAGGCCACGACCGAGGGGGTGGTCCGCGCGCCCTCCGCGTTGGCGATCACGGTGGGCTCACCGCCCTCCAGCACGGCCACCACCGAGTTCGTGGTTCCCAGATCGATTCCGACCGCACGTCCCATCGCTGTCCCCTTCCGCCGTTCCGCCGGGGGCGCTCTTCCGACTTCCAGCACAAAACTTGAGCGGGCCGTTGTCAATAGGTTGAGTGGGTGCTTGTCAACCGGTCGGGCGGCGGAAGCGGCGGGCGCGGTCGGGCCCGGCGGGAGGGGCGGCGCGCAGTTCCACGGCGCGCCGCGGGCGGTCGGTGACCAGCACGTCCACCCGCGGGTCGGTGAGGAAGCCGCGCAGCGCCGCGTCCTGGTTGACCGTCCACACCATGGTGAACAGCCCGCTCCGGGCCGCCTCGCGGAGGACCGTGGCGCGGGCCAGGCGGTGGTGCACGGCGACCCCGCGGGCCCCGCAGGCGCGGACGCGGCGCATCGGCAGCAGTTCGCTCAGCCGGGTCGGCACCAGCCGGCCGCGGCCGACCTCCCTGCCGTCCCGGCCCAGGGACAGCGCGGTGCGCACCCGGGGGAAGGCGCGGCTGATGACCGCCAGGGAGCGGTCCTCCAGGCTGGTGGCCACGAAGCCGTCCTCGCCGAGCAGGGCCCTCGCGCGGTCGATCAGCTCCCGCTCGTGACCGGCCTCCTTCAGGTCCAGGTGCCCGACGAGCTTCCCGGCCACCGTCGCCATCACGTCCTCCACGGCGGGCACGGCGTACCCGGCGCGCGCGTTCAGCTCGGCGTGGGTGAGCGTGGACAGCAGGGGCCCGGTGCCGCGCACCCGGGCGTCGTGGTGGACCACGAAGACGCCGTCCGCGGTGCGCCGGACGTCGAACTCGGCGTACTCGGCGCCGGAGGCGAGCGCGTCCTCGTACGCCTCCCGGGTGGCCGGGGCGGCGCGTTCGGAGCCTCCTCGGTGGGCGGAGACGGCGGGGCGGGGCGGCATGGCGGTCGGCTCCCGGCGGGGGACGTGCCGCGGGCCGCCCGGAGGGGGCGGCCCGCGGCGGCTCGACGGGGTCAGGCGAGCTTCGCCGTCAGGGTGATCTCCGTGCCCTTCAGGGCCTGGCTGACCGGGCAGTTGACCTTGGCGTCCTCGGCCGCGGCCCGGAAGGCCGCCTCGTCCGCGCCGGGGACGGTGCCCTCGACGGTGAGGTGGATGCCGGTGATGCCCTCACCGGGCACGAAGGTGACGTCGGCGGAGGTCGTCAGGCGGGTCGGCGGGGTGCCGGCCTTGTCCAGGATGTTGGAGAAGGCCATCGAGAAGCAGCTGGAGTGCGCGGCGGCGATCAGCTCCTCCGGGCTGGTCTTGCCGTTGGCGTCCTCGGCGCGCGACGCCCAGGTGACCGGCTGCTCAGCGATGCTGCCGGAGGAGTCGAAGGCGACGACCCCGCTGCCCTTGAACAGACTGCCTTCCCAAACGGTGTGTGCGGAGCGCGTGGTTGCCATGACGCATCCTTTCGAAAATGTCCGGCTCGATGTCCGGCCGTGCTCGGTCCGGGAACCCGGCCACCGGGTTCCCGGCTCTATCCGATCACACTCCGGCCCGGCTCACCCGGAAGACGGTTCCTCTCGCGGTGAACGCCGGCCGCGCCCCGCGGGACCGGGGACGCGGGCCCGGGCCGGATCCCCGGTGCCCGGGGCCGCCGGAGGTCAGGCCGCACGCTGCCGGCGCGGCTCCCCCGGGCGCCGTCCCGTGTCCCGCGACTCCTCCAGCCAGCGCCGCAGCACGCGGTGCACCTGCTCGGCGCCGGCGAGTTCCGCTCCGTCGGCGACCGGCGGGGACAGCGTGCGGGGGGACAGCAGGAAGGGGCGGGACTGGGCACCGCCGAGACCGCCGTGGGAGCCGATCTGCTCCTCGAAGGCGAGGACCTCGCCGTCGGCCGGGTCGTAGAAGGAGTTGACCATGATGTCGGCGGTGTGCGGGAACGTGTGGGTGCGGCGCACGACGTCCGCGGCGCCGGGGCCGAAGACCGCCAGGGGGCCCGGGTCGTCGTCCAGCTCCGCCAGCGGGACCTCCGCCCCGTGCGCGCCGAGCACGACCCCGCCGTGGGCCTCGCTGCGCACCAGCAGGAAACCGATGCCGGGGTGGTTGGCGAGGGTCGGCAGCAGCGCGGGGTGGCGGGCGTCGATCTCCTCCTTGGTCATCCGGTGCAGCACGTCCGGGAAGGAGATCAGGCCGAGGTTGCCGGAGGCAAGCACGACGGGCTCCGAGCCGCGGGGGGGCCGGTAGTGCTCGGCCCCCTCCTCGACCGGCCGGCGCAGGGCCGCCCGGACGGCCGCGCGGGCCTCCGCGCCGCTGCGGGTGCGGCGGGCCCGGCGCGACACGGGCAGTCCGCAGCCGGCCCGCACCAGGTCGCCGAGGGTGAGGCCGTAGCGGGAGCGGAAGGTCTCGCCGGGGCTCTGCCCGTGGTCGGACAGGACGACGATCCGGTACGGGCGCGGGGCGTGCTCGGCGACGTTCTCGATCAGGGCGAGGGCGCGGTCGAGGCGCTGGAGGACCTTCTCGGCGTCCCGGCTCGCCGGCCCCGAGTGGTGGGCGACCTCGTCGTAGGCGACCAGGTCGGCGTAGACGGCGGTGCGGCCGGCGAGCAGGTCGCCCGTCACGGCGGCGACGACGACGTCCCGTTCGACGACCGTGGCGAAGGCCCGGACGAACGGGTACAGCCCGCCGCGGGAGACGCGCGGGCGCTGCTTCCTGAACCGGGCCCGGGTGGACTGGCCGATCTCCCGGCCGACCTCGGCGGCGAAGGACAGGGCGGTGCGCACCGCGTTGGCGGGGTCGGAGAAGTACGCGAAGTAGCCCGCGCGGGAGCGGGAGCCGGAGCCGCGGCGGCGGGTGGCGATGGACAGCACCAGGGCCTGCTCGCCCGCGCCGCCGCCGAAGAGGTTGCCGCGGCTGGCGCCGTCCTCGGCGAGCAGCCCGGCGTGACCGGAGTACTCGATGGCGCGGGCCTGGAGCTCGGCGGCGCTGGTGGGCCGGTTGCAGACCATCACCTCGCGGCGGGACTTCTCGTACCAGCGGAAGGCGGGCACGTCGTGGTTGCTGCCGTGCAGGATGCCGAGCTGGCTGGCGCCGGTCTGGCTGGACCAGTCGGTGCGCCAGGGGATGAGCCGGTGGGTGGGCGGGGCCTCGCCGCCGGTGCCGAGCCAGCGGGCGACGGTGGGCATCAGGCCCTTGCCGACGGCGTCCAGCAGGACGTCGTGGCCGACGCCGTCGAGCTGCAGGAAGACGGTGCCGGGGGTGTCCGGGCAGGGCGGGCCGGCGCCGCGCCGGCGGTCGGCCAGGCGGTAGAGGCGGCGGCGGTAGGCGTCGTCGTCGCGCACCGCGAGGGCGCCGCCGGTGGCGGAGGCGACGGCGGACATCACGGCGGCCACCACGACCGCGGTCTGAGGGGCGGCGGCACCGCGTTCGACGGGGTTCAGGTACAGGGCCAGCCACAGCAGCGCGCCGTTGAGGAAGAACACCAGCAGGCCGAGGACGAGCGCCGGCACGAGCAGCAGCAGCCGCACCAGCAGCGGCCAGACGAGGGCGGACAGCAGGCCGAAGGCACCGGCGCCGAGGGCGGCGGTGACCGCGATGTCGGTGGCGCTGTCGCCGTCGGCCGAGCGCAGCCGGAAGTCCGGCAGGATGCCGGCGAGCAGCAGCATGGTGAGCGTGGAGACCGCCCACACGGTGACGCTCCGCCCGATCTGACTGGCGACCCGTCGCCAACGCCCGCCACCCACGCCCAGCACACCTCACGTCCCGGCCCCAGGGCCTTTCGTCCGGTTCGGGCCGGGTCCGGCCCGGTCGGAGGACCCCGGCCCGTCCCACCCTGTCACAACGTCCGGAGGGGGCGTTCCGTCCCCGGCCGCACGGCCACCCGGCCGCCCGCGGCTCAGCGGCCGTCGTAGCCGGCGGTCGGCATGGACAGCCGGCGGTGCACCCGGGCCTTCATCGCCGCGTCGTACGACGGTTCGGCGTGGCCCACCGTCTCCACCCGCACCCCGCGCCGCGCGCACTGGGCGGCGAACTCCTCGACGCAGGACAGGGCCCGCTCCAGGACCCGCCGGCTGGGCGCCACGAACACGTCGGCGCCGGGCCGTACGCCCTCCCACAGGGCGGCGTGGTCGGGGCGCAGTCCCCGCGCGAGCAGCTCCCGGGTCACCACGTAGCCGCGCTCGGCGGCCCAGCGGGCGCACACGGCGTGCTGACCGCGGGCGTCCACCAGGAAGGGATCGGTCTCCAGCTCCTCCAGCGGCGTCAGGCTCGCGATCGCCGTCACGCCGACCGGCCGGTCCGGCTCCATGGCGCCCCCTCACCTCCGGTCGTCGTCGCCGACCCTACTCCTGCGCGTAGGCTTCGGGGAGGCGCGCGAAGGAGGCTGGGGAGTGCCGGTGGAGGTCACCTGGTGGGGTCACGCCACGTGCACGGTCGAGGACTCGGACACCCGCGTGCTCACCGACCCCCTGTTCGCCCGCCGGCTCGCGCACCTGCGGCGCCGGCGCGGTGCGGTGCCCCCGGCCGAGGCCCGGCGCGCGGACGTGGCCCTCGTCTCCCACCTGCACGCCGACCATCTGCACGTCCCCTCGCTCGCGCTGCTCGCCCCGGGCACGCGCCTGCTCGTGCCCCGGGGCGCACCACGCGCCGTACCGGGGCTGCGCCGGCTCACGCACCTCGACGTGAGCGAGGTGGCGCCCGGCGACGTGACGACGGTCGGCTCCCTGACCGTGCGGGCCGTTCCCGCGCGGCACGACGGGCGGCGGCTGCCGTACGGGCCGCACCGCTCCCCCGCCCTCGGTTACGTCCTGGAGGGCGAGGCCCGGACCTACTTCGCCGGGGACACCGGGCTGTTCGACACGATGGCCAAGGAGGTCGGTCCGGTCGACGTGGCGCTGCTCCCGGTGGGCGGCTGGGGACCGTACCTGGGCGCGGGGCACCTGGACGCGGGCCGGGCGGCCGAGGCGCTGGCCCTGCTGGGGGCGCGCAGTGCGGTACCGGTGCACTACGGCACGTACTGGCCGATCGGGATGGACGCCGTGCGCCCGCACGAGTTCCACGCGCCGGGCGACGAGTTCGTGCGGCTGGCCGCCGTGCGGGCGCCCGGGGCGGCGGTGCACCGGCTCGGGCACGGCGAGAGCGTGCGCCCGGAGGCCGCGTGGTGATCCCGTCCGCCGCCCTGGGCCAGGCCCTGGGCGCGTCCCTGTTCGCGCCGGCCGCGCTGGCGGCCGTCCCGGTGACCGTGGTGCCGGAGTCCACCCAGCAGGCGGTCGGGTACCCGTCGCTGTTCCTGCTGGTGCTGATCGGGGCGCTGGTGCCGGTGGTGCCCACGGGGGCGCTGGTCAGCTCGGCGGCCGTGGTGGCCCTCCACCGGGCGGCGCCGTTCTCGCTGGCGCTGGTGTTCGTGACGGCGTCGCTGGCGGCGTTCCTCGGGGACCTGGCGCTGTACTGGCTGGGACGGCGCGGGATGGGGTCGCGCAACGGCTCCCGCTGGCTGGAGGCGATCCGGGCGCGCGCTCCGGAGGACCGGCTGGCGCGGGCGCAGGCGAAGCTCGCCGACCACGGGGTCGCGGTGCTGGTGCTGTCCCGGCTGATGCCGGCCGGGCGCCTGCCGGTGATGCTGGCCTGCCTGGTCGCGAAGTGGCCGGTGCGCCGCTTCGTCCGCGGCAACCTGCCGGCCTGCCTGGCCTGGGCGGTGACGTACCAGCTGATCGGGATACTGGGCGGCTCGCTGTTCCGGGAGCCGTGGGAGGGCGTGGTCGCGGCGATCGCGCTGACCGTGCTGATCAGCGCGGCGCCGGGGGCGTGGCGGCGGCTGCGGGGGGCGGCGCGGTAGCGCGCCGCCGTCCGGCGGGCCCCGGGGCCCATCGTCCGGCTCGGGCCGGACCCCGCGGGCCCGAGCCGATCCGGACGAAGGGCCCCGGAAGATCGGTGAAGATCTTCTAGAAGACTCATGAAGATCTTGGTGGGGGGGGGGGGGGGGGGGGGGGGGGGAAACCCCCCCCCCCCCCCCACGGGGGGGGGGGGGGGTTTCTCGCTCTGCTCCAAAAGGGGGGGGAAAAGCGGCCTGAGGTTTCTCCCCCCCCTCCTCCCAA
>NZ_JBVITR010000014.1:0-102515 GCF_055574875.1 Streptomyces sp. NPDC034670
AACATATCTGGCGTTGACTTTTGGCACGCTGTTGAGTTCTCAAGGAACGGACGCTTCCTTCGTACTCGCCCTCGCGGGCTTTCCTCCGGGCGCTTTCCCTTCGGTCCTGCGTTTCCGACTCTACCAGACCTTTCCGGTCCGATTCCCTGTCGGCGGGATGTGCCGTCGGCCTTCGGCTTTCGCCGGTCGGCCTTTCGACATTCACTACGTTAGCCGATTCCCCCGCTCGATTCATAATCGAGTTCTGCGGTTCGGAATTCAGACATGCGGACATGAAGAATCCGAGCCCGCCGAGGGCTGATCGTCAGTAGTGGGTTGTCCTCTTCCGGCTGCAGGCGAGTGCCGTACCCGGTTCAAGAGGCCCGGACTACGTTACGTGTCTTCCAAGGCCGAGTCAACTCCGTCGGCGCCTCGGGACATGGGCCCGGTACGGGCTCACGGTCGGGTCGTCGGCGATCCAGAAGCGCCAGGGGTGGACGGCCCCGTCGCCGGAGACTCCGGTGCGCGGACCGTTGCGTACCTGATCGGGGGGGACGGGGGTGCCGGTGAGCACGCGGAGCGGGGTCTCGTCGGGGGCGCAGGCGTCCGTGCCGTTGAGGGCGCGGTCGACGTCCAGGGCGGTGGCCAGGCGGGCCGGTCCCTTGGCCAGTTCCTTGTCGTTGCGGGCCGAGAGCCGACGGGTGCGGGCCAGCTCCGCGCCCTCGACGATCTCGCCGGCGCGGAGCAGGACCGCGCTCGCCCGCTCCTCGGGACCGCACACCAGGTTCATGCAGAACCACATGCCGTAGGTGAAGTAGACGTACACATGGCCGGGCGGGCCGAACATCACGTCGTTGCGGGCCGTGCGCCCCCGGTAGGCGTGCGAGCCGGGGTCGTTCGGGCCGTCGTAGGCCTCGACCTCGGTCAGACGCAGGGCGATCGGGCCGTCGGGGGTGGTCCGCACCAGGATCCGGCCCAGGAGGTCCGGAGCGACCTCGAGGACGGGGCGGTCGAAGAACTTCCGGGGCAGGGGCGTACGGTCAGGGCTGGCGATCATGCCGTCCCAGAGTAACGGAGTCGGGCGGTGGCACGGGGTGGTCACCGGGCCCCGCGCTTGCCAGGGTGGGCACGGAACCGGCCACGGCCGGATCGCGTTCATAGGGATCACAGGGTCCCTGCGCACGAGTCGATGCAGGACGACGGATCAGGTGTGGCCCACGGGGGTCGCCGGAGAGGGAGAGAGATGGCGTTCAAGAAGCTGCTCGCGAGTCTGGGAGCCGGCGGGGCCTCGGTCGAGACGGTGCTGCACGAGGCCAACGTCGTCCCGGGCGGTGTCGTCCAGGGTGAGGTGCGGATCCAGGGCGGGTCCGTGAACCAGCAGATCGAGGGGCTGTCGGTCGGGCTGCAGGCCAAGGTCGAGGTGGAGAGCGGCGACCAGGAGTACAAGCAGGACATCGAGTTCACGAAGTCCCGCCTGGGCGGCGCCTTCGAGCTCCAGGCGGGGGCGGTGCACGCGGTGCCGTTCGGTCTGGAGATCCCCTGGGAGACGCCGATCACGATGATCGACGGGCAGCCGCTGCGCGGGATGGACATCGGGGTGACCACCGAGCTGGCGATCGCGCGGGCCGTGGACTCCGGCGACCTGGACCCGGTCAACGTGCACCCGCTGCCGGCGCAGAAGGCCATCCTGGACGCGTTCATCCAGCTGGGCTTCCGCTTCAAGAACGCGGACATGGAGCGCGGCCACATCCGGGGCACCCGGCAGAAGCTGCCGTTCTACCAGGAGATCGAGTTCTTCCCGCCGCAGCAGTACCGGGGGCTGAACCAGGTGGAGCTGAGCTTCGTGGCCGACGAGCGGGAGATGGACGTCGTGCTGGAGATGGACAAGAGGGGAGGGCTGTTCAGCGAGGGCAGCGACACCTTCCGGTCCTTCAAGGTCGGGCTGAACGACCACCAGGGGACCGACTGGGCGGCATACCTCAACCAGTGGCTGTCGGAGGTCGGCAGCAGGCGCAACTGGTTCTAGGCTCGGTCCCACCGAACGCAGACGATCAGGAGGTACCGAGGTGACCGAGCTCAAGCGGCGGCCGCTCCCCCATGACTTCCATCCGCCCGTGCCGTCGTTCACGGTGACGAGCGAGGACGTCGAGGAGGGGGCGACGCTCAAGGACGCTCAGGTCCACGCGGCGGGCAACACCTCGCCGCACCTGCGGTGGGAGGGCTTCCCGCCGGAGACCAAGAGCTTCGCCGTGACCTGCTACGACCCCGACGCCCCGACGGGCAGCGGGTTCTGGCACTGGGTGGTGTTCGACATCCCGGCCTCGGTGACCGAACTGCCGGCGGGTGCGGGCGGCGGCGCGTTCGAGGGGCTGCCCGAGGGCGCGGTCCACGCGCGCAACGACTACGGCACCAAGGACTTCGGGGGTGCCGCGCCGCCGCCCGGCGACGGACCGCACCGGTACGTGTTCACGGTGTACGCCGTGGACCGGGAGAAGCTCGGTCCGGACTCGGACGCCTCTCCCGCCGTGGTGGGCTTCAACCTGCGGTTCCACACGATCGCGCGTGCCCAGCTGATCGGCGAGTACGAGGTGCCCGCCGGTTCCTGAGCGGCCCGGACGCCCCGGAGCGTTCACGGAACGTTTGCCCGCCCCTGGTCCTGGAATTGATCGGGGGCGGGCATTTTTGTCACCGGGAGCGCGGGGGTCGCCTCCCGCTGGAGCAGCGGATATTGCGTTGTCCATCTCGGTGTGCCCGGCCAGAGTTGACCCCAGCCCGCCGAGGGGTGGGCCGGTGCACACGGGAGGTGGGCTGGTATGCGGGACACGCTGGTGCTGAACGCGAGCTTCGAGCCGCTGTCGACGGTGACGCTCAACCGAGCCGTCGTTCTGGTGCTCCAGGACAAGGCCGTCGTCGAGCAGGCCCACCCCGAACTGCGGATGCGGGGAGCCGCGGTCGACATACCGGCGCCCCGGGTGATCCGGCTCTGCCAATACGTGAGGGTGCCGTTCCGAAGACAAGCGCCGTGGTCGAGGCGGGGCGTCCTGGTGCGGGACCGGCACAGGTGCGCCTACTGCGGGCGGCGGGCGACGACCGTGGACCACGTGGTGCCGCGGTCCCGGGGCGGCCGGGACACCTGGCTGAACACGGTGGCCTCGTGCCCGGAGGACAACCACCGCAAGGCGGACCGGACTCCCCAGGAGGCGGGGATGCCGCTGCTGCGGCAGCCGTTCGAGCCGACGCCGGCGGACGCGATGCTGCTGGCGCTGGGAGAGGACGACTTCGACGCGCTGCCCCAGTGGCTGGTCCAGTCCGCGGCCTAGGCCTCCCGTTCGGATCAGGCCGGACGTCGTGCGGCGGGCCCGCCTCCCCGTGGGGGGCGGGCCCGCCGTTCGTGTCCGTGCCGGCGCGATGTCAGTCGATGGTCGGCTTCTCCCGGCGCTCCTGAGGGGGAACGCTGCCGCCGGGGGCTTTGCCGCCGCCCGAACCGCCGCCCATGGCCCCGAAGTTGCCCACGGCGCCGGAGAGGCCCTTGAGCGCGTCGCCGATCTCGCTGGGGACGATCCAGAGCTTGTTGGCGTCCCCCTCGGCGATCTTGGGGAGCATCTGGAGGTACTGGTAGGAGAGCAGCTTCTGGTCCGGGTCGCCGGCGTGGATCGCCTCGAAGACCGTGCGGACGGCCTGGGCCTCGCCCTCGGCGCGCAGGGCCGCGGCCTTGGCCTCGCCCTCGGCCCGGAGGATCTGGGACTGCTTCTCGCCCTCGGCGCGCAGGATCTCGGACTGCCGGACGCCTTCGGCCTGGAGGATGGCGGCGCGCTTGTCGCGGTCGGCGCGCATCTGCTTCTCCATCGAGTCCTGGATGGAGGTGGGCGGTTCGATGGCCTTGAGCTCGACGCGGTTGACGCGGATGCCCCACTTGCCGGTGGCCTCGTCGAGGACGCCGCGCAGGGCCGCGTTGATCTCCTCGCGGGAGGTCAGGGTCCGCTCCAGGTCCATGCCGCCGATGATGTTGCGGAGCGTGGTGACGGTGAGCTGCTCGATCGCCTGGATGTAGCTGGCGACCTCGTAGGTGGCGGCGCGCGCGTCGGTCACCTGGTAGTAGATGACGGTGTCGATGTTGACGACCAGGTTGTCCTGGGTGATGACCGGCTGCGGCGGGAACGGGACGACCTGCTCACGCAGGTCGATGCGGTTGCGGATGGTGTCGATGAACGGGACGACGATGTTCAGGCCCGCGTTGAGCGTCCGCGTGTAGCGGCCGAAGCGCTCGACGATGGCGGCGCTGGCCTGTGGGATGACTTGGATCGTCTTGATCAGGGCGATGAAGACCAACACCACCAGGATGATCAGGACGATGATGATCGGCTGCATCGTCGGTTCCCCGTACCCTTCTTCGCCTCGGCGCCTTGGGCAGATCCTATGCCTGTTGAGGATCTTGCTGGTCGAGTCTGACAGACCGTCGTGGAACTCGGGGGTGGTTCGGCTCAGTTGTGTCGCGCGGGGTCACATGACGACGGCCGTGGCCCCCTCGATGTCGACGACGTCCACTTCCTGGCCCACCTCGTAGGCGCGGCCGGCGTCGAGGGCGCGGGCCGACCAGACCTCGCCGGCCAGCTTGATCCGGCCGCCGGAGCCGTCGACGCGTTCCAGGACGACGGCCTGTCTGCCCTTCAGGGCGTCCACCCCGGTGGCGAGTCGGGGCCGCTGGGCGCGATGTCTGGTCGCGATGGGCCGCACCACGGCGATGAGGGCGGTCGAGACGACGGCGAAGACCACCACCTGGGCCACGGCGCCGCCGCCGAGGAACCCGGAGACCACTGCGGCGGCGACGGCGCCCACCGCGAGCATGCCGAGCTCGGGCATCGCGGTGATCACGAGCCCGATGCCGAGTGCCGCCGCGCCGATCAGCCACCACAGCCATGCGTCGATGTCCACGGGGTCATGGTAGGACCGCGCGCCCGGTCGCCGACAGGGCGCCGCTCGGGCGGAAAGGGCCGTCATGCCCGGTGCGCCGGGGGCTCGGAGGGGTTCAGGACATCGGGAGGCCCTGGGCGGTCCAGCGGTCGCCGACCTGTTCGACGACGAGGGGCAGGCCGAAGCAGAGGGAGAGGTTGCGGGAGGTGAGTTCGAGCTCCAGCGGGCCGGCGGTGAGGACCTTGCCCTGACGGATCATCAGGACGTGGGTGAAGCCGGGGGCGATCTCCTCGACGTGGTGCGTGACCATGATCATGGAGGGGGCGATCGGGTCGCGGGCGAGGCGGCCGAGGCGGCGCACGAGGTCCTCGCGGCCGCCGAGGTCGAGGCCGGCGGCGGGCTCGTCGAGGAGCAGCAGCTCGGGGTCGGTCATCAGGGCGCGGGCGATGAGGGTGCGCTTGCGCTCGCCCTCGGAGAGGGTGCCGAACCGGCGGTCCAGGTACTCGGACATGCCGAGGCGGTCGAGGAAGGCGCGGGCGCGCTGCTCGTCGATGTCCTCGTACTCCTCCTGCCAGCCGGCGGTCATGCCGTAGGCGGCGGTGAGCACGGTCTGCAGGACCGTCTGGCGCTTGGGGAGCTTGTCGGCCAGGGCGATGCCGGCCACGCCGATGCGCGGGCGCAGTTCGAAGACGTCGGTGCCGGGCGTGCCGAGGGTCTCGCCGAGGATGGTGGCGGTGCCCTTGGTGGGGTAGAGGTAGCTGGACGCGATGTTGAGGAGGGTGGTCTTGCCGGCGCCGTTGGGGCCGAGGATGACCCAGCGCTCGCCCTCCTTGACCGACCAGGAGACCTGGTCCACCAGAGCCCGGCCCTCGCGAACCACGGATACGTCCTGAAGTTCCAGAACATCGCTCATGAGCGCCTTGTCTCCCCTTGCAGTGTGGCCGGTCTCGGCTGTCGCGTAACGCCTGTGGGTCGGTCCGCCGCACCCGTGGGCGCAGCCCTCCATGAAATCTACGCCACCGGCCGGGCCGGGCATTCCATCGGGCCGGTCCTGAGGTCGGCCTAGGGTGGGGGCATGTTCTCGGAACCTCGCTCAGGACGCCTTGCCGCTTGGGGAAATGCCCTGCTCGCCGGACTTGTCTCGCCGGATGACGCCGTGCTCGCCGTGGTGGGCGAGGACGCGGTGCACCGGGTGGCGGGGCTGCCGGGTGAGTCCGCGCCCGTGGGGCTCACCCTGGCGCTGGGGCGGCTGCGGGGGCTGGGGGTGAGGGGGCTGCGGGTCGCGCTGCCCGTGCCGGGGCATCCGCTGGGGCTGAGCGGTCCGCCGGAGTTCAACGCGCGGGCGCTGGAGGCCGGGGAGGCGGTGGTCTGCCACGGGGCCGCGTTCGGACTGGTGCCAAAGGTGCGCGAGGCCGGGCCGGACGGTGATGTGCACGTCGAGGTCGTGTGGCACTGCCTGGCGGTGCGGGAGGCGCCGCCCGCCGACGTGCCCTCGCTCGGTGAGGCCGAGCGGGAGCTGGCGGAGGCCCTGCGGGAGGCGACCGAGGTGCTGACGCGGCTGGACGTGGCCGGGTCGGGGCCGGTGGCCGAGGCGGCGATCGACGCCTACCGGGCGCGGGCCGAGGCAGGGCGCGGGGCGCCGGCGCCGGGGTATCCGCCGCGGGCGGTGCGGGTGCTGGAGCTGGCGCAGCGGGTGGGGACGCTGATCGCGCTGGCGGGGACGAGCGGGCACGGGGGCGCGGTGAGCGCCTCGGAGATGGCGGCGCGCGGGGAGGCGCTCAGGCCGGTGGAGCGCACGGCCCGGCGGGCGCAGGTCGCGGCGTACAACTCCGTCGTGGAGGAGCGTGAGCGGGGGACGCGGTGAGCCGCGTGCGCACGGACGACACGGTGCGGACACGGCCGACCGGCCTCCCGTGCGGGGCCGGGAGGCCGGGGTCCGCACCGCTCCGGTGACGGGTGTCAGTCGTTGACGGCCACGTTGCCGAAGGCCGGGTTCAGCAGGCCGACGACGTTGACGCTGTTGCCGGAGACGTTGACCGGGACGTCGGCCGGAACCTGGACGAGGTTGCCGGAGGCGACGCCCGGGGAGCCCACGGCCTGGCCGTCGGCGTGCGCGCCCTCGGTGGCGGAGGCCACGCCCGTGCCGGCGGCGAGCAGACCGCCGGCCACCATCGCCATGGCCGCTGCCTTCTTCAGGTTCTTCACTTTCCAAGCCCTCCTTGCGACGGCCGCGGCAGGCGCCGCGGCACGCCCTGGAGAACGGCGGGCGTCCGAAGAGGATGCGCCGTTCGGGGGACATTCCCACGACGGTATGAATCTCTGATCGGAGGGGAACCTTCCGCGCCGTCCGGGGCGTCGCGGGTCAGCCGCTCAGGCCGTGGCGCACCGCCCAGAGGGCGGCCTGGGTGCGGTCCGCCAGGTCGAGTTTCATCAGGATGTTCGAGACGTGCGTCTTCACGGTCTTCTCGGACAGCACCAGGGCGCGGGCGATCTCCCGGTTGGAACGCCCGTCCGCTATCAGGCCGAGTACCTCGCGTTCCCGTTCGGTGAGCGAGCCGGCGCGTCCCTGGCCCGGGGCGGACTCCTCCTGGGACAGCAGGGCGCCGGCCACCTCGGCCTGGAGGAGGACGTGACCGGCGTGCACGGAGCGGATGGCCCCGGCGAGCGCGTCGGGGTCGACGTCCTTGTACACGTACCCGGCGGCGCCCGCGCGCAGGGCCGGGACCACCGTGCGCTGTTCGGTGAAGCTGGTGACGACCAGCACGCGCGCGGGGTGGTCCAGTTCGCGCAGCCGGCGCAGCGCGTCCACGCCGTCCGTGCCCGGCATCTTGACGTCCATGAGGATGACGTCGGGCCGCAGTTCCTGTGCGAGGGCCACCCCCCGGCTCCCGTCCGCGGCCTCTCCGACGACCTCGATGTCGTCCTGCACCTCGAGGAAGGTGCGCAGGCCCCGGCGCACCACCTGGTGGTCGTCGACCAGCAGCACCCTGATTGCGTCAGCCACCGGGGACCTCCATCTCGATCGTGGTGCCCTTGCCGGGCGCCGATTCCACGGTCAGCCTCCCGCCGGCCCCGCTCGCCCGGTCCCGCATGGAGACCAGGCCCAGGTGGCGTCCCGCGCGGCGGACGGCCCGCGGGTCGAAGCCGCTGCCGTCGTCGGTGACCCGCAGGACGGCTCCGCCGCCGCGGCGTTCCAGGGTGACGTCGACGTGCTCGGCCCCGGAGTGCCGCAGGGCGTTGTGCAGCGCCTCCTGGGCGACGCGCAGCACGGCTTCCTCCTGGGCCGCGGGCAGGGCCCGCACGCCGCGGCCGGTGAAGGTGACGCGTGCGGTGTGGGCGCGGTCGAGGACCCGGGTCTGGGTGCGGAGGGTGGCGACGAGCCCGTCCTCGTCGAGGGCCGCGGGGCGCAGCTCGACGACCGCCGCGCGCAGTTCGTCGGCGGCTTCGGCGGCCAGGACGGCGACCTGCTGGAGTTCGCCCTTCGCGCGGGAGGGGTCGCGGTCCACGAGGCGGGCCGCGGCCTGCGCCGTCAGCCTCAGGGAGAAGAGCTTCTGGCTGACGGCGTCGTGGAGTTCGTGGGCGAGGCGGGAGCGTTCCTCGGCGATGGTCAGCTCGCGGCTGCGTTCGTAGAGCCGGGCGTTGGTGAGGGCGATCGCCGCGTGCTGGGCGAGGATGCCGAGCAGTTCCTCGTCGTCCTGGGTGAAGCCGCAGGTGCCCTCGGGTTTGGGGCACTTCTTGTTGGCCAGGAACAGGGCGCCGACGACCTCGTCGCCGGCGCGGACGGGCAGGCCGAGGAAGTCGGCCAGGTCGGGGTGGGCGTCCGGCCAGCCCTCGAAGCGGGGGTCCCGGCGCACGTCGGCCAGGCGCTGCGGCGCGGCCTCCTTCAGCATCGCGGCGAGGATGCCGTGCTGGCGCGGGAGGGGGCCGATGGCCCTCCACTGCTCGTCGCTGACGCCGTCGACCACGAACTGGGCGAATCCGCCGTGGTCGTCGGGCACGCCGAGCGCGGCGTACTGGGCGTCGAGCAGTTCGCGGGCCGAGACGACGATCGTCTTGAGGACGTCGCGCACCTCGAGGTGCCTGCTCATGGCCAGCAACGCGGAACTCACCGCGGCGAGGCCGGACCGGGGGCCGTGGCTCATGCCCTCACGGTACCGGCGGGCGGGGACGGCCGGATCGGGCGGGCGGCGGCCGCGGCCCGGGCCGCAGGTCCTAGGCCCCGGGTCCTCGGGTCGGCGGCGTAGGGCGAAGGGCCCCGGCCGCCTGCGTCCGCCGCCCGAGGCGGGGCGGGCGGCGGCGTCCCTACGGTGTGATCACGCCGATCGGACGGCGTTCACGACAAGGGGGCACGTCATGCCGGTGGCGATCGTCACGGGGGCTTCGAAGGGGCTGGGCAGGGCGCTGGCCGGGGCGCTGGCCGCGCGCGGCTGGGACCTGGTGCTCGACGCGCGGGACGCGGTCCGCCTGGCGGAGGCGGCCGGGGTGGTGTCCGCGCACGGCACGCGCGTGAGCGCGCTGCCCGGGGACGTCGCGGACGCCGGGCACCGCGCGGAGCTGGTGGCCACGGCGGAGCGGCTGGGCGGGGTCGACCTGCTGGTGCACAACGCGAGCGCGCTGGGCGCCGAGCCGCTGGTGCGCCTGGCGGAGCTGCCCCTGGACGGGTTGCGGCGGGCGCTGGAGGTGAACCTGGTGGCGGCGCTGGGGCTGGTGCAGGAGGCGCTGCCGCGGCTGCGGGCCTCGCGGGCGGGCACGGTGGTCGCGGTGAGTTCGGACGCCGGCGCCGAGGCCTACGGGACCTGGGGCGGGTACGGGGCGTCCAAGGCGGCGCTGGACCACCTGGCGGCGGTGCTGGCCGTGGAGGAGCCGGGGCTGCGGGTGTGGGCGGTCGATCCCGGGGACATGGCGACGGACCTGTACGCGGCGGCCGTACCGGACGACGACGCTCCGAGGCCGGAGCCGGCCCGTGTGGTGCCGGCCTTCCTGCGGCTGCTGGACGAGCGGCCGGCGAGCGGCCGCTACGCGGCTCCGGCGCTGCTGGAGGAAGGGCGGTGACCCTGGCCGTCCGGGTGCCGCGGGAGCTGTCGGCGCGGGTGCCGGCCGAGCAGCGGGGGCCCGGGCTCGACCGGGACTCGGTGCGGCTGCTGGTGTCCCGGGGCACGAGGGTGTCGCACCACGCCTTCGCGGAGCTGCCGCGGCTGCTGCGGGCCGGGGACCTGCTGGTGGTGAACACCTCGCCGACGCTGGCGGCGGCCGTCGCCGGGTGGGTCGGGGGCACGCGCGTGGTGGTGCACTTCTCCACCCGCGGGGACGACGGCCGGTGGGCGGTCGAGCTGCGGGACCCCGACGGCCGCGGCACCACGCGCGCCCGTGCGGGGGGACCCGCGGGGACGGAGGTGCGGCTGGCCGGGGGCGCGCGGCTGGTGCTGGAGGCGCCGCTGAGCACGCGGGGCCGGCGGTTGTGGTGGGCCCGCGCGCCGCGGGACGTGCCCGGGGTGCTGCGGGAGCACGGGCGGCCCGTCCGGTACGCCTACACGGAGCGGGACCAGCCGTTGTCGGCGTACCAGACGGTGTTCGCGCTGCCGTCGCCGGAGGGAGCGGGCAGTGCGGAGATGCCGAGTGCGGGGCGCCCGTTCACGGCGCGGACGGTGGCGGAGCTGGTGAGCCGCGGGGTGTGGTTCGCCCCGGTCGCCCTGCACGCCGGGGTGGCGTCGGCGGAGGCGCACGAGCCGCCGTACCCGGAGCGGTTCGTGGTCCCCGAGGCGTCGGCCCGGCTGATCGGCGCGGTGCGGGCGGGGGGCGGCCGGGTGATCGCGGTGGGGACGACGGCCGTGCGGGCGGTGGAGTCGGCGGCCGGGGCGGACGGGGTGGTGCGGGCCCGTGCGGGGTGGACCGATCTGGTGGTGACGCCGGAGCGCGGGGTGCGGGTGGTGGACGGGCTGCTGACCGGGCTGCACGAGCCGGAGGCCTCGCACCTGCTGATGCTGGAGGCGGTGGCGGGCCGGGCGGCGGTCGACCGCGGTTACGAGGAGGCGCTGCGGGAGCGCTACCTGTGGCACGAGTTCGGGGACGTCCACCTGGTCCTGCCCGAGCACGACCCTCACTCAGCGCATTGCTCCAGCAACCAGCGGTGAGAAGCGCAGTCGGGTGATGTGAGGCCGAGCATAGGACGTACATCACGTACGAACGGGTTTAGGAGAGACATACCGGCCACACGAGCGGGTCCAGCGGTCCTATATGCCCGATTCGCCCATCCGTGATCCACTACCCGACTTCGTACGTCACATCTTTGCCTCGCCATTTTGCGGCCGCTAAGAATGGCTGCCGTCGCTCGACGCCGCGGGTTCCGCCCGCGGCGTTCTGCCGGAAGTCTCCCCCTCCCCCCTCCGGCACGCCGAGCGACCTCCGCGCTATTCGAAGAGGTCCATTCCCCATGCCGAAGAACTTCCTCACCCGTGGTCACGGCCGCGCCCTGAACCGCCAGCACAGGATCGCCGCCGCCGGTGTCGCCGCCCTCGGCGCCGCCGCCATAGGTCTCTCGGCGGTGCCGAGCAGCGCGTCGACGACCGCCACGAGCGAGGCCGCCGCTCCCGCCGCGCAGGTGGCGTACAGCACCGAGCCGATCAAGGACGTCAAGGCCGACATCACCGACCTTCAGGCCGGCGCCGGCCTGAAGGTCGAGGAGATCTCGGCGAAGAAGGAGGCGGAGGCCCGGGCCGCCGCCGAGAAGGAGGCCGCCGCGGCCGAGCAGAGGGCCGCCGCCGCGGCCGCCGCGAAGGAGCGGGCCGAGAAGGCGCGCCAGGCCGAGGAGGCCGCCAGCCGGGCCGCCGAGCGCGCCGAGGTGAAGGAGTCCGCCCCGAAGGCCTACGCCGACAACCTGGACGGCTGGATCCGCGAGGCCCTGTCCGTCATGAAGAAGCACGGCATCCCGGGCTCCTACGAGGGCATCCACCGCAACATCATCCGGGAGTCCTCCGGCGACCCGAAGGCCATCAACCTCTGGGACATCAACGCCCGCAACGGCATCCCGTCTAAGGGCCTGCTGCAGGTGATCCCGCCGACGTTCGAGGCGTACCACGTGCCGGGCACGTCGAAGGACATCTACGACCCGGTCGCCAACATCACCGCCGCCTGCAACTACGCGGCCGACCGCTACGGGTCCATGGACAACGTCGACAGCGCGTACTGAGGTCGGCGCGGACCTCTCCCCCACGCACCCGCACGCCGAAGGGCGGCACCCTCCTGACGGGGTGCCGCCCTTCGGCGCCGCACGGCGGTGGCCACCGGGACTACTTGCGCATGACCTCGGGCTCGTGCCGGCGCAGGAAGCGGGCCACGAAGAAGCCGCAGACCACGCCGAGGGCGATGAGCGCGCCCATGTCCAGGGCCCAGGCGCCGACCGTGTGCTCCCACAGCGGGTCGGTGTCGCCGGGCGTCTCCGGCGGGCTGATCCTGTTGAAGTCCAGCGTGGCGCCGGAGGCGGCGACCGCCCAGCGCGACGGCATCAGGAACGAGAACTGGTTGACGCCGATCGAGCCGTGCAGGGTGAAGAGGCAGCCGGTGAAGACCACCTGGATGATCGCGAACATGACCAGCAGCGGCATGGTCTTCTCGGCGGTCCTCACCAGCGAGGAGATGATCAGGCCGAACATCATCGAGGTGAAGCCGAGCGCCATGATCGGCAGGGAGAGCTCCAGCAGCGTGAACCCGCCGAGGACCAGGCCCTCCTCGGGGATCTCCCGGCTGGAGAAGCCGATCACACCGACCAGCAGGCCCTGCAGCACGGTGATCGTGCCGAGCACGCACACCTTGGACATCAGGTACGCCGAGCGGGACAGGCCGGTGGCGCGCTCCCGCTCGTAGATGACCCGTTCCTTGATCAGCTCGCGCACGGAGTTCGCGGCCCCCGCGAAGCAGGCGCCGACCGCGAGGATCAGCAGGACCGTGGTCGCCGTGCCGTTCGGGACGAGCCGGCCGGTCCGCGGGTCGGGCGGGTTGGGCAGCAGGCCGCGGTCCGGGTTGATGAGCAGGCTCACCGCGCCGAGGACGGCCGGCAGGACCACCATCAGGGCGAGGAAGCCCTTGTCGGAGGCGATCACCGAGACGTAGCGGCGCACCAGGGTGACGAACTGCGGCGTCCAGCCCTGCGGCTTCGGCGGCCTCATCGCCTGCATCGGCGGCACCTGCGCGGCCTGCGGGGCGACCGCGTCGATGTCCGCGGCGTACATCTGGTAGTGCTGCGAACCCTTCCAGCGGCCCGCCCAGTCGTAGTCGCGGTAGTTCTCGAAGGCGGAGAAGACGTCGGCCCAGGTGTCGTAGCCGAAGAAGTTCAGCGCCTCATCGGGCGGGCCGAAGTAGGCGACGGACCCGCCGGGGGCCATCACCAGGAGCTTGTCGCACAGCGCCAGCTCGGCCACCGAGTGGGTGACGACGAGGACCGTGCGGCCGTCGTCGGCCAGACCGCGCAGCAGCGTCATCACGTCGCGGTCCATGCCCGGGTCGAGGCCGGAGGTCGGCTCGTCCAGGAAGATCAGCGACGGCTTGGTGAGCAGCTCCAGGGCCACCGAGACGCGCTTGCGCTGGCCGCCGGAGAGGGAGGTGACCTTCTTCTCCTTGTGGATGTCCAGCTTCAGCTCGCGCAGCACCTCGTCGATGCGGGCGTCGCGCTCGGCGGCCGTGGTGTCGGCCGGGAAGCGGAGCTTGGCCGCGTACGTCAGGGCCTTCTTGACGGTCAGCTCCTTGTGCAGGATGTCGTCCTGCGGGACCAGACCGATGCGCTGACGCAGCTCGGCGAACTGCTTGTACAGGTTCCGGTTGTCGTAGAGGACCTCGCCCTGGTCGGCGGGCCGGTAGCCGGTGAGCGCCTTGAGCAGGGTCGACTTGCCGGAGCCGGACGGACCGATGACCGCGATCAGCGACTTCTCCGGGACGCCGAAGGAGACGTCCTTGAGGATCTGCTTGCCGCCGTCGACCGTGACGGTCAGGTGGCGGGCGGAGAAGGACACCTCACCGGTGTCGACGAACTCCTCGAGCCGGTCACCGACGATCCGGAACGTCGAGTGGCCGACGCCCACGACGTCGGCGGGGCCGAGCAGGCGCGAGCCGCCCTTGGGGATCGGCTGGCCGTTGACGTACGTGCCGTTGTGCGAGCCCAGGTCGCGGATCTCCATGCGGCCGTCGGGCGTCGAGTGGAACTCGGCGTGGTGGCGGGACACCTGGAGGTCGGAGACGACCAGGTCGTTCTCCAGGGCGCGGCCGATGCGCATCACGCGGCCGAGCGAGAACTGGTGGAACGTGGTGGGGCTGCGGTCGCCGTGGGCCGGCGGCGTCCCCGCGCCCCCGCCGGGGCCCTGCTGCTGCGGGATGTGCGGCGGCTGCGGCGCCGCGTGCTGCTGCTGTGGCTGCGGCTGCGGCTGCGGCTGCTGCCAGCCCGCCTGCGCCGCGGGCGGCTGCTGCTGCGGTGCCTGCGGGGACCAGCCCGGGTGCGCCCCCCGGGCCGCGTACGGCTGCTGCGGCGCGGCGGCCGGGGCCGCGACGCCGGACAGCGTCACGCGGGGCCCGTCGTTCGCGTTGCCCAGGTGCAGCACCGTGTCGGAGCCGCACTCCAGGTGGTGGATCCGCTGCCCCTGCACGAACGTGCCGTTGGTGCTCCCGTGGTCCTCGACGACCCAGCCGCGGCCGTTGAAGCTGATCGTGGCGTGACGCCAGGAGACCCTGGCGTCGTCCAGCACCACGTCCCCCTGCGGATCGCGTCCGAGGGTGTAGGACCTGGACGGATCGAGCGTCCAGGTCCGTCCGTTTGATTCCAGTACGAGTTCCGGCACTCCATGCCCCACTGAGTTGTCCCCCGAATTTCCCCCGTCGCAGGGAGTCTAGGGATGTCGAACATCGTGGGGAACTATTCCAGGCCCGGTCCGCCGACCGGAAGCCGGGCCTTGTCACGACCGCGCACCAACGCGTCCGCCGTCTCCGCCGGCGGGGCGGGAACCGGACCGGGGAACGGTGGACCACGCGAGGGGGCGTGCGCGGCCGTCCGGCGGCCCGCCGGTTCCCGGTGACCGCGACGGGCCTGACGGCGTCCGCGGTTCACGGCGCGCCCGCCGTGACCACCCCCGCCGGGCCGCCCCGGAACGGGCCCGGCCGGGGGCGCGGGGCGCGGGGCGGAGGGCGGAGTACGGGGAGGAGCAAGGTCCGGGACACCTCCGCGACGCCCGGTGTTCGCCGTCCGTCAGGCGGACCTCGGGGGCGCGGGGCACCTGGTGCCGGATACGGTGGGAACACCATGAGCGCATCGCAGACCTCCGAGCTCCCCACCCTCCTCGTCAAGATCTTCGGCAAGGACAGGCCGGGCATCACGGCCGGCCTCTTCGACACCCTCGCCGCCTATTCGGTCGACGTGGTCGACATCGAGCAGGTCGTCACCCGTGGCCGGATCACCCTGTGCGCGCTCGTGACCGAGCCGCCCCAGGGGCTGGAAGGGGATCTGCGGGCGACCGTCCACAGCTGGGCGGAGTCGATGAAGATGCAGGCGGAGATCATCTCGGGCATCGGCGACAACCGGCCGCGCGGGCTCGGCCGTTCCCTGGTCACCGTGCTGGGCCACCCCCTCACCTCGGAGGCGACGGCGGCGATCGCCGCCCGGATCACCAAGGCCGGCGGCAACATCGACCGCATCTTCCGGCTCGCCAAGTACCCGGTGACCGCGGTGGAGTTCGCGGTATCCGGGGTGGAGACGGAGCCGCTGCGCACCGCGCTGGTGACCGACGCGGCCAGGCTCGGGGTCGACATCGCCGTGGTCGCGGCGGGGCTGTACCGCAGGGCGCAGCGCCTGGTCGTCATGGACGTGGACTCGACCCTCATCCAGGACGAGGTGATCGAGCTCTTCGCCGCGCACGCCGGCTGCGAGGACGAGGTCGCCGAGGTGACGGCGGCGGCGATGCGCGGGGAGCTGGACTTCGAGCAGTCGCTGCACGCGCGGGTGGCGCTGCTGGAGGGGCTGGACGCCTCGGTGGTGGACAAGGTGCGCAGCGAGGTGCGGCTGACGCCGGGCGCCCGCACCCTGATCCGTACGCTGAAGCGCCTCGGCTATCAAGTCGGCGTGGTGTCCGGTGGGTTCACCCAGGTCACGGACGACCTGAAGGACCGGCTGGGGCTGGACTTCGCCCAGGCGAACACCCTGGAGATCGTCGACGGGAAGCTGACCGGCCGGGTCACCGGCGAGATCGTGGACCGGGCGGGCAAGGCCCGGCTGCTGCGCCGGTTCGCGGCCGAGGCGGGGGTGCCGCTGTCGCAGACCGTGGCGATCGGCGACGGCGCCAACGACCTGGACATGCTCAACGCGGCGGGTCTCGGTGTCGCCTTCAACGCCAAACCGGTGGTGCGCCAGGCGGCCCACACCGCGGTGAACGTCCCCTTCCTCGACACGGTCCTGTACCTGCTGGGCATCACCCGCGAGGAGGTCGAGGCGGCCGACACCCCCGACGGGGACTGAGGCGCCCGGTCACGGCACGGGCGGGGCCCGGCACCTTCCGCGTCCGCGGGGTGCCGGGCCCCTGTCGTGCCGGACGGGTCACTCGGTCGGCGCCCAGTAGTCGAGCAGGGTGGCGACACCGGGCTCCAGGGTCTTCCAGGAGCCGGTGAAGGACAGGACGGTGAAGGCGGCGGCCGGGTAGCCCCGGCGGCTCATCCGCTCGCGGGCGTCGCCCTCGGCCCCGCCGGCCAGGACGTCGGCGAGGCCCTGGATGCCCGGGTTGTGGCCGACCAGGAGGACGTTCTGCGCGTCGTCGGGCGTCTCGTTGAGCAGGGCGATCAGCTCGCCGGGCGAAGCCTCGTAGATCCGCTCCTCGTAGACGGTCTTCGGTCGCTGCGGGAACTCCTGGACCGCGAGCTTCCAGGTCTCCCGGGTCCGGACCGCGGTGGAACACAGGGCCAGGTCGAAGGCGATGCCGGTGTCGGCGAGCTTGCGTCCGGCGACCGCGGCATCCATGCGGCCCCGCTCGGCGAGCGGGCGCTCGTGGTCGGCCACCGGGGGCCAGTCGGCTTTCGCATGCCGGAAAAGGGCAATCCTACGGGGTTCTGCGACGCTCATGGAACCCAGCTTCGCACGAAACAGGCCACGAGGCGCAGGGAGTTGGCGGCCGCTCCCGGGGCGTTCAGCGGGCCACGAGCTGCTGTACGCGCTCGACGAGGTGGGTGAGCCCGGGTTCCCCCGCGGCCGCGTGGGCGTCGGAGGGGTTCAGGACCAGGGCGAGCAGCGTGACGAAGGCGAGCGCGGGCAGGGCGAGGGCCCACCACGGCAGCCTGGTGCCGGCGCCGCCCCGGGGGGCCGGGTGGGGCCGGGTGTGCGTGCGCGCCGCCATGGGAGGCCTCCGTCCTTCGTGTGGTCCGTGGTCCGCTCCCGCGGCCACCTCTCGAAGGTACGGATCTCCCGGGGACCGGCCCATCCGGTGATCCACCCACTTGACCCTGAGCCTGTCCCCCTAGGGGACAGGGGGGCCGGCACCACCACGGCCGCCCGGACGGGGCGGCGCGGGCCGTCATGGCGCGAGGAAGCTCGCGATCACTCCGATGACGATGAAGATGGCGAAGAAGGCGCCGAAGACGAGCAGCATCTTCTTCTGGCCGTTCTGCGGGTTCGGGTCGAGGACTGGCATGGGGCCAGTCTCGCACCTTTCCTCCCGCGGTGGCCCCCGGGGTCGGACGGGGTCAGCGGGCCGCCGCCGTCTCCTCCTCCACCGTGCGGTCGCGGCCCGCCAGGACGCCCGCGATCGTCTGCGGGACCATCAGGCCGGCCATCAGCGCGATCGGCGGCCCCCAGCCGCCGCTGTGCTGGTAGAGCACGCCCACCAGCAGTGGTCCCGGGACGGAGATCAGGTAGCCGGTGCTCTGCGCGAAGGCCGACAGCCGGGCCACGCCCGCGCCGGTCCCGGCCCGCATCCCGACCAGGGTCAGCGCCAGCGGGAAGGCGCAGTTGGCGATGCCCAGCAGCAGCACCCAGGCCCAGGCGCCGGCGGCCGGCGCGAAGTACAGGCCGGTGTACCCGGCGAGGCCGCTCACCCCCAGCACGAGCACGATCGGCCCCTGCCGGGGCAGCCGCGCGGCGAGGCGCGGTATGACGAAGGCCAGCGGCACGCCCATCAGCATGAGGACCGCGAGCATCAGCCCGGCCGTGCCCGCGGGCACGCCCGCGTCCCGGAAGATCTGCGGCATCCAGCCCATGGTGATGTAGGCGACGGTCGCCTGGAGCCCGAAGAAGACGGCCAGCGCCCAGGCGGTGCGGCTGCGCGTGACGCGCGGCGCGGGCTCCGCGGGCGGGCGCGCGCGCCCGGGCGCCTCCCCGCGTACGCGCCCGCCGGACGGCGCCGCGCCCCGCTCCCGGACGAACGGGAGCCAGGGCAGGACCGCGGCGGCGGCGAGGGCCGCCCACAGGGCGAGGCCCGTGCGCCAGTCCCCGCCCAGCGCGTCGGTCAGCGGCACGGTCGTCGCGGCCGCCACGGCGGTGCCCAGGGCGAGGGCCATCGAGTACAGGCCGGTCATGGAGCCGACCCGGTCGGGGAAGTGGCGCTTGACGATGACCGGCATCAGGACGTTGCCGACGGCGATGCCCATCAGCGCGAGGGCGGTGGCGGCCAGGAAGCCCGCCGTGCCGCCCGCGAACGGACGGATCAGCAGGCCGGCGGCGATGGCGGCCAGGCCGGCGCACACCACCGCGCCGGCGCCGAAGCGCCGGGCCAGCCGGGGCGCGGCGACGCCGAAGACGGCGAAGCACAGCGAGGGCACCGAGGTGAGCAGCCCGGCCACGCCGCCGCTCATGCCGAGCCCGTCGCGGACCTCCTCGAGCAGCGCGCCCAGGCTGGTGATGGCGGGGCGGAGGTTCAGCGCGGCCAGCACGATGCCGGCGACGAGCAGCCGCACGGTCCACGCGCGCGGCCCGGTGGCCCGGGAACCCGGGGCTTCGGTCGTGGACGCGCGGGTCCGGATCTCCTCACTGGGCATGGGGACCATCATAGAATGATGGGATGATTCATGGCCGGTGTCGAGGCAGCCGTCCGGCACCCCCGTCGTGCGAAGGTGGGCCATGCCGTTGAGCCATCCCCGCCGTTCGGCGCTGTCCGAGCAGGTCATCGCCGCGCTGCGGGCCCAGATCACCTCGGGCGAGTGGCCGGTCGGCTCACGCATCCCGACCGAGCCGGAGCTGGTCGAACAGCTGGGGGTCGCCCGCAACACGGTCCGCGAGGCCGTCCGCGCGCTCGCGCACAACGGGCTGCTGGACATCCGCCAGGGCTCGGGCACGTACGTGGCGGCCACCAGCGAGCTGGCCGGCGTGATGCACCGCCGCTTCGCCGGCGCCGATCCCCGGCACATCGCCGAGCTCCGCTCCGCCCTGGAGTCGGCCGCGGCGCGGCTGGCCGCCGAGCGGCGCACGGAGCGGGACCTCAGGCAGCTCGACACGCTGCTGCTGCGCCGCGAGGAGGCCTGGGAGTCGGGTGAGGCGGAGGCGTTCGTGGCGGCGGACGCCACGTTCCACCTGGCCGTCGTGGCCGCCTCGCACAACGACGCGCTGACCGCGGTGTACGCGGACCTGGGCGAGGTGCTGCGGGACTGGCTGCGCGACGACGTGGGGCGGGAGCTGACTCCGCGGACCCGCATGGACCACGGGCGGCTGGTGGAGGCGATCCGCGCGGGCGACGGGGCCACGGCGGCCGAGGAGGCCGCCGCCTACCCGCTGGTGTGCCGGCCGGGGCGGCCGGGGGCGCCGGGCGCCTCCTGAGCCCGCCCCGCCGGCGGGCGACCCGGCGAAGGCCCCGGCGGAGGCTCCGGCGGACGATCCGGCGGAGGCTCCGGCGGACGGTCCGGCGGACGGCTCAGCCTTCCCTCCGGTGGGTGATCCACGCCGAGTGGACCTCCTCCCAGCAGCGTCCGGTCAGCTCCACGGTCTGCGCGGGTTCCACGGCCACCGGGACGCCGTCGCCGTCGAGGTCCCACCAGCGGACGCACTCGACGTGCAGGCTGACACGATCGGTGTCCGGATAGGGGTTGTGGCAGTGGGCGGTCACCCGGGATCCGTCGATGCGGACCCGGCAGGCGGCGCCGAACAGGTCGTCGGACCGCGTCTCGGCGAGGCGCACGCGCGCGTACGCCACCGCCTCGCACGGCAGGGCGAGCACGAGGGCGACGGCCGCGGCCGTCGAGGCCAGGCGGAACAAGCGCACGGGGGACCTCCGCGGCCGTACGGGGGAGGGAGGGGGTCGCGCGACGGGCGCGCTCTTCCACGGTGCCCCGCCGGCGCCCCGTTCCGCCCGCGCTGCTGAGCCGAACGGGGGGTGCGCCCGGGGGCCCGCACCCCGAGGGTGCGGGCCCCCGTCGGCTCCGGGACCGGGTCGGCCGCGCTCACGCGCCGACGGCGTGCAGACCGCCGTCGACGTGGACGATCTCGCCCGTGGTCTTCGGGAACCAGTCGCTCAGCAGGGCGACGATGCCGCGGCCGGCCGGCTCCGGGTCCTTCAGGTCCCACTCCAGCGGGGCGCGGGTGTCCCACACGGAGGCCAGCTCGCTGAAGCCCGGGATGGACTTGGCGGCCATGGAGCCGATCGGGCCCGCCGAGATCAGGTTGCAGCGGATGTTCTGCTTGCCCAGGTCGCGGGCCATGTAGCGGTTGGTCGCCTCCAGGGCGGCCTTGGCGGGGCCCATCCAGTCGTACTGCGGCCAGGCGTACTGCGCGTCGAAGGTGAGGCCGACGACGGAGCCGCCGTTCTGCATCAGCGGCAGGCAGGCCATGGTCAGCGACTTGAGGGAGAACGCCGAGACGTGCATGGCGGTGGAGACCGACTCGAACGGCGTGTTGAGGAAGTTGCCGCCGAGCGCGTCCTGCGGCGCGAAGCCGATGGAGTGCACGACGCCGTCGAGGCCGCCCAGCTCCTCGCCGACGACGTCGGCCAGCCGGCCGAGGTGCTCGTCGTTGGTGACGTCGAGCTCGATGACCTTGGTGGGCTTCGGCAGCTTCCTGGCGATGCGCTCGGTCAGGGTGGGCCGTGGGAACGCGGTCAGGATGATCTCGGCGCCCTGCTCCTGCGCCAGCTTGGCGGCGTGGAAGGCGATGGAGGACTCCATCAGCACACCGGTGATCAGGACGCGCTTGCCCTCGAGGATTCCGCTCATGTCGTTCAGTGACCCATTCCCAGTCCGCCGTCAACGGGGATGACGGCTCCAGTGATGTACGAGGCGTCGTCCGAGGCGAGGAACCGCACGGTCGCGGCGACCTCCTCCGGCTGCGCGTACCGGGCGAGCGGCACCTGCGCCAGGATCTTCGTCTGCTGCTCCTCGGTGAGCTCCCTGGTCATGTCGGTGTCGACGAAACCGGGCGCGACGACGTTGAAGGTGATGTTGCGCGAGCCCAGCTCACGGGCGAGGGAGCGCGCGAAGCCGACCAGGGCGGCCTTGGAGGCGGCGTAGTTCGCCTGCCCCGCGGAACCGAGCAGTCCGACCACCGAGGAGATCAGCACCACGCGGCCCTTCTTGGCCCGCAGCATGCCGCGGTTGGCGCGCTTGACGACGCGGAAGGTGCCGGTGAGGTTGGTGTCGACGACGGAGGTGAAGTCCTCCTCCGACATCCGCATCAGCAGCTGGTCCTTGTTGACGCCGGCGTTGGCCACGAGGACCTCGACGGGGCCGTGCGTCTCCTCGATCTCCTTGTAGGCCTGCTCCACCTGCTCGGCGTCGGTGATGTCGCACCTGACGGCCAGGCAGCCCAGGTCCGTCAGGGCGGCCGGCGGCTCCCCCGAGCGGTACGTGACGGCGACCTTGTCGCCGGCTTCGGCGAACGCGCGGGCGATGGCGAGGCCGATGCCCCGGTTGCCTCCGGTGACGAGAACCGAGCGGCTCAACGGATCACCCTTTCGATAGCGGTTTCGTTCCCCGCCCGCACGCCCGGGCGAGGGGCGGCGACGACAGGCGGCTTCCCTGAGAACCTATCGGTCCGGATCCGCCCGAGGACATTCGGGCACCCACAGTGGCCGACGGGCGGCTCTGTCGGATCCCTACAGTCGCACGTCCCGCCGGCGCCCCCGGTCCCGGCGCTCCCGGGGAGCGGGGACACCGCGGCCCGCACGTTCCGCGGAGCGCGGACCGTGCGGCATGATTCACTGCCCGTGACGGTCCTCCCGGCTCGCACCCCGAAGGGAAACCACACCGTGCCCCATGAAGTCGACCAGTCGTTCCTGGCACTGCCCCTGCGCGCCCTCGCCGACGCCGCGCTGGCCCGCGCGCGGGCGCTCGGGGCGGAGCACGCGGACTTCCGCCTGGAGCGGGTGCGCAGCGCGTCCTGGCGGCTGAGGGACGCCAGACCCGCCGGGTCGTCGGACACCACCGACCTCGGATACGCGGTGCGCGTGGTGCACGGCGGGACGTGGGGGTTCGCCTCCGGGGTGGACCTCACCCTCGACGCCGCCGCGAAGGTCGCCTCGCAGGCGGTGGCGATGGCGAAGCTGTCCGCCGAGGTGATCCGGGCCGCGGGGGCGCGGGAGAGGGTGGAGCTGGCCGACGAGCCGGTGCACGCCGGGAAGACCTGGGTGTCGTCGTACGAGATCGACCCGTTCACCGTGCCCGACGGGGAGAAGACCGGGCTGCTGGCCGAGTGGAGCGCGCGGCTGCTGGCGGCGGACGGGGTGGACCACGTCGACGCCTCGCTGCTCACCGTGCACGAGAACAAGTTCTACGCCGACACCGCCGGGACCGTGACCACGCAGCAGCGCGTCCGGCTGCACCCGGTGCTCACGGCCGTGTCGGTGGACGGCTCCAGCGGGGAGTTCGACTCCCTGCGCACCCTCGCGCCGCCCGTCGGCCGCGGCTGGGAGTACCTGAGGGGCACCGGCTGGGACTGGGACGACGAGCTGGAGCGGATGCCGGAGCTGCTCGCCGAGAAGATGCGGGCGCCGAGCGTCGAGCCGGGGCCGTACGACCTGGTGGTCGATCCCTCCAACCTGTGGCTGACCATCCACGAGTCCATCGGGCACGCCACCGAGCTGGACCGCGCGCTCGGCTACGAGGCGGCCTACGCCGGCACCTCCTTCGCCACCTTCGACCGGTTGGGGAAGCTGAAGTACGGCTCGGAGCTGATGAACGTCACCGGCGACCGCACCGCCGAGCACGGCCTGGCGACCGTCGGCTACGACGACGAGGGCGTCGAGGCGCAGTCCTGGGACCTGGTGAAGGACGGCACGCTGGTCGGCTACCAGCTGGACCGGCGGATCGCGAGGCTGACCGGGTTCGAGCGGTCCAACGGGTGCGCCTTCGCCGACTCCCCCGCCCACGTGCCGGTGCAGCGCATGGCCAACGTGTCGCTGCGGCCCGACCCGGCGGGGATGTCGACGGAGGACCTGATCGGGGGCGTGGACCGGGGCATCTACGTCGTCGGCGACCGGTCGTGGAGCATCGACATGCAGCGGTACAACTTCCAGTTCACCGGGCAGCGCTTCCACCGGATCGAGAACGGCCGGATCACCGGGCAGCTGCGGGACGTCGCCTACCAGGCGACGACCACCGACTTCTGGGGTTCCATGGCGGCGGTCGGCGGTCCGCAGACGTACGTCCTGGGCGGTGCCTTCAACTGCGGCAAGGCCCAGCCGGGGCAGGTGGCGGCGGTCTCGCACGGCTGCCCGTCCGCCCTCTTCAAGGGAGTCAACATCCTGAACACGACGCGGGAGGCCGGTCGATGAGCGCGCGTAGCACCAAGCCCCACGAGATCGTCGAGCGCGCCCTGGACCTGTCCCGGGCCGACGGCTGCGTCGTGATCGCCGACGAGCACTCCACCGCCAACCTGCGCTGGGCGGGCAACGCGCTGACCACGAACGGGGTCACGCGCGGGCGCACGCTCACCGTGATCGCCACCGTGGACGGCGCGCAGGGCACCGCCTCCGGGGTGGTGTCCCGGTCCGCGGTGACCGTGGACGAGCTGGAGTCCGTGGTGCGGGCGGCCGAGGACGCCGCGCGGGCGGCGGGGCCGGCCGAGGACGCCCGGCCGCTGGTCACGGGCACGGCGCCGTCGCCCGGGTTCACGGAGGCGCCGGCCGAGACGTCCTCGGCCGTGTTCGCCGACTTCGCGCCGGCGCTCGGCGAGGCGTTCGCCCGCGCCCGTACGGGCGGCCGGGAGCTGTACGGCTTCGCCCACCACGAGATGGTCTCCAGCTACCTGGGGACGTCGACGGGACTGCGGCTGCGGCACGACCAGCCGAACGGGACGCTGGAGCTGAACGCCAAGTCGCCGGACCGCACGCGCTCGGCGTGGGCGGGGCGCTCCACGCGGGACTTCGAGGACGTCGACCCGGCGGCGCTCGACGCGGAGCTGGCCGTACGGCTCGGATGGGCGAAGCGGCGCCTGGAGCTGCCCGCGGGCCGGTACGAGACGCTGCTGCCGCCGACCGCCGTGGCGGACCTGCTGATCTACCAGCTGTGGTCGGCCTCGGGCCGGGACGCGGCCGAGGGCCGCACGGTGTTCTCCCGGCCGGGCGGCGGGACCCGGATCGGCGAGCGGCTGACCGGGCTGCCGCTGACCCTGCGCAGCGACCCGGACGAACCGGGCCTGGAGTCGGCGCCCTTCGTGATCGCGCACTCCTCCGGCGGCGACCGGTCGGTGTTCGACAACGGGCTGCCGCTGACGGCCACGGAGTGGATCCGCGAGGGCGAGCTGAACCGCCTGACCACCAGCCGGCACGGCGCGGACCTGACCGGGCTGCCCGTGGCGCCGGCGATCGACAACCTGATCCTCGACGGGGGCGAGGACCGCTCCCTGGAGGAGATGGTGGCGGCCACCGGGCGCGGACTGCTGCTGACCTGCCTGTGGTACATCCGCGAGGTCGACCCGGCGACCCTGCTGCTGACCGGTCTCACCCGGGACGGCGTCTACCTCGTCGAGAACGGCGAGGTGACCGGCGAGGTCAACAACTTCCGGTTCAACGAGTCGCCGGTGGACCTGCTGGGCCGGGCCGCCGAGGCGGGCCGTACGGAGAGGACGCTGCCCCGGGAGTGGGGCGACTGGTTCACCAGGGCGGCGATGCCGGCACTGCGTGTCCCCGACTTCAACATGAGCTCGGTCAGCCAGGGCGTATAACCTCGTAGGCGTCCACAGTCGGCCGTCACCCGAACGGCCGAAGATCATCGAGGAGACACGAGAACCGTGACGGACATCGTCGACGAGCTGAAGTGGCGCGGGCTGTTCGCCCAGTCCACCGACGAGGACGCTTTGCGCAAGGCGCTCGCGGACGGTCCCGTCACGTTCTATTGCGGCTTCGACCCGACCGCGCCGTCGCTGCACGTGGGGCACCTGGTGCAGGTGCTCACCCTGCGCCGGCTCCAGCAGGCCGGTCACCGGCCGCTGGCGCTGGTCGGCGGGGCCACGGGCCAGATCGGCGACCCCCGTCCGACCGCGGAGCGCACGCTGAACCCGCCGGAGACCGTCGCCGGCTGGGTCGAGCGGCTGCGCGGCCAGATCGAGCCGTTCCTGTCCTTCGAGGGCGAGAACGCGGCCGAGATGGTCAACAACCTCGACTGGACGCAGAACCTCTCCGCCATCGAGTTCCTGCGGGACGTCGGCAAGCACTTCCGGGTCAACAGGATGCTGACGAAGGACTCCGTCGCCCGGCGGCTGGAGTCCGCCGAGGGCATCAGCTACACGGAGTTCAGCTACCAGCTGCTGCAGGCCATGGACTTCCTGCAGCTGTACCGCAGGTACGGCTGCACGCTCCAGCAGGGCGGCAGCGACCAGTGGGGCAACCTCACGGCCGGGCTGGACCTGATCCACCGGCTGGAGCCGGGCGCCACCGTCCACGCCTACGCGACGCCGCTGATGACGAAGGCGGACGGCACCAAGTTCGGCAAGACCGAGAGCGGCGCCGTCTGGCTCGACCCGGAGATGACGACGCCGTACGCGTTCTACCAGTTCTGGCTGAACACGGACGACCGGGACGTCTCCCGGTACCTGCGCATCCTGTCCTTCCGGTCCCGCGCGGAGCTGGAGGAGCTGGAGCGGCAGACCGAGGAGCGGCCGCAGGCCCGGGCCGCGCAGCGCGCCCTGGCGGAGGAGCTGACGACCCTGGTGCACGGCGCCGACCAGACGGCCGCCGTGATCGCCGCGTCCAAGGCCCTCTTCGGCCAGGGCGAGCTGGCGGACCTGGACGAGAGGACCCTCGCGGCGGCCCTCTCCGAGGTGCCGCACGTCCGGGTGGCCGAGCTCGGCCCGGTCGTCGACCTGTTCGCCGAGGTCGGCCTGGTGGCGAGCAAGTCGGCCGCGCGGCGCACGGTGAAGGAGGGCGGTGCCTACGTGAACAACGCCAAGGTCACCGCCGAGGACGCCGTGCCCGCGCGGGAGGAGCTGCTGCACGGACGCTGGCTGGTGCTGCGCCGGGGCAAGAAGAACCTGGCGGCGGTGGAGCTCGCGGGCGCCTGAGCGGGCGGGCCGCGGGTCCTCACCCGACGGGGCGGTTTCCGGGACGCGTCCGGAGGCCGCCCCGTCGTGCGTCCGCCTCGTGGGGCGCCCGCGGCGCGCGGCGGGTCCGTCAGACCCGCTGCCCCTGGTGCCGCCTGCGCTGCATCGCGTTGTACAGCATGTCGACGAGGAAGACGATGACGACCGCCGCCGCCACCTGGAAGATGTGCCGCCCCCAGTCGATGCCCCGGGTCTCCGCGATCCCGAAGCCCCGTGCGATCGCGTTGCCCGCGATCGCACCGAGGATGCCGCAGATGGTGCTCAGCCACAGCGGGATGTGCTGCTTGCCCGGGATCACCGCCTTGGCGATCAGGCCGAGCACGAATCCCACGATGATCGCCCACAACCAGCCCATGGCTGCCTCCTGTACGACGTGACGCGGACATTACGGCCAGTGTCGGCCGAGCCCCGGTACGGCGCATGTCGGACGGTGCCGTGCGCACGGCGGCGCGGACCGGGTGGACGGGTGCGGGGTGCCCCGGGCTCGTGACCCGGGTGGGGGCGGCGTAACGTGGAGCTGTCCGGGCCCGGTGCCCCCGGCCGGTCACGGAACGGTCGAAGCGGGGAAGAGTCCGATGCGGGCGGATGGTGGAATGCGATGCGCAAGCAGCATGGCGGCGGCGGCGCCCAGGTGTTCCGGATCACCGGCGCCCGGACGGGCCTCCAGGAGGACGTGCGCGGGCGGCAGCGCCGCTACGTGATCTCGATGACCGTCCGTACGCTCTCGGTCATCCTCGCGGCCACGCTCTGGAACGTGGAGCGGCACGTGGCGATCGTGGCGCTGGTCCTGGGGGCGGTGCTCCCCTACATCGCCGTGGTGATCGCCAACGCGGGTCGCGAGAGCGCGCCGTCGCTGCCGTCGACGTTCGTGACGATGCCGGTGAAGCCGATGATCGCGCCGTCGCAGCAGGACGACGGTGACGCGGGACCGGACGCGCGGGACGCGGCGTCCGGGTCCTCGGCGGGCGCACGGACGGAGCAGTCCGAGCGGTCGTGAGGACCGGGCGGACCGGGGAAACGGCGCCGGACGGCAGGCACTTCCCCGCCAAGCTCAGGCGGACCTCGGATCAATCATGCTGTTCCGGTGCCGGGGGCGGGGTGACCCGTGACATACTTCGTACGCGCTCCGCATCCCCCGTCGGAGCGACGGACCGACGCCGGGCAGCTCCCCCCGTGGCTGCTCGGCGTCGCCTTTTCCCGTGCCCGCGCACTGCGCCGGTCGGGTTAGGGTCGGCGGTGTGATGGTCCCTGATCCCGAGACGCCGATCTGCTCCGCCAAGGGCTGCCGTGCCGCCGCCGTGTGGGTGCTCGCCTGGAACAACCCGAAGGTCCACACGCCGGAGCGCCGCAAGACGTGGCTGGCGTGCGAGGAGCACCGTGAGCACCTGTCGCAGTTCCTCGGGGTGCGCGGGTTCCTGAAGGACGTCGTGCGGTTCGAGGACTGGCGGGCGGTCGGGGAGGCGTAGCCCGCCGCCGTGGTGCGCGGCCCGTCAGCCGCCGATCGCCGACATCGGGCGGTCCGGCTGGACGAAGGACGGGTCGTCCAGGCCCGCGCCCGCCTTCTTGCCCCACATGGCCAGCTTCCACCGGCGGGCGATCTCCTCGTCGGGGGCGCCGGAGCGCAGGGCGGCGCGCAGGTCCGTCTCCTCGGTGGCGAACAGGCAGGTGCGGACCTGCCCGTCGGCCGTCAGGCGGGTGCGGTCGCAGGCGCGGCAGAAGGGGCGGGTGACGGAGGCGATGACACCGACGCGGTGCGGTCCGCCGTCGACCAGCCAGCGCTCGGCCGGTGCCGAACCGCGTGCCTCGTCGCCCTCCGGGGTGAGCGTGAAGCGGGTGCGCAGGGAGGCCAGGACGTCCCCGGCGGTGATCATGCCGTCGCGCCGCCAGCCGTGCTGGGCGTCCAGGGGCATCTGCTCGATGAAGCGCAGCTCGTAGTCGTGCTCCACGGCCCAGGCGAGGAGGTCGGGGGCCTCGTCGTCGTTGAGCCCCGGCATCAGGACCGCGTTCACCTTCACCGGGGTCAGCCCGGCCTCCCGGGCCGCGTGCAGACCGTCCAGGACGTCCTGGTGGCGGTCGCGGCGGGTCAGGGCCTTGAAGACGTCCGGGCGCAGGGTGTCGAGGGAGACGTTGACCCGGTCCAGGCCCGCCGCCCGCAGGGCGGACGCGGTGCGCTTCAGCCCGATGCCGTTGGTGGTGAGGGACGTCCGCGGGCGGGGCTCCAGGGCGGCGACGCGCTCGACGATGCCGGCCAGGCCGGGGCGCAGCAGCGGTTCGCCGCCGGTGAAGCGGACCTCCTCGACGCCCAGGCGGGTGACGGCGATGCCGACGAGGCGCACGATCTCGTCGTCCGTGAGCAGGTCGGGCTTGGCCAGCCACTGCAGGCCCTCCTCGGGCATGCAGTAGGTGCACCGCAGGTTGCACCGGTCGGTGAGCGAGACCCTCAGGTCGGTGGCCACTCGGCCGTAGGTGTCGACGAGCACGGGGCCCCTCCCTCGACGCGGATTCACTCCTGCCTCCGTACCACGAGCCTACGCGACACCGCCGACGGGCAGGGGGGCGCCGGCCCGCGGCGGCCGCGGTGACGGCACGCCGCGGCCGCGGCGCGGGGACCGTGAAGGTCCGCGCGCCGCGGCCGCCCGGGACGCGGGTCAGTGGGCGCCGGTGCCGGTCAGCGACCGGACCTCCAGCTCCGCGTACTTCTTGACGTCGGGCTCCTCCTTGGACAGGACGGTGCCCAGCCAGCCCATCAGGAAGCCGAACGGGATGGAGATGAGGCCCGGGTTCTTCAGCGGGAACCAGGCGAAGTCGACGTCGGGGAACATCGCCGTGGGGTCGCCGGAGACCACGGGCGAGAACAGCACCAGGCCGACGGCCACGATGAGGCCGCCGTAGATCGACCACAGCGCGCCCTGGGTGGTGAACCGCTTCCAGAACAGGCTGTAGAGGATGGTCGGCAGGTTGGCGGACGCGGCGACCGCGAACGCCAGCGCGACCAGGCCGGCCACGTTGAGGTCGCGGGCGAGGGCGCCGAGCGCGATGGAGACGACGCCGATGAAGACGGTCGCCCAGCGGGCCGCCCTCATCTCCTCCTTCTCGGTGGCCTTCCCCTTGCGGATGACGTTGGCGTAGATGTCGTGCGCGAAGGAGGACGACGAGGCGAGGGTGAGGCCGGCGACCACGGCGAGGATCGTCGCGAAGGCGACCGCCGAGATGGTCGCGAGCAGGATCGCGCCCCAGGTCGAGTCGACGCCGCCCACGTGCAGGGCGAGCAGCGGGGCGGCCGTGTTGCCGGACGGGTTGGACTCGATGATCTCGGTCCGCGAGATGAGCGCCGCGGCGCCGAAGCCGAGCGCGATGGTCATCAGGTAGAAGCCGCCGATGATGCCGATGGCCCAGTTCACGGACTTACGGGCGGCCTTGGCGTTGGGGACCGTGTAGAAGCGGATGAGGATGTGCGGCAGGCCGGCGGTGCCGAGCACCAGGGCGATGCCGAGGGAGATGAAGTCCAGCTTGGTGGTGCCGGTCGCGCCGTACTGGAGGCCGGGCTCCAGGAAGGCCGCGCCGTGGCCGCTGTTGTCGGCGGCCTTGCCCAGCAGGTCGGAGATGTTGAAGTTGAACTTCAGCAGCACCAGGAAGGTGATCAGGAGGGTGCCGCCGATGAGCAGCACGGCCTTGATCATCTGGACCCAGGTGGTGCCCTTCATGCCGCCGATGGAGACGTACACGATCATCAGGACGCCGACGAGGGCGACGATGAGGATCTTGCCGGCGTCGGAGGTGATGCCGAGCAGCAGCGAGACGAGGACGCCCGCGCCCGCCATCTGGGCCAGCAGGTAGAAGATCGACACGACGATGGTGGAGGTGCCGGCCGCGGTGCGCACGGGGCGCTGGCGCATGCGGTAGGCGAGGACGTCGCCCATGGTGTAGCGGCCGGAGTTCCGCAGGGGCTCGGCGACCAGGAGCAGTGCCACGAGCCAGGCGACCAGGAAGCCGATGGAGTAGAGGAAGCCGTCGTAGCCGAAGAGGGCGATGGCGCCCGCGATGCCGAGGAAGGACGCGGCCGACATGTAGTCGCCGGAGACCGCGAGGCCGTTCTGGAAGGCGCTGAACTGGCGCCCGCCCGCGTAGAAGTCGGCGGCGTCCTTGGTCTGGCGGCCCGCCCAGACGGTGACGCCGAGCGTCGCGACGACGAAGAGCGCGAACAGCGTGATGATGAGCGGCCGGTGCTCGCTGGCCTCGTTCGCGGCGAGCTGGACGTGGGTGATCGCGGGGCTCATGCGCCGCCCTCCATACGGGTCTTGATGGCCTCGGCCTTCGGGTCGAGCTTGGCGGCGGCGTGCCGGGAGTACCACCACGCGATGAGGAACGTGGTGACGAACTGCAGGATGCCGAAGACGAAGGCGACGTTGATGTTGCCGAACAGCTCGGTGCCCATGAAGCCGCCCGCGTAGTTGGAGAGCAGGACGTACAGCAGGTACCAGGCAATGAAGGCGACGGTCAGCGGGAAGGCGAAGGAGCGGTGGGAGCGGCGCAGTTCACCGAACTCCGCGCTCTCCTGCACCTCGGTGAACTCCTCGGGGGTGGGGAGTTTGCGTCGTTCCGTCGAGGGGGGCGGTGCTTCGGCGGCCACGGAGTCTCCTCGCGTAGTGGTGCGGTCGGACGGGACGGAAGGCGAGTGTCCCCGCGCTTCCTGCACAAGGGCACGGCGCCACGCGAGGACCGGTTCAACCGTCTCCGTTTCTTTCCCGGACGCCCCCGCGGAACCGCCCGCGGGGGCGTCGCGGGGAGCGTCGCCGGGACGTCGCACGGGAGGCCGGTGGGACATTCGGGGTCTTCTTTGTGAAGTCCTTCCGGGAAAACATTGCTGGCCAGCAACATCGCGGGATAGCTTCACCCTGCACCACCCGTCATGTACCTGCCCGAGCACCACCTGTGTCTCGGGCCGGTTCCGTTTCCGGATGATGTGGAGACCCCATGGCTCATCTGCGGTCCAGACGCCGACTCGCCCTCGCCGTCCCCGTCGTGCTGTCCCTGACCGCCTCGCTCGGCTTCCTGCCGGCGGCGGCTTCGGCCACCGAGGGGACGGCTCCGGCGGCCGAGCGGGCGACGGACGCGTCCGCCCTGGCGTACGTCGTCAACACCGAGGTGGACCGCCGCACGATCGCGTCGGTGGAGAAGGCGGTCGTCGCGGCCGGCGGGACCGTCGTGGTCACGTACGACCGGATCGGCGTGATCGTCGCCCACTCGGCGAACCCGGACTTCGGCGCGCAGATGAGGAAGGTGCGCGGCGTCCAGTCCGCCGGCGCCACCCGCACCGCGCCGCTGACCCGCGCCGGGACGACGGACGAGGGCGCCGCCGACTACGTGACGGCCGCCGAGGCCGCGCGGACGCGGGCCGCCTCCGCCGGGACCCCGGGCAGCGAGCCGCTCGAGGCCGACCAGTGGGACCTGCGGGCGATCGGCGCCGACAAGGCCGCGAAGATCAACCCGGGCAGCAGCAAGGTGACCGTCGCCGTGATCGACACCGGCGTCGACGACACCCACCCCGACCTCGCCCCGAACTTCTCCGCCGCCCAGTCGGCCAACTGCGTCGGCGGCAAGGCGGACACCAGCGAGGGCGCCTGGCGCCCGTACACGGACGAGGACTACCACGGCACCCACGTGGCCGGTGAGATCGCCGCCGCCCGCAACGGCATCGGCGTCGCCGGCGTCGCGCCCGGCGTGAAGGTCTCCGGCATCAAGGTGAGCGACCCGGACAACGGCCTCTTCTACCCGGAGAACGTCGTCTGCGCCTTCGTGTTCGCCGCCGACCACGGCGTCGAGATCACGAACAACAGCTACTACGTGGACCCGTGGCTGTACAACTGCAAGGACGACCCCGACCAGAAGGCGATCCTGGACGCGGTCAACCGCGCCCAGCTGTACGCCCAGCGCAAGGGCACCCTGCACGTCGCCTCGGCCGGCAACTCCAACCACGACCTGGCCTCGGACGCCATCGAGGACGCCTCCAGCCCCAACGACACCACGCCGGTGACGCGCACCATCGACCCGAGCGAGTGCCTGGACCTGCCGACGCAGCTGCCGGGCGTGGTCACGGTCAGCGCGACGGGCGTCCAGAACCTCAAGTCGTACTACTCCACGTACGGCAAGGGGATCGTGGACGTCGCGGCGCCGGGCGGCGACCGCCGCTACCAGCTGCCGGACACGCCGTCGAAGGACGGGCGCATCCTGTCCACCATGCCGAACGGCGAGTACGCCTTCCTGCAGGGCACCTCGATGGCCTCGCCGCACGCCGCCGGCGTCGCCGCGCTGCTGAAGTCCAAGCACCCGTGGGCCTCCCCGGCCGTGCTGCAGGCGATGCTGAAGGCGCAGGCGGACAACCCGGGCTGCCCGGAGACCTACGACCAGGACGGCGACGGCGTGCAGGACGCGACGTGCGAGGGCGGGAAGCTGGTCAACGGCTTCTACGGCTTCGGCATCGTCAACGCCCTGCGTGCCGTCAAGTGAGCCCCGCGGATGCGGAGTCCCGCTCCGTCCGCCCGTCCTTCGTGAACGAACTGGAGACCCCATGACCGCGTCCCACCCGCGCCGCCGCCGCGCACTCGTGGTCCCGGCCGGGATGGCCATGGCCACGACGCTCGCCTTCCTGCCGAACACCGCGGCCACCGCCGCTCCGGCCGCCTCCGGGGCGACCGGAGCGACCGCGTCCGCCGCCGGCGCGACCCCGCTCAGCTACGTCGTCAACGTCCGTGCCGGGCACGGCGCTCCGGCGCACGTGAGGAAGGCGATCGTCGCGGCCGGCGGCACCGTCGTGACGTCGTACGACCGGATCGGCGTCATCGTCGTCCACTCCTCGAACCCCGACTTCGCCGAGACCGTCCGCAAGGTGCGCGGGGTGCAGTCGGCCGGGGCCACCCGCAACGCGCCGCTGCCGTCGGCGGCCACCGCCGACACCGTCACCCCGAAGGTGCTCGGCGCGGCGGAGGTCGCCGAGGCCGCGGCCGCGGCCGCCGCGGACCAGGACCCGCTCCAGGGACTGCAGTGGGACCTGCCCGCCATCAAGGCGGACCGGGCGCACGAGAAGTCGCTGGGCAGCCCGGAGGTCACCGTCGCCGTCATCGACACCGGCGTCGACGACACCCACCCCGACATCGCGCCCAACTTCGACCGGGCCGCGTCGGTCAACTGCGTGACGGGCAAGCCCGACACCAGCGAGGGCGCCTGGCGGCCCGGTCCGTCGGAGAGCCCGCACGGCACGCACGTCGCCGGTGAGATCGCCGCCGCCAAGAACGGCGTGGGCATGACCGGCGTGGCGCCCGGCGTGAAGGTCTCCGGCATCAAGGTGTCCAACCCGGACGGCTACTTCTACACCGAGGCCGTGGTGTGCGGCTTCATGTGGGCGGCCGAGCACGGGGTCGACGTGACCAACAACAGCTATTACACCGACCCCTGGTACTTCAACTGCACGGACGACCCGGACCAGAAGGCGCTCGTCGAGGCCGTCACCCGGGCGTCGCGGTACGCGGAGAAGAAGGGCGCGGTCAACGTGGCCGCGGCCGGCAACGAGAACTACGACCTCTCGGCCGACGAGATCGCCGACCCGGTCTCCCCGAACGACGGCACGCCGTCGGAGCGGGTGATCGACCCGTCCGAGTGCCTCGACATACCGACCCAGTTGCCGGGTGTCGTGACGGTCGCGGCGACCGGCGCCAAGGGGTTGAAGTCGTCCTTCTCCAACTACGGCCGGGGGGTCGTCGACATCGCCGCGCCCGGCGGCGACTCGACGGCGTACCAGCCGCCGGCGGCCCCCGCCACCAGCGGCCTGATCCTGGGCACGCTGCCCGGCGGCAAGTGGGGCTACATGGCGGGCACGTCGATGGCGTCCCCGCACGTCGCGGGCGTCGCGGCACTGATCAAGTCGACGCGTCCGCACGCCTCGCCGGCGCTGGTGAAGGCCCTGCTGTACGCGCAGGCCGACCCCGTCGCGTGCACGGACCCGTACGACATCGACGGCGACGGCAAGGCCGACGCGGTGTGCGAGGGCCCGAGGAACCGCAACGGTTTCTACGGCCGGGGCACGGCCGACGCGCTGGACGCGGTGACGCGGTAGCCGTCGGACAGGACCGACGACGGCGGAAGGGCCGGGCGTCACGCCCGGCCCTTCCGCTGTCCGGGCCCCTGACCGGCCCCTTCTCCCATCGGCCGCGCCGATGCCGCATAGTGCGGTCATGGAGCCCCTCACGACCGCCTGGTCCGCCCTGGGCGGCGATCCCGCCCTCCTCGCCCACGTGTCGGCCGTCGAACGCCCCGGCGTGCTGCGGGCGCGCCTGCCGGTACGGGAGACGGCACGCGCCTGCGTGGGCGCGTGCGCGCTGGCCGCCGCGGAGCTGGGGGCGCGGCGGGCCGGGCTCGCCGGCGTGCCGGCGGTGCGGGTGGACGACGGGGCCGTGGCGACGGCGTTCACCAGCGAGCGGTGGCTGCGGATCGACGGGCGGGCGCCGGTCGCCTTCGCACCGCTGTCGCGGTTCTGGCGCACGGCCGGCGGATGGGTGCGCACCCACGCCAACTACCCGCACCACCGGGCCCGGTTGCTCGCCGCGCTGGGCGTGCCGGACCGTCCGGAAGCGGTGGCGGCGGCGCTCGCCGAACGGTCGGCGCGGGAGGTGGAGGAGACCGTGTACGCGGCCGGGGGCCTCGCCGTCGCCCTGCGGACGCCCGGGCAGTGGGCGGCGCACGAGCAGGCGGCCGCGGTGGGAGGGCTCCCCCTGGTGGAGCGGGGGCGGCTGGACTCCGCCCGCCCGCGGGCGGGCACGCGCGTGGGCCGGGACCCGCTGCTGCCCGCCGCCGGACTGCGGGTGCTGGACCTCACCCGGGTCCTCGCGGGGCCGGTCGCCACCCGCACGCTCGCCCTGCTCGGCGCGGACGTGCTGCGCGTGGACGCCCCGTGGCTGCCCGAACTCGCCGACCAGCACGCCGACACGGGGTTCGGGAAGCGGTCGGCGGGGCTGGACCTGGTGGCCGACCGCGGCACCTTCGAGGAGCTGCTCGCGGCGGCGGACGTGGTGGTCACCGGGTACCGTCCGGGCGCGCTGGACCGCCTGGGGCTGACCCCCGAGGCGCTGGCCGGGCGCCGGCCCGGCGTGGTGGTGGCCCAGCTGTCGGCGTGGGGCGCCCGCGGGCCGTGGGGCGGCCGGCGCGGCTTCGACAGCCTGGTGCAGGCGGCCACGGGGATCGCGGCGACCGAGGGCTCGGCCCGCCGGCCGGGCGCCCTGCCGGCCCAGGCGCTCGACCACGGCACCGGATACCTGCTGGCGGCCGGGGTGCTGCGGGCGCTCACCGACCAGCTGGACGGGGGCGGCGGCAGGGTCGTGCGGGTGGCACTGGCGCGGACCGCGGGGTGGCTGCTCGAAGCGGCCGGGGGCGCGGGGGCGGGGGCCGAGGGGGCCCCGGGCGCGGGGGCCGAGGAGGGTCCGGACGGGCGGGGGGACGGGGTGCCCGCCGACGCCTGGCTCGCGCGGCGCGACGGTCCCCTCGGAACGCTGCGGTACGCGCTGTCCCCGGTGTCGTTCGCCGGCGGCCCGGACGACTGGGCGCGGCCGCCCGGGCCGTGGGCGGCCGATCCGGCGCGCTGGGAGTGAGACCGGGCCGGCGCCGCGGGCGGGCCGGTTTCCCCGCGGCGAGCGGGACGCGGGAGCGGCCGGCGGGCCGGAACGCCCCGTCGGCGCGGAATGTCCCGCTTCTTTTCGCCCCGGACTTGCCCGGTTCTGTGGGCACTGGTGAAGATCCTGGGGTGACTCTGACGAATCCCAGGTCCCGGGCGACCGGTACGCACAGGGGCGCCGGGCGTCCCGGCGCCGGCCGGGCCGTCGCCGTGATCGTGCTGGTGGCGCTGGCCTCGCTGATACCGCTCCTCGGCCCGTCCCCCGCCCTGCACGGCACCGGGGAGGACGAAGCGCCCGGCACCGGCGGCATAGCCCTGCTGCGCGCGGTGCTGTTCGCGGCGCTGTCCGTGCCCGTGGGCGAGCTGTTCGTCAACCGCCTGGTCCGTTCCGTGCCCGGCGCCCCCGCGGCCGTGCCCCGCAGCTGGTCCGTCGCGGCGGGCGCCGTCGGCTTCGTGGCCGCCCTCGGACTCGCCTCCGTGGTGGCCACCGGCAATCTGGTCCCCGACAGCCCGGCCGCCGTCGACGTCGGCGGCCTGTACGCGACCCGGGACGGCAAGCTCGCCCTCCTGGAGGTCAACGCCTTCCTCGCGGCGGCCCTGTGCGCCGCTTCCCGCCGTCCGGGCACCCAGGCCCTGCCGCTGGCCGTGGTGATCGTCGCGGAGGCCCTGCGCGCGCATCCGACGACCGAGTACAGCCCGCTCGTCGGCTCCGGGCTGACGCTGGTGCACCTGACCTGCTCGTCCCTGTGGGTGGGCGGCCTGCTGTACGCGCTGCGCGTCCTGCGGCGGTGGCGGGGGGCGGAGGCGGGCGCCGTGCTGCTGGGGCGCTACGCCCGCGTGGCGGCCCTCCTGCTCGCCGCCCTCACCGCCACGGGGGTGTGCAGTTCGCTGCGCCGGATGCCGCCGGAGACGGTCCTGGAGCAGCTGACGGACACGGCGTACGGACGCGTCCTGCTCGCCAAGGTGATCCTGATGGCCGGTGTCGCCGCCCTCGCCCTGTGGGCCCGGATCCGGCTGGCCCGCGCGGCCGACCCGCTGACCGCCGCCGCCCCCGCGCGGGCGGAGGTGTACGTGCTGGGCGCGGTGGTCGCCGTCTCGGGCCTGCTGACGGCCGTGCCGGTGCCGATCCGCTGGTGAGGACCGGCGAAGGGCCGCGCACGGCACCTGACGGACGGTGCTGTCAGTCGCGGCCCGTATCCTCGTGAACCATGCTCGAAGACCTCACGACCGCGGCGTCCTCCCCCACCGTGTGGCCGGCCGCGTACCCGCAGGGGTACGCGGTCGTCGACGTGGAGACCACGGGGCTGGCCCGCGACGACCGCATCATCTCCGCGGCCGTCTACCGGCTGGACGCGCGCGGTGAGGTCGAGGACCACTGGTACACGGTGGTCAATCCGGAGCGGGACCCGGGCCCGGTGTGGATCCACGGTCTGACGAGCGAGGCGCTGGAGGGGGCCCCCCTCTTCCGCGACGTCGCCGAGGAGTTCGCGGACCGGCTCCGGGACCGGGTGCTCGTCGCGCACAACGCCGTCTTCGACTGGCAGATGATCGCCCGGGAGTACGCCCGTGCCCGGAGCGAGGCGCCGGTCAAGCAGCGGCTGTGCACCATCGCCCTTTCGAAGGAACTCGGGCTTCCGCTGCCCAACCACAAGCTGGAGTCGCTCGCCGCGCACTTCGGCGTCGTCCAGCGGCGGGCGCACCACGCGCTGGACGACGCGCGCGTGCTGGCGGAGGCGTTCCGGCCCAGCCTGCGGGCCGCCGCGGCGGGCGGTGTGCGGCTGCCGCTGCACGAGTGCCGGCCGCTGACCGAGTGGACGGACCGGCCCCGCACCGGGCAGCAGGCGGGGTACGGCCACCGGACGGCCGGCTGGCGCCCGTCCCGCAGGAGGCCCGCCTGCCCCTATCCCAACCCGGGGCGCTACACACCGGGCGGACGGCTCAAGCAGGGCATGCGGGTGGCCTTCTCCGGCGACACCTCCGTCGAGCGGGACCTGCTGGAGGACCGCGCGACCGAGGCCGGGCTGCACGTCGCCGGCAGCCTGTCCCGGCTCACCAGCCTCCTGGTCACCAACGATCCGGACTCGGGCACCTCCAAGACGGTCAAGGCCCGGCAGTACGGCACGCCGATCGTCGACGAGGCCGCGTTCGGCCAGCTGCTCGGGGACGTCGAGCCCGCCGCGGAGGACTGACCGGCGCCGCGGGGCGGTCCGCGAACCGGAGGAGGCGGACCGCGCGGACGGGTGATTGCCGGGCGACTCGCCCGCCGTCCGCTCGCCCGCGCCGGGCCGGCGGCCCACCCTGTGGCGCATGGCGACATGCGAAGTGTGCGGCAACGACTACGGAATGACCTTCGAGGTGCACGCGCAGGGCGCGGTGCACGTCTTCGACTGCTTCTCCTGCGCGATCCACCGCATGGCCCCGATCTGCGAGCACTGCCGGGTGCAGATCATCGGCCAGGGCGTGGAGGCCGACGGCCACTGGTACTGCGGCGCCCACTGCGCCCGCGCCGAGGGGAGGACGGGGATCGTCGACCGGGTGTGAGGGGGCACCCGCTGCCGGAAACCCCGCGTCCGGGTTGTACGGTCGTGGGGTGTACCGCTTCCTGTTGTCCCGCCAGTGGGTGATCCTCACCCTCGTGGCGCTCGTGCTCGTCCCGACGATGATCGAGCTGGGCTTCTGGCAGCTGCACCGCCACGAGCGCCGCGTCGCACTGAACCGGGTGATCTCCGACTCCCTGGCCGCGGAACCGGTGCCGGTCGGGTCCCTGACCGCGCCCGGGGCGAAGGTCGACGGCGACGACCGGTACCGCAGGGTGACGGCGAAGGGCCGCTTCGACACCGGCGGCGAGGTCGTCGTGCGCCGCCGCACCAACGCGGACGACAAGGTCGGCTACCACGTGCTGACCCCCTTCGTCCTCGACGACGGCAGGGTCCTCCTGGTCAACCGGGGCTGGATCCCCTCCAACGGGCCGAGCCAGACCGCGTTCCCCGAGATCCCCGCGCCGCCGGAGGGGGAGATCACCGTCACCGGGCGGCTGATGCCGGACCAGACGACCGAGGAGAGCGGCATCAAGGACCTCCAGGGGCTGCCCGACCGGCAGGTCATGCTGATCAGCAGCGGGCAGGCGGCCGAGCGCCTCGGCAAGGAGGTCCTCGGCGGTTACATCGACCTGACCTCCCCCCGCCCGGCGGGGGACACGCCGGAGCCGATCCCCGACCCCGAGCACGACGGCATCGGCAACCACCTGGCGTACGCCGTCCAGTGGTGGCTGTTCGCCGCGGGCGTCCCCGTCGGCTGGGTGGTCCTGGTCCGCCGCGAAGTCCGGGACCGCGCGGAGGCGGCTGCCGGGAAGGCGGACGCCGAGGACGCGGAACCGGCGGCGGTCTAGGGCTCTTCCGTCCGGATCGGGCCGGGCCCCGGCACGCGGCGCCCCGGCCCCGGCGGCCCGTCGCGCACCCGGCTCCGCCCCTGATTGCCGCGCCGGACGGCCGGGCATCCGCACTCTGTGCACCGTATCGAGGACTACGCGCTCATCGGCGACGAGCAGACCGCGGCCCTGGTGGGCACGGACGGCTCGGTCGACTGGCTCTGCCTGCCCCGCTTCGACTCGGCGTCCTGCTTCGCCCGGCTGCTCGGTGACGAGGACAACGGCCACTGGCGCATCGCCCCCGTCGGCGCGGACCGCTGCACCCGCCGCTCCTACCGCCCCGACACCCTGGTCCTGGACACCGAGTGGGAGACCCCCGGCGGGACGGTGCGGGTCACCGACCTGATGCCCCAGCGCGACCGCGCGCCCGACCTGGTGCGCATCGTGCAGGGCGTGCGCGGCGAGGTGACGGTGCACAGCACCCTCCGGCTGCGCTTCGACTACGGCTCGATCGTGCCCTGGGTGCGCAGGGAGGACGGCCACCGGGTGGCGGTCGCCGGGCCGGACTCGGTGTGGCTGCGCAGCGAGCCGGAGGTGCGCACCTGGGGCGAGGACCTCGGCACGCACTCGGAGTTCACGGTGCGGGAGGGCGAACGGGTCGCGTTCGTGCTCACCTGGCACCCGTCCCACGAGCCCCGGCCGGCGCTCGTCGACCCCTACTCCTCGCTGCGGCACAGCACCGCGGACTGGCGCGCCTGGGCGGCCCGCTGCCGCTACGACGGACCGCACCGGGACGCGGTCGTCCGCTCGCTGATCACCCTCAAGGCGCTCACCTACGCCCCCACCGGCGGGATCGTCGCCGCGCCCACCACCTCGCTGCCGGAGGAGCCGGGCGGGGTGCGCAACTGGGACTACCGCTTCTGCTGGCTGCGGGACTCCACCCTCACGCTGAACGCGCTGCTGGCGGCCGGGTACCAGGAGGAGGCGCAGGCCTGGCGCGACTGGCTGCTGCGCGCGGTCGCGGGCGATCCGGCGGACCTGCGGATCATGTACGGCCTGGCGGGCGAACGGCGGCTGCCCGAGTTCGAGCTGCCGTGGCTGTCCGGCTTCGAGAACTCCGCGCCCGTACGGGTCGGCAACGCCGCCGTGGACCAGCTCCAGCTGGACGTGTACGGCGAGGTCATGGACTCCCTGGACCTGGCCCGGCGTTCGGGGCTGTCCCCGAAGCCGGACGTGTGGGCGCTGCAGGCGGCCCTGATCGACTTCCTGCGCACGGCGTGGCGGCAGCCGGACGAGGGGCTGTGGGAGGTGCGCGGCGGCCGGCGCCACTTCGTGCACTCCAAGGTGATGGTGTGGGTGGCGGCCGACCGCGCCGTGCGCACGCTCGAGGAGCACCCGGACTTCGACGGCGACCTCGACGGCTGGCGGGCGCTGCGCGACGAGGTGCACCGGGAGGTGTGCGAGCGGGGCTACGACCCCGAGCGGAACACCTTCACGCAGTACTACGGCTCGCGGGAGCTCGACGCCGCCCTGCTGCTGATCCCCCGGGTGGGTTTCCTGCCGCCGGACGATCCGCGGGTGCTCGGCACCATCGACGCGGTCCGCGCGGAGCTGGAGCAGGACGGTCTGCTGCGCCGCTACTCCACCGACCGGGCGACCGTCGACGGGCTGCCCGGCGACGAGGGCACGTTCCTGGTGTGCACGTTCTGGCTCGCGGACGCCCTGCACATGACGGGCCGGCCCAAGGAGGCGCGCGCGCTGTTCGAGCGGCTGCTGGGCCTCGCCAACGACGTGGGCCTGCTGGCGGAGGAGTACGACCCGGTGGAGGGGCGGCTGCTGGGCAACTTCCCGCAGGCGTTCAGCCACATCGGCCTGGTGAACACCGCCCTCGCCCTGTTCGGGGACGAGGAGGCAGGATAAGGACCATGGATCTTGGACTGAGGGACCGGGTGTACGTCGTCACCGGGGCGACCCGCGGGCTGGGCGGCGCCTCCGCGCGCGAGCTGGTCGCCGACGGCGCGAAGGTGGTCGTGACGGGGCGGGAGGAGGAGGGCGTCGCCGGGGCGGCGTCCGCGCTCGGCCCGAACGCGGTCGGGGTGGCCGTCGACAACGCCGACCCCCGGGCGGCCGAGCTGCTGATCGGGACCGCGCGGGAGCGGTTCGGCCGCTTCGACGGCATCCTCGTCAGCGTGGGCGGACCGCCGCCGGGGTTCGTCGCCGACGCCACCGACGAGCAGTGGCGGGCGGCGTTCGAGTCCGTGTTCCTGGGTGCGGTGCGGCTGGCCCGGGCCGCCGCCGCGGAGCTGGACGAGGGCGGCGTCATCGGCTTCGTGCTGTCCGGTTCGGTGCACGAGCCGATCCCCGGCCTGACCATCTCCAACGGTCTGCGCCCCGGGCTCGCCGGTTTCGCCAAGTCCCTCGCGGACGAGCTGGGTCCGCGCGGCATCCGTGTCGTCGGCCTGCTCCCCGGCCGCATCGACACGGACCGGGTCCGCGAGCTGGACTCCCTGTCCGCCGACCCGGAGGCCACCCGCCGGGCGAGCGAGTCCCGCATCCCGCTGCGCCGCTACGGCACCCCGGAGGAGTTCGGCCGCACCGCGGCGTTCCTCCTCTCCCCCGCGGCCTCCTACCTGACGGGCGTGATGCTGCCGGTGGACGGCGGGGTGCGGCACGGGTTCTAGCCAGGGCGTGTCCCGACGGGCACCGCCCGCCCCCGTCGTCGGGCTCCGTGCCCCGCGTGTCGTCCCCGTCGTGCGGGCGTCCTCCGGGCAGCCGGGGGCGCGTCGGGGGCCCGGGCGCCGCCGGCTGCCCGGTGCGCTATTCGCCGAGGCCGGCCAGGTCGCGCAGGCGGCGGCCCTGCGCGGCGCGCTCGGCGGCCCGCTGCTCCTCGTACGTGCGGTCCTGCGCGCCGCGCAGCAGCGCCTTGGTCTCGATCACGGCGTCCCGGGGCGCGGCCAGCAGCGCCGCGGCCAGGTCCCGCACCGCCGCGTCCAGCTCGGCGGCGGGCACGGCGAGGTTGGCCAGGCCGGTGCTCACCGCCTCCTCGGCCGCGACGAAGCGGCCGGTCGCGCAGATCTCCAGCGCGCGGGCGTATCCGACGAGCCCGACCAGCGGATGGGTGCCGGTCAGGTCCGGGACCAGTCCGAGACTGGTCTCGCGCATGGCGAACTGCACGTCGTCCGCGACGACGCGCAGGTCGCAGGCGAGGGCCAGCTGGAAGCCCGCCCCGATGGCATGACCCTGCACGGCCGCGACGGAGACGATGTCGTTGCGCCGCCACCAGGTGAACGCCTCCTGGTACTCGGCGATGGTCGCGTCGAGCTCGGTCCCGGCGCTGCGCGCCAGGTCGAGGAACGAGGGTTCGCCCTCGATCCCCTCGGGCGTGAGCATCTGCCGGTCGAGCCCGGCGGAGAAGGACCTGCCCTCACCGCGCAGCACCACGACCCGGACGGATCCGGGCAGCAGCCGGCCCGCCTCGGTCAGCGCCCGCCACAGAGCGGGGCTCTGCGCGTTGCGCTTGGCCGGGTTGGTCAGCGTCACCGTGGCGATCGCGTCGTCGACGGTGAGCCGTACGCCGTCCTTGTCGAGTACCGGACCGAGGTCCTGGGCGGACGAAGCCATGGGGCGCCTCCGATGGGTGCGGTCGTCTTCCCGTGCCGCGCGACGGCGTCGGGCCGTCCTGCGGCACAGCTAAGTGACTGCACAGTAACCACCCGGCCGGTCAGTCGGCCGGCCGGGTGGCCACCACCGGGGTCGAGGGCGCCCGGGGTCAGTCCGAAGGGGCCTTCTTGCCCCGTGTCGCCCCGCCACGCCCTCGGAGCGTGACACCCGATTCGCTGAGCATGCGGTGCACGAAGCCATACGAGCGGCCGGTCTCCTCGGCCAACGCCCGGATGCTCGCACCGGCGTCGTACTTCTTCTTCAGGTCTGCCGCGAGCTTGTCGCGCGCGGCGCCGGTCACCCGGCTGCCCTTCTTCAGAGTCTCGGCCACCCGTGCCTCCTCATGGGAAGTGCGCTCTGGTCTCCTCATGATCACCCCTACCGGCCCTCATGGCCACCCATTCGGCAAGGTCCGTGAGACAAGGTTGTGACGACAGGAGCGCGTCCCCACATATGGAATCCGGCATTCCAGCCGGTGCCGCCGGTACCGCCGAACGGGTTCCTCCGTGAAGTCCCAGGTCAGAAAGGCGCGACGGCCGCACCCCGGCACAGGGGGACGCGGCCGCGACATGGCTGTAGGACACACCTCGGTACGAGGAGATCTCACACGAATGATGGATCACCGATGGGCCGAATGATCCATACGCCGTGGATCATCCGTTCGATCACCCCGGGCTGACCGCTCGCGGACGCCCCGGGCGGCGGGCCGCCCCGCTCAGGCGAGGGCGACGAGGTCCGCGTAGTCGGATCCCCAGAGGTCCTCGACGCCGTCCGGCAGCAGGATGATCCGCTCCGGCTGGAGCGCCTCCACGGCGCCCTCGTCGTGCGTCACCAGCACGACCGCGCCCTGGTAGGTGCGCAGGGCGCCGAGGATCTCCTCGCGGCTGGCCGGGTCGAGGTTGTTGGTGGGCTCGTCCAGCAGCAGCACGTTCGCCGAGGAGACCACCAGGGTCGCGAGCGCCAGGCGGGTCTTCTCGCCGCCGGAGAGGACACCGGCGGGCTTGTCCACGTCGTCGCCGGAGAACAGGAACGAGCCGAGCACCTTGCGGACCTCGACGAGGTCCATGTCGGGCGCGGCGGAGCGCATGTTCTCCAGGACCGTGCGGTCGGGGTCGAGGGTCTCGTGCTCCTGGGCGTAGTAGCCGAGCTTGAGGCCGTGGCCGGGGACGACGGCTCCGGTGTCCGGCTGTTCGACGCCGGCCAGCAGCCTCAGCAGGGTGGTCTTGCCCGCGCCGTTGAGGCCGAGGATGACGACCCGGGAGCCCTTGTCGATGGCCAGGTCGACGTCGGTGAAGATCTCCAGCGAGCCGTACGACTTCGACAGGCCCTCGGCCATCAGCGGGGTCTTTCCGCAGGGGGCGGGCTCGGGGAAGCGCAGCTTGGCCACCTTGTCGGACTGGCGGACCTCCTCCAGGCCGGCCAGCAGGCGCTCGGCACGGCGGGCCATGTTCTGCGCGGCGACCGTCTTGGTGGCCTTGGCGCGCATCTTGTCGGCCTGCGCGTTGAGCGCGGCGGCCTTCTTCTCGGCGTTCTGCCGCTCGCGCCTGCGGCGCTTCTCGTCGGCCTCGCGCTGCTGCTGGTAGAGCTTCCAGCCCATGTTGTAGACGTCGATGGTGGCGCGGTTGGCGTCCAGGTAGAACACCTTGTTGACGACCGTCTCGACCAGGTCGACGTCGTGGGAGATGACGATGAACCCGCCGCGGTAGGTCTTGAGGTAGTCGCGCAGCCAGACGATCGAGTCGGCGTCGAGGTGGTTGGTCGGCTCGTCCAGCAGCAGCGTGTCCGCGTCCGAGAACAGGATCCGGGCCAGCTCGACCCGGCGGCGCTGACCGCCGGAGAGCGTGTGCAGCGGCTGGCCGAGCACCCGGTCGGGCAGGTTCAGCGCGGCGGCGATGGTGGCGGCCTCGGCCTCGGCGGCGTATCCGCCCTTGGTGAGGAACTCCGTCTCCTGGCGCTCGTACTGCCTGAGCGCCTTCTCGCGGGTGGCGCCCTGGCCGTTCGCGATCCGCTGCTCGTTGTCGCGCATCTTGCGGATCAGCACGTCCAGGCCGCGCGCGGAGAGGATGCGGTCGCGGGCGAGGACGTCGAGGTCGCCGGTGCGGGGGTCCTGGGGGAGGTAGCCGACCTCGCCGGAGCGGGTGATGGTGCCGGCCGCCGGGATGCCCTCCCCGGCGAGGCACTTGGTGAGGGTGGTCTTGCCCGCGCCGTTGCGGCCGACCAGGCCGATGCGGTCGCCCTTGGCGACGCGGAAGGTGGCGCTCTCGATGAGGACACGGGCACCGGCGCGCAGCTCGATGCCGGAGGCGGAGATCACGGACAGACTCCTGGGCGGTGGGGGTCCCCCTGCTCGAGCGGGGCCGAGGACTCGGGGGAAGGGGCGGGACGGGCGGCTGAGGACGTTCCCGCCGTCTAATGCGCGAGGAGAATGGCCATGCGAGCCATTCTAACGGGGCCGTGCAAGCGGTTTTCCTGCCCGCGGCGTCCCGCCCCCGTCCCGCCCCCTCCTCCCCCTCCCGCTCCCCGCGCGCGCACCGGGTGCTGTCCGTGGCCGGTGCCACACCGAGCGGCGACGGGGCGTCCGGCGACGTCCGGCCGCTCCGGCCACGACGCACGAGGGAGTGATCGCCGTGGCGGGCACCGGCGGCGGGCGTCCGGGCGTCCTCCCGACGCTGCCGTACGCGGACGCGAAGGCGGCGGTCCGGCAGCTCACCGAGACCTTCGGCGTCACGGGGATGCCGGGGTGCGAGGGCGAGGACGGCACGGTGCCGCACGCCGGGCCGGCGCGGGGCGACGGCGCGGTGACGCCGGGCCCCGAGGGGCGCGGCGGGGTGTTCGGCACCGCGACGAGGGGCGCGGGCCCGGCCGGGGTGCACGTCGTCGTGGACGACGTCGACGCACACCACCGGCGGGCGGTGGAGCAGGGCGCGGAGGTCCTGGCGCCTCCGACGGACCAGGACCACGGCTCGCCGGACTGCCCGGCCCGGGACCTCGAGGGCGGTCTCCGGGGCTTCGGCACGTACGCGCCCGGGACCGGGACCTGCGGCGCGGCGGGGCCGCCGGCGGGGTCAGCCCCCGGTGTGCACCTGGAAGGCGGCCCGGCGGACGATCTTGGCCAGGGCGGGGTCGGGGTGCGCGGCGGCGAGCGCGACCAGGACCTGCACGGTGCGCGGGTGGCCGACGGCGCGCACCTCGTCGAGCAGGGCGGGCACGGTCGGCTGCACGGCGGACTCCAGGTGCCGGACCAGCAGGGGGGCCTCGCCGTGGTCGGCGACGGCGGCCGCGGTGTCCACCCACAGCCAGGTCGCCTCCTCGCGGGTGAGGACCGCGTGGGCGTCCTCGGGGTCGGCGCCCTCGTGCTCGGCGAGCCACAGCAGGGCGTAGGGCCGCAGCGTCGGCTCGTCGAGCACGGCGCGGACCTCGGGTTCGGCGGGGGCGCCGACCACCCGCAGGGCCTCGAAGGCGAGGCCGCGCAGCAGGGCGTCCTCGCCCCGGGCGGCGCGGATCAGCTCGGTGACGGCGCTGCCGACCGGGCGGGCGGCGAGCCAGGCCCGGTACTCGGCGCGGGCCGCGCCCGGCCGCAGCCGGGCACAGCCGCGGAGCATGTCCTCGGCGCCCTGCTCGATGTTCCCGGCCGGGCTCTGCGCGGCGACGCAGATCTGCTCCAGTTTGACCCACACCGCCCAGTTGCCGAGCGGGGTGAGCGTGGCCTGCCCGTCGCCGTAGGTGAGGGCCCCGACGGAGGCGAGGGCGCGCAGGGCCCAGTCGAGCAGCGGCTCGAGCGGGGCGTCGGCGGCGGGCGGCCCGGCGGGCGCGGGGCGGTGGGCGGCCCGGGGCTGCGGGGCGTAGTCGACCTCGCAGCGCTCCGTGCGGAGTTCGGTGACCCGCTGCTCCAGGAGGTCGAGGAGCTGCGGCACGGGGACCGGGCCGGCGGACAGCTGGAGGAAGGAGAGCACCTGGGGCATGGCCGAGACGACCTCGGCGACGGCGGCGGGCTCGAACCCCTCGGGCTCCGGGTGGGCCAGCGACCAGGCGTCGAAGAGGGCGACCCAGCCGCGCAGCACGGCGCTGTCGTCGCGGTCCCAGGCGCGCAGCCGCCAGCCGGGGCGGGCGGTGCCGCCGTGCACCTCGATGAGGCCGGCCAGGCGGGCGGTGTCCCAGTCGGCGCGGACCCGATCCGGGGTCAGGCCCAGGTCGCGCGCCGCCCGTTCGGCCGACGCGTCGGAGAGGGTGGCCTTGCCGTCGGTGGTGGCGCCGGCCCGGCCGGGGCCGAGGGCGGCGTCGGCCCAGCGGGCGACGCGGGCCGCGCCGGCCAGACCGGAGCGTGCCATTCTGGCCAGTTCGGCCGGTGCCGGGGTGCCCTCCGGAGGGCGGGGCGCGGCGCGGCGCGGGCGCCGCTGGTTCATCGCTCTGGGGGCGGCGGCCAGGGGTCGTGGGCGGACGAGTCGAAGCCTGGAGTCGCGCGGGATACGGGACGTCACGGGTGCAGTCTCGCGGCTGACGGTCCGAAAACCCAAACGGAATGTCACCGTGGGCGATCGGGAGGGCCAACGCACCGGGTCCGGTGGGGGCCGGGGGAGGGAAACAGGCCAGTGGCCGGAGTCAAACGGAACCCCTGGGACCGGCCGCCCGGTCCCTGCGGGCCGCGGTCACATGAGGGGGGTGAGGAAGCGCCGCAGGGACTCCTCGTAGGTGTGCGGGTCGGCGTTCCACATCGCCGCGTGGGAGGCGCCCCTGACGGTGTGCAGCGTGGCGGTGTTCGGGTGGGCGGCGGCGAGGCGGCGGGAGAAGCGCCAGGGGGCCACCGTGTCGTCGGGCCCGTGGAAGATCTGCAGGGGGACGGTGATCTGGTCCGGGTGGACGACGCCGGGACCGCGGTCGCCGTACAGGCCGGTGCGCCCCTGCGCGGCGCGGACCGCGAGCGGCAGCAGCGCGCCGGGGGTGCGGCGGGCCGCGGCGAGGGCGCGCAGCGTCGCGTCCCAGCTGAGCACCGGGGAGTCCAGGACCAGCCCGGCGATGCGCTCGCGCGCCATGGAGCGCGCGGCGGTGCGCAGCGCCATGGTCGCGCCCGTGGACCAGCCGTACAGGACCACGTGCCGGGCGCCGGAGTCCACCGCGTGGTGCAGCGCCGCGTCGAGGTCGTGCCACTCGGTCTCGCCGAGGTGGTTGAGGCCGTCCGGGGAGCGCGGCGCGTCCGGGTCGCCCCGGTAGGCGAGGGCCAGCACGGGGAAGCGGTGGCGGCGCAGGAACTCCATGACGTTCAGGGTGTGTTCCCGGGTGGTGCCCAGGCCGTGCACCGCGAGCACCCAGGTGTCCCGGACGCCCGGCACGAACCACGCGGGGAGCGGGCCGAGGTCGCCGGGGACGGTGAGGTCGGTGTGGTCCAGGCCGAGGGCGGTGCCGGGGTCGCCGACGTACAGGTTCGGGGTGAGCCACGCGCGGTCGCCGGGCTCCGGGGTGCCGTAGGTGACGTGTTCCAGGCGGCGTACGACGGTGTCGGCGGAGCCGGGGGCACCGGCCAGCACGGGTCCGACGACCGCGTGGAAGCCGTCGCCGGCGAGACCGTGGCGTCCGGGCCGCAGCGCGGCGAGGTCCCGGGTGAGGCTGATCCGGCCGGCGGCGGTGCCGTGGACGGTGAGCCGGGGTTCGGTGGGCAGGGGCTCGCCCGGGGACACCTTGAGGGCGGCGTCGCTGGCGAGCCGGCCGGCGGCCACGGCCGCGGCGCCGGCCCCTATCACGGCGGTGACGGCAGCGGCCGTCGCTCTGGCAGTGCGCACAGCACCAGTGTCCCGGCGGAGGCGCGGACCGGCCAGTGGGCGGTCCGGCCGGGCGGGGCGGCCCGCCCGGCCGCGGCGCGGCGGGTCCCGGGGGCGGCCGCGCCGGCGGGTTCACCCCCGCTGCCCGTACCCCCGCAGGCGCTCCCCCGCCCGCGCCACCTGCTCCGGCGACAGCAGGTGCGGGGACCGGCCCGGGACCGAGGAGGCGGCCAGCCAGACGCGGCACATCCACTCCAGCTGGGCCGTGCGGTCGTAGGCCTGGGCGAGGGTCGCCCCGTGGGTGACGGTGCCGTGGTTCTGCAGGAGGCAGCCGGTGCGGCCGTCGAGGGCGCGGAGCATGTTCCCGGCCAGTTCCTCCGTGCCGTACGTCGCGTAGCGGGCGACCCGGACGGGGCCGCCCAGCGCCGCGGCCATGTAGTGGATCAGCGGCAGCTCGTCGACGAGCGTGGAGACGGCCGTCGCGTGCACGGCGTGCGTGTGCACGACGGCGCGCGCGTCGGTCGTCCGGTGGACGGCCAGGTGCAGGGGCAGCTCGCTGGTCGGGACCAGCGAGCCGAGGACCTGCCGGCCGGCGAGGTCGACACCGGTCACGTCGTCCGGCGTCAGCCGGTCGTACGGCACCCCCGAGGGGGTGACCAGGACGGTGTCGCCGACCCGGACCGAGACGTTGCCGGAGGTGCCGACGACGAGTCCGTCGGCGACGGTGCGGCGCGCGGTCCCGACGAGTTCCGCCCAGGCGCGCGCCTCCTCCTCGCGCACGCGGCGCCCCCGCGCCCGCCCCCCGTCCGGCGCGCGGCGCTCCCGTTCGTCCCCCGCGCCCCGCGCGCGTTCCCCGGCGTCCTCCGCTTCCCGTCCGTCCCTCCGCTGTCCAGTCATGCCGTGATCCTGTCAGGCGGCCCGCCCCCGGGTGACCGAAATCTCTCCGGCGGTCCTCCGGCCGGCTGAAAAGGGCCCCGCTGCGGGCGTCCGGCGCCCCGGGGCGGGCCCGCCGCCGGACACGGCGGCGGACCCGCCGTCCGGCGGAGCGGCCACCCCCTCTTACGGTCACCGCGATGCCCATTCCAGTTCATCTTCCGTTCACCCTGGTTACCTACGTTCGACCAGCCAATGACCTCGAACGAATGCCTGGGTAAATGGAAAGCTTCTCGCTGATCCTCGCGATTGTGGTGGTGACCGCACTCGCGTTCGATTTCACGAACGGTTTCCACGACACCGCGAACGCGATGGCGACGACCATTTCGACCGGTGCGCTGAGGCCCAAGGTCGCGGTGGCCATGTCCGCCGTGCTCAACCTCGTCGGTGCCTTCCTGTCGGTGGAAGTCGCCAACACGATCTCCAAAGGCCTCGTCGACGAGGCCGGCATCCGTCCCGAGGTCATCTTCGCCGCCCTGGTCGGCGCGATCCTCTGGAACCTCCTCACCTGGCTGGTCGGCCTGCCCTCCAGCTCCTCGCACGCCCTCATGGGCGGTCTGATCGGCGCCACCGTCGCCTCCGCCGGCCTCGGCGCGGTGCACGGCGACGTCCTGGTCACCAAGGTGCTGATCCCCGCCGTCGCCGCCCCGCTGGTCGCGGGCGTCGCCGCGATGATCGCGACCCGGCTCACCTACCGGATGGACAAGAAGGCCGACGGCCAGGCCGCCGAGAAGGGCTACCGCGCCGGCCAGATCGCCTCGGCCGGTCTGGTCTCCCTGGCCCACGGCACCAACGACGCCCAGAAGACGATGGGCATCATCACCCTGGCCCTGGTCGCCGGCGGCGCCCTCGCCCCCGACTCCGACCCGCCCCTGTGGGTCATCGTCTCCGCGGGCGTCGCCATCGCGCTCGGCACCTACCTCGGCGGCTGGCGCATCATCCGCACCATGGGCAAGGGCCTGACCGACCTCCAGCCGCAGCAGGGCTTCGCCGCCCAGACCAGCGCCGCGACGGTCATCCTGGCCTCCTCCCACCTCGGCTTCTCGCTGTCCACCACGCACTCCGTCTCGGGTGCCGTGATGGGCGCCGGACTGGGCCGCAAGGGCGGTGTCGTGCGCTGGTCGACCGCCACCCGGATGTTCGTCGCCTGGGGTCTGACGCTGCCCGCGGCCGCCCTGGTCGCGGCGCTCGCCGAGTGGGTCTGCGGCTTCGGTTCCTGGGGCACCGCCGCGGTGGCGGTCTTCCTGGTCGTCTCCAGCGCGGCGATCTGGAAGATCTCCCGGCGCGAGGTCGTCGACCACACCAACGTCAACGACACCGACGACGCCTCCGCCGAGGAGCCGGCCGGCGTGGTGACCCAGGCGGTGGCCGCCGTGGCCCCGCCCCCGGCCGGGGAGCTGGCCGCCTCCGTCCCGTCGCCGGTCTCCACCGACCCGGCCGCCCCGTCGGCCAAGACCACCGTCTGACGCGACCCGGCACGAAGGAAGAAGAGCACCATGCAGATCGACTGGGCAGCCCTCGGTTCCGTCTTCGGCGTCAGCCTCGTGGTCACCGTGGCCCTGGTGGGCCTGTTCACCCTCGGCATCGCCGGCCTGTCCCACCGCGACCGGGCCGCCGCCCGGGGCCGGTCCGCGCCCCTGGCGGTCACCGGCGCCTACGCCTGCTTCGCGGCGTGCGCGGCGGCGGTGGCGTACGGAATCAGCCTGATCATGGCCTGATCACACCTCGTCCCCGTCCGGCGGGGGGTGCGCGGGCCCCGGCCCCGCACCGCCCGTCCGCGCGTCCGGAGCCGTCCACGCGCCTTCCCGGCCCGCCCGCCGACCCCCCGGCGCACCGCTGTGGGCCTCAGCACACTTCAGCCTCGCAGGTCAACGGCAAGTTGACGGTTCTTCCACGGCCGTGGTGGACTGCCTCAGCCAATACGGCGGCAGGAGAGGAAGCCGGTGAGAGTCCGGCGCGGTCCCGCCACTGTCACCGGGGCGCACGCCCCGGGAGCCAGGAACTCTCACCGCCGGTCTCGTCGAACCAGGGCGCGGACACCCTGAGTGAGGACACAACGCCATGCGCGGCTGCCTGTTGAGGTCGATCAGCGACACTCCGCCCCGTCCCGGGGCCTTCCCCCTCACGATTCCCGCCGGCTCCACGACCGGCTGACCCCATGGGTGCCGATCGCGTGTTCGCGTACGGCGCCGCCGCCGGCCTCCTCGGCGACCTGCTGCTCGGCGATCCCCGCCGCGGGCACCCGGTCGCCGCCTTCGGGCGGGCCGCGGCCGCCGTGGAACGGGTGCTGTGGCGGGACGACCGCGGCCGGGGCGCGGCGCACACCGCCGTGTGCGTCGGCGGGACCGTCGCGCTGGGGTGCCTGGCCGCCCGCTGGGCACGGCCCTCCCCCGCCGCCTCCGTCGCCCTGACCGGTGTCGCCACCTGGGCCGTCGTCGGCGGGACCTCGCTGGCCCGCGAGGCCCGGGCCGTCGGGCGGGCCCTTCGGGACGGGGACGTCGAGGCGGCGCGGGCGCGGCTGCCGCACCTGTGCGGACGGGACCCGCAGGCGCTGGACGCCGACGGGATCGCCCGCGCGGTCGTGGAGTCCGTCGCCGAGAACACCTCCGACGCCGTCGTCGGCGCGCTGGTGTGGGGGGCCGTCGCCGGGGTGCCGGGCCTGCTCGGCTTCCGGGCCGTCAACACGCTGGACGCGATGGTCGGCCACAAGTCCCCCCGCTACCGCCGCTACGGCTGGGCCTCCGCCCGCCTCGACGACGTGGCCGGGTGGCCGGGGGCGCGGCTGACCGCCGCCCTCGCCGCGCTCGCGGGACCGGACCCGCGCGGGGCCGTGCGGGCCTGGCGGGCGGACGCCGCGAAGCACCCGAGCCCCAACGCCGGCCCCGTCGAGGCGTCCTTCGCGGGCGCGCTCGGCGTGCGGCTCGGCGGGACGCTCTCCTACGGCGGACGGGTCGAGCACCGGCCCGTCCTCAACGGCGGCGGCCGGACGGTGACCGTGCGCGACATCGACCGGGCGGTACGGCTCTCGCGGCGGGTCGGCTGGCTCGCGCTGGGCGTCGGCGCCGCCGCGCGGCTCGCCGTCAAGGGGCGTGCGGCATGAGCGGCGGGGGTCTGCTGGTCGCCGGGACCACCTCGGACGCCGGCAAGAGCGTGGTGACCGCCGGGATCTGCCGGTGGCTGGTGCGGCAGGGCGTGCGCGTCGCGCCGTTCAAGGCGCAGAACATGTCGCTGAACTCGTTCGTGACGCGCGAGGGCGCCGAGATCGGGCGGGCGCAGGCCATGCAGGCCCAGGCCTGCCGGATCGAGCCGACCGCGCTGATGAACCCGGTGCTGCTCAAGCCGGGCGGGGAGCGCAGCAGCCAGGTGGTGCTGCTGGGCAGGCCCGTCGGGGAGATGAGCGCACGCGGCTACCACGGGGGCCGGCAGCAGCGGCTGCTGGGCACGGTGCTGGACTGCCTGGAGCGGCTGCGGAGCACGTACGACGCGGTGATCTGCGAGGGGGCCGGCAGCCCGGCCGAGATCAACCTGCGCCGCACGGACATCGTGAACATGGGCGTCGCCCGGAACGCCGGGCTGCCGGTGCTGGTGGTGGGCGACATCGACCGGGGCGGCGTCTTCGCCTCCTTCTTCGGCACCGTCGCCCTGCTCTCCCCCGAGGACCAGCGGCTGGTCGCCGGGTTCCTGGTGAACAAGTTCCGGGGCGACGTGTCGCTGCTGGAGCCGGGGCTGGAGATGCTGCGCGGCCTGACCGGGCGGCGGACCTACGGCGTGCTGCCGTTCCGGCACGGGCTCGGCATCGACGAGGAGGACGGACTCCACGTGTCGCTGCGCGGCGCGGTGCGGGAGTCGGCGGTGGCCGCGCCGGCCGGTGAGGACGTGCTGCGGGTCGCCGTGTGCGCGGTGCCGCTGATGTCCAACTTCACCGACGTGGACGCGCTCGCCGCCGAACCGGGGGTCGTGGTGCGGTTCGTGGACCGGCCCGAGGAGCTGGCCGACGCCGACCTCGTGGTCGTACCGGGTACGCGCGCGACCGTGCGGGCGCTGCGGTGGCTGCGGACGCGCGGGCTCGCGGACGCGCTGGAGCGGCGGGCCGCCGAGGGACGGCCCGTGCTCGGCATCTGCGGCGGCTTCCAGCTCCTCGGCGAGCACATCGAGGACGACGTGGAGAGCCGCGCGGGGCACGTGGACGGGCTCGGGGTCCTGCCGGTGCGGGTGCGGTTCGCCCGGGAGAAGACGCTCGCCCGGCCGGTCGGGCAGGCCTTCGGGGAGCGGGTCGAGGGGTACGAGATCCATCACGGGGTCGCCGAGGTGACCGGCGGGGAGACCTTCCTGGACGGCTGCCGGGTCGGGCAGACCTGGGGCACGCACTGGCACGGCTCCCTGGAGTCGGACGGCTTCCGCCGGGCCTTCCTGCGCGAGGTGGCCGCCGCCGCGGGGCGCCGCTTCGTGCCCGCCCCGGACACCTCTTTCGCCGCGCTGCGCGAGGAGCAGCTCGACCGGCTCGGCGATCTCATCGAACAGCACGCGGACACGGACGCGCTGTGGCGGCTCATCGAGTCGGGCGCGCCGCAAGGACTGCCTTTCATTCCACCGGGAGCGCCCGCATGAGCACTGTGTTGTTGTTGTCGACCGCCGACACGGACCTGCTGGCGGCCCGGGCCTCCGGCGCCGCCTACCGGATCGGCAATCCGACCCGGGTGGACGCGGCCCGGGAGCTGCCCGGGCTGCTCGACGGCGCGGACCTCGCCGTCGTCCGGCTGCTGGGCGGCAAGCGGGCCTGGGAGGACGGGATCGCGGCGCTGAGGGCGTCCGGGGTCCCGGCGGTGCTGCTCGGCGGGGAGGCCGTGCCGGACGCGGAGCTGATGGCCGAGTCGACGGTGCCGGCCGGTGTGGTCGCGGAGGCGCTGAAGTACCTCGTCGAGGGCGGCCCGGAGAACCTGGCCGAGCTGGCCCGGTTCCTGTCGGACACCGTGCTGCTGACCGGCGAGGGGTTCGAACCGCCGCGGAAGATGCCGGAGTTCGGCGTCCACGGCGCGCGTGCGGTGGAACCGGGCCGTCCGACCGTGGGCGTGCTCTTCTACCGGGCCCACGAACTGAGCGGCAACACCGCCTTCGTGGACACGCTGTGCGACGCGATCGAGGCCCGCGGGGCCAACGCCCTCCCGGTGTACTGCGGTTCGCTGCGCGGTGCCGACGCGGGCCTGTACGAGCTGCTGTCGCGGGCCGACGCCCTGGTCGCCACGGTGCTCGCGGCCGGCGGCACGCACGCCTCGCAGGCGTCGGCGGGCGGCGACGAGGAGGCCTGGGACATCGGGGCGCTGGCCGACCTGGACGTGCCGGTGCTGCAGGGGCTGTGCCTCACCTCCTCGCGCGCCGCCTGGGAGGAGTCCGACGCCGCCCTGTCCCCCATGGACGCGGCGATGCAGGTCGCCATCCCGGAGTTCGACGGGCGGCTGGTCACGGTCCCGTTCTCCTTCAAGGAGCAGGGCCCGGACGACGTCCCGGTGTACGTCGCCGACCCGGAACGGGCCGCCCGGGTGGCCGGGATCGCCGTGCGGCACGCCCGGTTGAAGCACACGCCGAACGCCGGGAAGAAGCTCGCGCTCGTCTTCACCGCGTACCCGACGAAGCACTCGCGCGTCGGCAACGCGGTCGGCCTGGACACGCCCGCCTCGGCGGTGCGGGTGCTGGACGCGCTGCGGGACGCGGGGTACGGGGTGCACGGGTACCCCGACGACGGCGACGAGTTGATCCACCGGCTCATCGAAGCGGGCGGCCACGACGTGGAGTGGCTGACCGAGGACCAACTGGCCGCCGCGCCCGCGCGGGTGCCGCTGGCGGACTACCGGGCCTGGTTCGAGAAGCTGGACCCGCAGCTGCGGGACGCGATGACCGAGGCGTGGGGGGAGCCGCCGGGCTCGCTGTACGTCGACGGCGACGACATCGTGCTGGCCTCCCTCCGGTTCGGGAACGTCGTGGTGATGATCCAGCCGCCGCGCGGCTTCGGCGAGAACCCGATCGCCATCTACCACGACCCCGACATGCCCCCGTCGCACCACTACCTGGCGGCCTACCGGTGGCTGGAGAACAGCTTCGGCGCCGACGCGATCGTGCACATGGGCAAGCACGGCACCATGGAGTGGCTGCCGGGCAAGGGGCTCGGGCTGAGCGCCGGCTGCGCGCCGGACGCGGTGCTCGGCGACCTGCCGCTGGTCTACCCGTTCATCGTCAACGACCCCGGCGAGGGCACCCAGGCCAAGCGGCGCGGGCACGCCACGGTGGTCGACCACCTCGTCCCGCCGATGGCCCGCGCGGACACCTACGGCGACCTGGCGAAGCTGGAGCAGCTGCTCGACGAGTACGCGCTGGTCTCCGACCTGGACCCGGCGAAGGCCCCGGCGGTGCGCGCCCAGATCTGGACGCTGGTGAAGGCCGCCGAGCTCCACCACGACCTGCACGTCGACGAACAGCCGGACGACGACGACTTCGACGAGTTCGTCATGCACATCGACGGCTACCTGTGCGAGATCAAGGACGTGCAGATCAGGGACGGCCTGCACATCCTGGGCGGCGGGCCCGTCGGCGAGCCCCGGGTGAACCTGGTGCTGGCCGTGCTGCGCGCCTCGCAGGTGTGGGGCGGGCGGGCGAACGCCCTGCCGGGCCTGCGGGCCTGCCTGGCCGAGCACTTCGGGCTGGTGGAGAAGGAGCTGCTGGCCGAGCCGGGCGCCCCCGTCAAGGTGCCGGTGGAGCTGACGGACCTGGTGGACGGCCCGGCCCGTACGGGCGCCGACGCGATCGACCTGCTGGAGCTGCTGTGCCGGCGGATCGCGGAAGGCATGGAGGAGCGCGGCTGGGCGGCCGGCGCGGCTCCCGCGCTGGTCCGGGAGGTGGTGGGCGCGGACCTCCCGGACGCCGTGGCCGTGGTGGAGTTCGCCTGCACCGAGGTCGTGCCGCGGCTCGCGCGCACGACGGACGAGATCGGGCACATCCTGCGGGCGCTGGACGGCGGTTACGTCCCGGCGGGACCGTCGGGCTCGCCCACCCGCGGGCTGGTCAACGTGCTCCCGACCGGGCGGAACTTCTACTCCGTCGATCCCAAGGCGATCCCCTCCCGGCTGAGCTGGGAGGTCGGGCAGTCGCTGGCGGACTCGCTGGTGCAGCGGTACCTGAGCGACACCGGTGCGTACCCGAAGTCCGTCGGCCTGACGGTGTGGGGCACGTCCGCGATGCGCACCCAGGGCGACGACATCGCCGAGATCCTGGCGCTGCTCGGGTGCCGGCCGGTGTGGGACGACGCCTCGCGCCGGGTGACCGGGTTCGAGATCGTCCCCCTGACGGAGCTGGGGCGGCCGCGCATCGACGTCACGGTCCGCATCTCCGGGTTCTTCCGGGACGCGTTCCCGCACGTGGTGGGGCTGATCGACGACGCGGTACGGGCGGTGGCGGAGCTGGACGAGCCCGCCGAGTCCAACTTCGTGCGCGCCCACGCCGACGAGGACACCGCCGAGCACGGCGACCGCCGGCGGGCCACCGCCCGCATCTTCGGCTCGAAGCCCGGTGCGTACGGCGCGGGCCTGCTGCCGCTGATCGACGCCCGCAACTGGCGCTCCGACGCCGACCTCGCCGAGGTGTACGCGGTCTGGGGCGGCTACGCCTACGGGCGCGGGCTCGACGGGCGGGCGGCGCGCGGGGACATGGAGACGGCGTTCCGGCGGATCGCGGTGGCGGCGAAGAACGTCGACACGCGCGAGCACGACCTCGTCGACGCCGACGACTACTTCCAGTACCACGGCGGCATGGTCGCCATGGTCAGGCACCTGACGGGTGCCTCACCCGAGGCCTACGTCGGCGACTCCGCCACTCCCGACCAGGTGAGGACCCGCACGCTGGGCGAGGAGACCCACCGGGTCTTCCGCGCCCGGGTGGTCAACCCGCGCTGGATGGCCGCGATGCGGCGCCACGGCTACAAGGGCGCCTTCGAGATGGCGGCCACCGTCGACTACCTCTTCGGCTACGACGCCACGGCCGGGGTCGTGGACGACTGGATGTACGAGAAGCTCAGCGCGGAGTACGTCTTCGCCCCGGAGAACCGGGACTTCATGAAGAAGTCCAACCCGTGGGCGCTGCGCGGCATCACCGAACGGCTGCTGGAGGCCGCCGACCGCGGGCTGTGGGCCGAACCGGACGCGGACACGCTGGAGCGGCTGCGCGCCACCTACCTGGAACTCGAAGGCGATCTCGAAGGCGACTCGGAGGGCGACCACCAGTGACCACCCCCTTTCCGTTCACGGCCGTCGTCGGCCAGGACGACCTGCGGCTCGCGCTGCTGCTGAACGCCGTCTCCCCGGCGGTCGGCGGTGTGCTGGTGCGCGGGGAGAAGGGCACCGCCAAGTCGACGGCGGTGCGGGCGCTCTCGGCGCTGCTCCCGGAGGTGGCCGTGGTGCCCGGCTGCCGTTTCTCCTGCGACCCCGCGGCCCCCGACCCCGGGTGCCCGGACGGTCCGCACGAGAGCGGCGGCGGCACGGCCCGGCCCGCCCGCATGGTCGAGCTGCCCGTCGGCGCCTCCGAGGACCGGCTGGTCGGGGCGCTCGACATCGAGCGGGCGCTGGCCGAGGGCGTGAAGGCCTTCGAGCCGGGGCTGCTCGCCGACGCGCACCGGGGCATCCTGTACGTCGACGAGGTCAACCTCCTGCACGACCACCTGGTCGACCTGCTGCTGGACGCCGCCGCGATGGGCGCCTCGTACGTCGAGCGCGAGGGTGTCTCGGTGCGGCACGCCGCGCGGTTCCTGCTCGTCGGGACCATGAATCCCGAGGAGGGCGAGCTGCGGCCGCAGCTCCTCGACCGGTTCGGGCTGACCGTCGAGGTGACCGCCTCGCGCGAGCCCGGCCAGCGGGTCGAGGTCGTCCGGCGGCGGCTGGCGTACGACGACGACCCGGCCGGCTTCGCCGCGCGGTGGGCCGACGAGGAGGCCGCCGTGCGGGCGCGGATCGCGGCCGCGCGGGAGTTGCTGCCGTCGGTGCGCCTCGGTGACGGGGCGCTGCGGCAGATCGCGGCGACCTGCGCCGCGTTCGAGGTGGACGGCATGCGGGCCGACATCGTGATGGCGCGCACCGCGACCGCGCTGGCGGCCTGGGCCGGGCGGACCGACGTGCTGGCCGAGGACGTGCGGCAGGCCGCCCTGCTGGCCCTCCCCCACCGGCGGCGGCGGAACCCGTTCGACGCGCCCGGACTGGACGAGGACAAGCTCGACGAGACGCTGGAGCGGTCCGGGGACGACGACGGTCCCGACACCGATCCGGACGGGCCGGACGGACCGGGCGGGGGCGGCGGGCAGCCGCCCGCCGACGGTCCCGGGGGCGGTGACGCGGGGACCCCGCCGGAGCCCCGGGGGTCCGGGGCGGCCGAGGAGTCCGGCGGGGCGGAGCCCGCGGGCGCCGGCTCCGGTGAGCGGTCCCCGGTGGGCGCCGCCGAGCCCTTCCGGACGAAGGCGCTGAGCGTCCCCGGGATCGGCGAGGGCGCCGCCGGCCGGCGCTCCCGGGCGCGGACCGAGCACGGGCGGACCACGGGCGCGCGGCGGCCGGACGGCGCGCTGACCAAGCTGCACCTGGCGGCGACCGTGCGGGCGGCGGCACCGCACCAGCGGGCACGGGGGCGGTCGGGGCCGGGTCTGGTGATCCGCCGGGACGACCTGCGGCAGGCGGCGCGCGAAGGGCGCGAGGGCAACCTCGTGCTGTTCGTCGTCGACGCCTCCGGGTCGATGGCGGCGCGGCAGCGGATGGGCGCCGTGAAGGGCGCCGTGCTGTCGCTGCTTCTGGACGCCTACCAGCGGCGGGACAAGGTGGGGCTGGTGACCTTCCGGGGATCGGCGGCCGAGGTCGCGCTGCCGCCGACGTCGTCGGTGGACGCGGCGGCGGCGCGGCTGGAGTCGCTGCCGACGGGCGGGCGCACCCCGCTGGCGGCCGGGCTGCTCAAGGCGCACGACGTGCTGCGGGTGGAGCGGCTGCGGGACCCCGCGCGGCGGGCGCTGGTGGTCGTGGTGACCGACGGCCGGGCCACAGCAGGAGGGGCGGCGCGAAGCGCCTTTGGCCGGGGTGGTGGCCGGGTGACGGGCGGGGCCGAACCGGTCGCCCTCGCCGGGCGGGCGGCGCGGCTGTTCGCCGCCGACGGGACCGCGTCGGTGGTCGTGGACTGCGAGTCGGGGCCGGTGCGGCTGGGACTGGCCGGGCGGCTCGCGGACGAACTGGGCGGTACGGCGGTGACGCTGGACGGACTGCGGGCCGACTCGATCGCCGGGCTGGTCAGGGACGTGCAGGGAGCCGGGAATCCGAGGAGGGCCGCGTAATGCCGAAGGGACAGCCGAGCGTCGTGCCGGACGACGGACTGACGACCCGTCAGCGGCGCAACCGGCCGCTGGTCGTCGTGCACACCGGGGTCGGCAAGGGCAAGTCGACGGCCGCGTTCGGGCTGGCGCTGCGGGCCTGGAACCAGGGCTGGCCGATCGGGGTGTTCCAGTTCGTCAAGTCGGCCAAGTGGAAGGTCGGCGAGGAGCGGGCGCTGCGCGTCCTCGGCGACTCCGGCGAGGGCGGGACCGTCGCCTGGCACAAGATGGGCGAGGGCTGGTCCTGGGTGCAGCGCGACGCGCAGATGGACAACGAGGAGAAGGCCCGGGAGGGCTGGGAGCAGGTCAAGCGGGACCTGGCCGCCGAGACGTACCGGCTGTACGTGCTCGACGAGTTCGCCTACCCGATGCACTGGGGGTGGATCGACACCGACGAGGTCGTGTCCGTGCTGCGGGACCGGCCGGGCACCCAGCACGTGGTGATCACCGGGCGGAACGCGCCGGAGAAGCTCGTGGACCTCGCGGACCTCGTGACCGACATGTCCAAGGTCAAGCACCCCATGGACGTCGGGCAGAAGGGGCAGAGGGGCATCGAGTGGTGACCCCGTCCCCGTCCGTGCCCCGGCTGGTGATCGCCGCGCCCTCCTCGGGCAGCGGGAAGACCACCGTCGCCACCGGGCTGATGGCCGCGCTCACCGCGCGGGGGCTCGCCGTGTCCCCGCACAAGGTGGGCCCGGACTACATCGACCCCGGGTACCACGCGCTCGCCACCGGGCGGGCGGGACGCAACCTCGACGCGTACCTGTGCGGGCCGGAGCTGGTCGCTCCGCTGTTCCTGCACGGGGCGCGCGGGTGCGACGTCGCCGTGGTCGAGGGCGTGATGGGGCTGTACGACGGGGCCGCGGGGGAGGGCGAGCTGGCGTCCACCGCGCAGGTGGCGAAGCTGCTGCGGGCACCGGTGGTGCTGGTCGTCGACGCGTCGAGGCAGTCGCGGTCGGTGGCGGCGCTGGTGCACGGGTTCGTGAGCTGGGACCCCGGGGTGCGGGTCGGGGGCGTGATCCTGAACAAGGTCGCCTCCGACCGGCACGAGGCGCTGCTGCGGGAGGCGCTGGAGTCCGTCGGGGTGCCCGTGCTCGGTGCGGTGCGGCGGGCCGGCCGGGTCGGTGTGCCGTCGCGGCACCTGGGGCTGGTGCCGGTCGCCGAGCGGCGCCGTGAGGCGGTCGAGGCCGTCGAGGCGATGGGCGCGCAGGTGGCGGCCGGGTGCGATCTGGAGGGCCTGGTCGCGCTGGCGCGGGGCGCGGGCGCGGTGCCGGGCGCGGCCTGGGACGCGGCCGGGGCGGTGGCTCCCTCGTCCCCGCCCCTGCCCTCCCCCGCCCCGGGGGCCGCGTCCCCGGGCGGGCCGGTGGTCGCCGTCGCCGCGGGAGCGGCGTTCAGCTTCTCCTACGCCGAGCACACCGAGCTGCTCGCCGCCGCCGGCGCCGAGGTCGTCCCCTTCGACCCGCTGCGGGACGAGGAGCTGCCCGAGGGGACGCGCGGGCTGGTCGTCGGGGGCGGGTTCCCCGAGGTGTACGCCGCCGAGCTGTCCGCCAACGAGCCGCTGCGGAAGGCCGTGGCCGGACTGGCGCACGGCGGGGCGCCCGTCGCCGCCGAGTGCGCCGGACTGCTGTACCTGTGCCGGGAGCTGGACGACCGGCCGATGTGCGGGGTGCTGGACGCCTCCGCGCGGATGTCGGAGCGGCTGACGCTGGGGTACCGGGACGCCGTGGCCGTGACCGGCAGCGCGCTGGCCGCCGCCGGGACGCGGATGCGCGGGCACGAGTTCCACCGGACCGTCGTGGAACCGGGGGCCGGGCCCGCGCCCGCCTGGGGGGTGCGGGCGCCCGCGCGGCGCGTCGAGGGGTTCGTGCAGCACGGGGTGCACGCGAGTTATCTGCACACGCACTGGGCGTCCGAGCCCGGTGTCGCCCGTCGGTTCGTGGAGAGGTGCCGGACGTCATGAGCAGCAGGCTGGTCGGGGTCGGGGTCGGGCCGGGAGACCCGGAACTGGTGACCGTGAGGGGCGTGAACGTCCTGCGCGCGGCCGAGGTCGTCGTCGTGCCCGTGATGGACACCGGGGAGCGGGGGCGGGCCGAGGCGACCGTGCTGCACTACGTGCCCGCCGAGAAGGTGGTCCGGGTGGTGTTCGCGCTGAACGAGCGCACCGACCGGGCGCGGCGGGAGGCCGCCTGGGACGCGGCCGGGGAGCGGGTCGCGGGGCTGCTGCGGGACCACGGGTCCGTCGCCTTCGCGACCATCGGGGACCCCAACGTGTACTCGACGTTCACGTACCTCGCCCAGACCGTCGCGCGGTCGGTGCCGGGGACGGTGGTGGAGACCGTGCCGGGGATCACCGCCATGCAGGACCTCGCCGCGCGGTCGGGCGCGGTGCTCACCGAGGGGACCGAGCCGCTCACGCTGGTGCCGGTGACCGCCGGGGCGGCCGCGCTCAAGGACGCGCTCGCCGGGCCCGGGACCGTCGTCGCGTACAAGTTCGGGCGGCAGGCGGGCGAGGTCGCCGAGGCGCTGCGGGAGACCGGGCGGATCGGCGACGCGGTGTGGGGGTCGGCGCTCGGGCTGCCGGAGGAGTCGGTCCGGCCGGCCGCCGAGCTGGACGGGACGCCCCTGCCCTACCTCTCGACGCTCATCGCGCCCCCGCGGCGCGACGGCGGGCGGGGCGGCAAGCTGTGACCCCTTCGGGCCCGCGCGGCGGGCGTCCGGCGCACGGTGCCCGCCACCGGCCCGGCCCCGCGGCATCCGCGGCGTCCGCGGCGTCCCCCGACGCCTCCCGACACCCCTGACATCCCTGACACAGGAGAGGACCGATTCCCATGGCCGATGCCCCCGCCGGCAAGGTGACCTTCGTCGGTGCCGGCCCCGGCGCCGCCGATCTGCTGACGTTCCGCGCCGCGCGCGCCATCGCCGGGGCCGACGTCGTGATCTGGGCCGCCAGCCTGGTCCAGGCGGAGGTCCTCGAGCACGCGCGCGAGGACGCGGAGATCCTCGACTCGGCGGTGATGTCCCTGGAGGACGTCGTGGCCGTCTACGAACGGGCCCACGCGCACGGGCTGAAGGTCGCGCGGATCCACTCCGGCGACCCGGCGCTGTGGGGCGGCACGCAGGAGCAGCTCGACCGGTGCGCGCGGATCGGCATCGCGACGGAGGTCGTGCCCGGCGTGTCGTCGTTCTCCGCCGTCGCGGCGCTCGTCCAGCGGGAGCTGACCGTTCCCGAGGTGGCGCAGTCCGTCGTCCTGACCCGGCTCGGCGGCGGCAAGACGCCGATGCCGCCCGGGGAGGAGGTCCGCGAGTTCGCCCGGCACGGCACCACCATGGCGGTCTTCCTGTCGGCCGCCCGCAGCGGGCAGCTGGTGCGGGAGCTGCTGGAGGGCGGCTACCCGACGACCACGCCGGTCGTCGTCGCGTACCAGGCCACCTGGCCCGAGGAGCTGGTGGTGAGGTGCACGGTCGGCACGCTGGAGGAGACGGTCAAGGAGCACCGGCTCTGGAAGCACACCCTGTTCCTGGTCGGACCGGCCCTCGACGCGCACGGCACCCGCTCGCACCTGTACCACCCCGGGCACTTCCACGGCTACCGCCGGGCCGATCCGCAGGCCCGCAGGGAACTGCGGGAGCGGGGCGCGCGCACGTGATCACCGTCGTCGGGATGGGGACGGGGGCGCCGGTCCGCGAGGACGTGGCGGCCGGGGCGGAGCTGGTGGTCGGCGGACGGCGGCACCTGGACGCCGTGCGGCTGCCGGAGGGGGCCGAGCGGGTGGTCCTCGGACCGCTGGCGCCCGCGCTGGACACCGTGGGGAAGTACGTCGCCGCGGAGCGGCCGGTCGTGGTGCTGGCCTCCGGGGACCCCGGGTTCTTCGGGATCGTGCGGGCGCTGGCCGAGCGGTTCGGGGCCGAGCGGCTGACCGTGCGGCCCGGTGTCTCCTCGGTGGCCGCCGCCTTCGCGCGGGTGGGACTGCCCTGGGACGACGCCGTGGTGGTCAGCGCGCACGGGCGGGATCCGCGGACGGCCGTGAACCTGTGCCGGGCCCACCCGAAGGTCGCCGTGCTGACCGGGCCGGGCGCCGGGCCGGCCGAACTGGGGGCCGCGCTGGCCCGCCACCGTCCCGGCCGCCTCCTGGTCGTCGCCTCCGCGCTGGGCGACCCGGAGCGCGAGCGCGTCGAGCGGGTCACGCCCGCCGAGGCCGCGGCGCGGGACTGGGGGCCGGCGGTGAGCGTCGTGCTGTGCCTGGACGCCTCCCGGGCCCTCGGTCCGGTGCGGACCGTCGCGGGCGGGGCCGCCGGGCGGCCCGCCGGCTGGGCGCTGGAGGAGTCCGCGTTCACCCACCGCGACTCCATGATCACCAAGTTCGAGGTGCGGGCCCTGGCCCTGGCCCGGCTCGGGCCGCGCCCCGGTGACCTGGTGTGGGACGTCGGCGCGGGCTCCGGGTCCGTGGCCGTGGAGTGCGCGCGGCTGGGGGCCGCCGTGACCGCGGTGGAGAAGACCCCGGACGGGGTGGAGCGGATCCGCGCCAACGCCGCCGCGCACGGGGTCGACGTGCGGGTGGTGCACGGGACGGCGCCGGAGGTGCTGTCCGGGCTCGACGGTCCCGCGGAGCCCGACGCCGTGTTCGTCGGCGGGGGCGGGCGGGAGCTGCCCGCCGTCGTCGCCGCGTGCGCGCGGCGGGCCCGGCGCACGGTCGTCGTCGCCCTGGCCGCGCTGGACCGCGTGCCGGCCGCGCGCGCGGCGCTGACCGGGGCCGGCCTCGTCTGCGACGGGGTGCTGCTGCAGTCGTCGCGGCTGGCGCCGCTGCCGGGGGACGTGACCCGGCTGGCGGCCGCCAATCCCGTTTTCCTGCTGTGGGGCGTCCGGCCCCCGGCGCACAGTGAAGGAGTAGTCCAGTGATCGGCCTCATCTCCGCCACCGCGGCGGGAGCGGCTGCGCGGGACCGGCTGGCCGCCGCCTGGCCGGACCGCACGCGCGTGTACGAGGGTCCCGTCGCGGACGCCGTGCGGGCCGCGTTCGCGAGTTGCGAGCAGCTCGTGTGCTTCCTCGCCACCGGGGCCGTGGTGCGGCTGGTGGCCCCGCTGCTGGCCGGCAAGACGGCCGACCCGGGCGTGGTCTGCGTCGACGAGGGCGGACGGTTCGCGGTGTCGCTGCTGGGCGGGCACGGGGGCGGGGCGAACGACCTCGCCCGCGAGGTCGCCGAGGTGCTGGGCGCCGAGCCCGTGGTCACCACGGCGACCGACGCCGTGGGCCTGGCCGGCCTGGACACCCTGGGACTTCCCGTGGAGGGCGACGTCGCCGCCGTCTCGCGGGCCCTGCTGGACGGCGAGGCGGTGGCGCTGCGCGCCGAGGTGGCCTGGCCGCTGCCGCCGCTGCCGGTGTCCGGCGAGGGGGCGTACACGATCCGCCTCACGGACCGTCTGGTCGAGCCGCGGGAGGGGGAGGCGGTCCTGCGGCCGCCGACCCTCGTCGCCGGGGTCGGCGCCTCGAGGGGCGCTCCCGTCGAGGAGGTGCTCGCCCTGGTCGAGGACGCCCTGCGCGAGGCCGGGCTGTCGGCCGCGTCGCTCGCCGAGCTCGCCACCGTGGACGCCAAGGCCGGGGAGCCCGGCATCGTGGCGGCGGCCCGGCGCCTGGGCGTGCCCCTGGTGACGTACGGCGCCGAGGAGCTGGCCCGCGTCGAGGTGCCCCACCCCTCCGACGCGCCGCTGGCCGCCGTCGGCACCCCGTCGGTCGCGGAGGCCGCCGCGCTGGTGCGCGGGGGCGACCTCCTCGTGCCCAAGCGGAAGTCGCGGCGCGCCGACGGACGGCCCGCGATGGCGACCTGCGCCGTGGTGCGGCGGCCGGGGCGCGGGCGGCTCGCGGTGGTCGGGCTGGGGCCGGGGGCCCGGGACCTGCTCACCCCGCGGGCGAGGGCGGAGCTGCGGCGCGCCTCCGTACTGGTCGGACTCGACCAGTACGTCGACCAGGTACGGGACCTGCTGCGGCCCGGCACCCGGGTCCTGGAGTCGGGGCTCGGGGCGGAGGAGGAGCGGGCGCGCACGGCCGTCGAGGAGGCCCGCCGGGGCCGGGCGGTCGCGCTGATCGGCAGCGGGGACGCGGGCGTGTACGCCATGGCCTCCCCGGCGCTCGCCGAGGCGTCCGACGACATCGACGTGGTCGGCGTGCCGGGCGTGACGGCGGCGCTGGCGGCCGGGGCGGTCCTGGGGGCCCCGCTGGGGCACGACCACGTGTCGATCAGCCTGTCCGACCTGCACACGCCGTGGGAGGTCATCGAGCGGCGGGTGCGGGCGGCGGCCGAGGCGGACCTCGTCGTGACGTTCTACAACCCGCGCAGCCGGGGCCGTCACTGGCAGCTGCCGAAGGCGCTGGCGATCCTCGCCGGGCACCGGGAGCCGACCACGCCGGTCGGCGTCGTGCGCAACGCGTCCCGGCCGGACGAGTCGAGCCGGCTGACGACGCTGGCGGCGCTGGACCCGGCGACGGTCGACATGATGACGGTCGTGACCGTGGGCAACACGGCGACCCGTGAGGTCGCGGGGCGCATGGTCACCCCGCGCGGCTACCGCTGGCAGGAGGCCCCGGAGGACCGGGACGCCCCGAAGGCGCAGGAGGCCCGGGAGACCCCCGGAGCCCGGCAGGCCCAGGAGGAGGCCCGGTGAACCGCGTGGTCCACCCCATCGAGCAGGAGTCCTTCCGCCGGCTGCGCGCCCGGCTGGACACCTCGCACTTCCCGCCGCTGACCCGGGCGGTCGTCGAACGGGTCGTCCACTCCTCCGCCGACCTCGGCTACGCCGACGAACTCGTCATGGACGAGGCGGAGCTGGTGAGGGCCCATGCCGCGCTGCACGCCGGGGCGCCGGTCGTGGCGGACGTGGAGATGGTCGCGGCCGGGATCACGCGCCGGGCGACCGTGTGCCGGCTGAAGGACGCGCAGGCCGGGCCGGGCCTGACGCGTTCGGCGCACGCGGTGCGGCTGGCGTACGAGGAGGTCGGGCCCGGCGCCCTGTGGGTGATCGGCTGCGCGCCGACCGCCCTGGAGGAACTGCTGGCCCTGGACGTCTCCCCGGCGCTCGTCGTCGGCCTGCCCGTCGGGTTCGTCGGGGCGGCCGAGTCCAAGGCCGCGTTGCGCGAGAGCGGACTGCCCGCCGTGAGCAACGTGTCCGAGAAGGGCGGCTCGGCGGTCGCCGCCGCCGCGCTCAACGCCCTGCTGTACCACCCCGCTTCACCCGAGACGTCCGAGGAGAACCTGTGACCACCCCGCCCGCCCTGCTCATCGCCGGCCACGGCACCCGGGACGACGCCGGCGCGGAGGCGTTCCGCGCCTTCGTGCGGGAGCTGGGACTCCGCCACCCCGGACTGCCCGTCGCCGGCGGTTTCATCGAACTGTCCCCGCCGCCGCTGGGCGAGGCCGTCGCCGAACTGGTGAAGCGCGGCGTGCGCCGGTTCGCGGCCGTGCCGCTGATGCTGGTGTCCGCCGGGCACGCCAAGGGCGACATCCCGGCGGCGCTGGCCCGCGAGAAGGAGCGCCACCCGGGGGTCTCGTACACCTACGGCCGCCCGCTGGGCCCGCACCCCTCCCTGCTGGAGGTGCTCCAGCGGCGGCTGGACGAGGCGGTGGACCCCTCCTGGGACCGCTCGGAGGTGACCGTGCTGCTGGTGGGCCGCGGGTCGACGGACCCGGACGCCAACGCGGAGGTGTTCAAGGCGGCGCGGCTGCTGTGGGAGGGGCGCGGGTACGCGGGCGTGGAGACGGCGTTCGTGTCGCTGGCGGCGCCGGACGTGCCGGGCGGGCTGGACCGCTGCGCGCGGCTGGGGGCGCGGCGGATCGTCGTCCTGCCGTACTTCCTGTTCACCGGGATCCTGCCGGACCGGGTGCGGCGCCAGACCGAGGAGTGGGCGGCGGCGCACCCGGGGACGCAGGTGCGCTCGGCGGACGTCATCGGTCCGGAGCCGGAGCTGCTGGACCTGGTCATGGAACGGTACGAGGAGGCCCTGAAGGGCGACCTCAGGATGAACTGCGACAGCTGCGTGTACCGGATCGCGCTGCCGGGCTTCGAGGACAAGGTGGGGCAGCCGCAGCAGCCGCACTTCCACCCCGACGACGACGGCTCCCACCACCACGGGCACCATCACGGGCATGGACACGCACATTCCCACGCGCACTGAGCCCCGGGGCGCCGCGCCCGCGCACGACCTGCGCCACCACGGGGACGCGGAGGTCCGCGACGACGGCGCGGCGCTGGTCGACCTCGCCGTGAACGTCCGCGCGGACACCCCGCCGGACTGGCTGCGCGAGCACATCGCCGCGTCGCTGTCCTCGCTGGCCGCCTATCCCGACGGCCGGGCCGCGCGGGCGGCGGTGGCCGGGCGGCACGGGCTGCCGGTGGAGCGGGTGCTGCTGACGTCCGGTGCGGCGGAGGCGTTCGTGCTGCTGGCGCGGGCGCTCGGGGCGCGCCGGCCGGTGGTGGTGCACCCGCAGTTCACGGAGCCGGAGGCGGCGCTGCGGGACGCGGGGCACACGGTCGGCCGGGTGCTGCTGCGGGAGGCGGACGGGTTCCGGCTGGACCCGGCGGCGGTGCCCGAGGACGCGGACCTGGTGGTGGTCGGCAACCCGACGAACCCGACGTCGGTGCTGCATCCGGCCGCGGACGTCGTCCGGCTCGCCCGTCCCGGGCGGACCCTGGTGGTGGACGAGGCGTTCATGGACGCGGTGCCGGGCGAGCGGGAGGCGCTGGCCGGGCGGACGGACGTGCCGGGCCTGGTGGTGCTGCGCAGCCTCACCAAGACGTGGGGGCTGGCCGGGCTGCGGATCGGTTACGTGCTGGCGGCGCCGGAGACCGTCGCGGAGCTGGAGCGCGCCCAGCCGCTGTGGCCGGTGTCCACGCCCGCGCTGGCGGCGGCCGAGGCGTGCGTGGGACCCGCGGCGCTCGCGGAGGCGGCGCGGGCGGCCGAGCGCGTCGCGGCGGACCGGGCGCACCTGATCGCGGGGCTGCGGAACCTCGCCGGGCACGGCCTGCGGGTCGCGGAGCCCGCCGAGGGCCCCTTCGTCCTGGTCCGGCTGGAGCACGCGGCGACCGTGCGCAGCCGGCTGCGCGGCCTCGGCTACGCGGTGCGCCGCGGGGACACGTTCCCGGGACTGGACGAGCGGTGGCTGCGGCTGGCGGTACGGGACCGGGAGACGGCGGACGGGTTCCTCGCGGCCCTGGGGCGGGTGCTGGCGGGCGGCTGAGCCGTGTGCCGCGCCCGCCCCGCCCCGGCGCCGGTCCTCCCGCGCGGTGGGCCGGGCCGTGCGGGGCGGGCCCCGGCGGGGCGGGAGACACCGCCCCCCCCCCCCCGGTCCGGATCCCCGCCGGGTCAGGGCGGCGGGGACCCGGGTGCGCGGGCCGCGCCCCGGCGTCAGCCCCGCCGGCCCCGGCGGGCCAGCGCCACCGCTCCCCCGCCCGCCGCGAGGAGGACGACCGCGCCGCCCGCGACGTACGGGGTCACCGGGTCGCCGCCGGTCTCGGCGAGGTCCTCCCCGGCGGGCGCGGCCCGCTCCGCCCGTGCCCCCTGGGGCCGGACGCCGGGGGTCCCGGGCGCGCCCGCGGCCCCCGGCCGCTCGCCGGAGGGGGCGGGCGCCTCGCACGTGGCCTCCGCCAGGGTGAGGGTGCCCCCGACCGCGGCGACGTTCAGCTTCAGCGGGTCGACCGCGACCTCCAGCCGCAGCGCGGTGGCGGCGGCCGTACGGGACGTGGTCCGCGTCCGCGACAGGTCGAGGCGCACCTCGCCGACGCCCGGCACCTTCACCTCGGCCGGTCCTGCGGAGGTCAGCGCGACGCGTCTGCCGAGCACCGTCACGGAGCCGGGCAGGGTCGCCGAGGCGAAGGGAGTCCCCCCGGCCTCGCAGACCGCCTTCGACGCGACCTTCTCGAGCTCGATCAGCCCCAGCAGCGGCAGTCCGGGCACGTGGACCCGGGCCTCGGCGAGGGTGGCGAAGGCCTCGGCCCGGTTCCCCTCCACCGTCGCCCCGGCGTCGGCGGCCCCGGCGCGCAGCACGGTGAACGGCCGGCCGCCGTCCACGCCGTCCACCCGCGCGGTCAGCGTGGTCCTCCGCGCGCTCCGCGGCGCCCGGACCTCGTCGAGGGAGACGTCGAGCGGCACGTCCGCGCTCTCGTCGAGCAGGGACACCTCCAGTGCGGTGCGCAGCACGGCGGCGCCGGCGGTGCCGCCGTGCTCCCCGGTGGCGTGCGCGGGGCCCGCGCCGACCGGCGCGGCGGGGCCGGCGGCGAGGGCGGTGGCCGCGGCGACGGTGGCCAGACGGCGTGCGGGCGTGCGGAAACCGGCGCTGTTCAAGGTGGTGGGACCCCCGGGAGACAGGTGTGGGACCCGGAAAGGATGTCCGTGCGGGAAGCGGGCCGTCAGCGATCCGGCGACCCTTCACCCCATCGTGGCGAGTTGACGCACGCTTTCGAATCCCGGGGCACGGCTGTTCCCCGGCGTCACCCCCTGGTGCCCCACCGAGGGGCGCCCTACCCGACCACGCGCCCGTTCAGTACCACCCGGCGCGGATCCGTCAGCACCCGTACGTCCGCGCGCGGGTCGGACGCGTAGACCACCAGGTCCGCCGGGGCGCCCTCCTCCAGGCCCGGCCGGCCCAGCCACCTGCGGGCCGCCCAGGTGCCGGCCGCGAGGGCCTCGACGGGCGGGAGGCCGGCCCGGACCAGTTCGGCGACCTCGTCCGCCACCAGGCCGTGCGGGAGGCTGCCGCCGGCGTCCGTGCCGACGAAGACGGGGACGCCGGCGTCGTGGGCGGAGCGCACGGTGTCGTAGCGGCGCGCGTGGAGCCGGCGCATGTGGGCCGACCAGCGCGGGAACTTGGCCTCGCCGCCGTCGGCGAGTTCCGGGAAGGTGGCGATGTTGACGAGCGTGGGGACGATCGCCACGCCCCGCTCGGCGAACAGCGGGATGGTCTCGTCGGTCAGGCCCGTCGCGTGCTCGACGCAGTCGATGCCGGCCTCGACCAGGTCCCGCAGCGAGTCCTCGGCGAAGCAGTGCGCGGTGACGCGGGCGCCCAGCCGGTGCGCCTCGGCGATCGCCGCCTCGACGGCGCCGCGCGGCCAGCAGGCCGACAGGTCGCCCAGGTCGCGGTCGATCCAGTCGCCCACCAGCTTCACCCAGCCGTCGCCGCGCCGGGCCTCCCGGGCCACGTGGGCGACGAGGTCGTCCGGCTCGACCTCCCAGGCGTAGCCCCGGATGTAGCGGCGGGTGCGGGCGATGTGCCGGCCGGCCCGGACGATCTTCGGGAGGTCGTCGCGGTCGTCGGTCCAGCGGGTGTCGGAGGGCGAACCCGCGTCCCGCAGCAGCAGGGCGCCGGCGTCGCGGTCGGTGAGCGCCTGCTTCTCGGCGACCTCCTCGGGAACCGCGCCGTGCCGGTCGAGGCCCACGTGGCAGTGGGCGTCGACCAGGCCGGGCAGCACCCAGCCCTCGACGGTCCGGACGTCGCGGGCCCCGACGGGGCGGTCGTAGGAGATCCGGCCGCCGACCACCCACAGCTCGTCGCGGACCTCCTCCGGCCCGACGAGCACCCGTCCCCTCACGTGCAGCACCGCGCGTTCGCTCATACCCGGCACCCTAGTGAGGCGCCGCCCGTCCCTGTCCAGCCCCCGTCCACCGGGGCCGGGAGCCCCGCGGTCGGGCGGGGGCCCCGGGGTCGGGCGGGGGCCCCGGGGCCGGTTACGCTCGACCGCGTCGACCCGCGAAGCCGTGAAGTGAAGAGAGCACCGCCGTGACCCATCCCCTCCTCGACCTGGCCCCGCTGAGCGCCGCCCGCTTCGCCTCGATCGAGGACCGCGTGGCGCGCCTGCTCCGCACCGGGCAGGACGTCGTCGTCATGCAGGGCGAGGCGCTGCTGCCGCTGGAGGGCGCGATCCGCGCGACCGCCGGCCCCGGCACGACCGCCCTGAACGTCGTCACCGGCCCCTACGGGCAGACCTTCGGCGACTGGCTGCGGGACTGCGGTGCCACGGTGATCGACCTGACGGTGCCCTTCCACACGGCGGTGACGGCCGGGCGGATCCGCGACGCCCTCGCCGGGCACCCGGAGATCGACTTCGTGTCCCTGGTGCACGCGGAGGCGGCCACCGGGAACACCAACCCGGTCGCGGAGATCGGCGAGGTGGTGCGGGCGCACGGGGCGCTGTTCTACCTGGACGCGGTGGCGTCGGTGGGCGCCGAGCCGGTGCTTCCGGACGCGTGGGGCGTGGACCTGTGCGTGATCGGCGCGCAGAAGGCGATGGGCGGCCCGGCCGGGGTGTCGGCGGTGTCGGTGAGCGAGCGGGCCTGGGCGCGGATGGCCGCGAACCCGCGGGCGCCGCGCCGCTCCTACCTGTCCCTGCTGGACTGGAAGGAGCGCTGGATCGACGGCGGCCGCACGGCGCTGCCGCACGCGCCGGCGCAGCTGGAGATGCTGGCGCTCGAGGCGTGCCTGGAGCGCATCGAGGCGGTGGGCCTGGAGGCGGTCACGGCCCGGCACGCGTCGGCCGCGGCGGCCACCCGGGCGGGTGCGCTCGCGCTGGGCGGCGGCCTGGAGCCGTACGTGCGCGAGGCGGCGGACGCCGCCCCGGTGGCCACGACCCTGCGGGCTCCGGCGGGCACGGTGGCCGCCGACCTGGTGGCCCGCGCCCTGGCCGCCGACCCGGCGCTTCCCCTGGCCGCGGGCGGCGGCGCCCTCGCCGGGGAGATGATCCGCGTCAACCACTACGGCCCCGACGCGACACCGGGCGCGGTGCGGGCGGCGCTCACGGCCCTGGGCACCGTCCTGGCGGAGGAGGGCCTGGCGGTGGACCTGGCGGCGGCCCTGCGCGCGGCCGGGGAGGCCTGGCGGTAGCGGGGCGGGCCGGGGCACGGCGCCACCGGCCCGAACCGGCCGTCGTGCGGCTTTCCCGGGCCGGCCCGCGGGTTCCCGTGCCATGCTCCCCCCATGCCCTCGACGAACCCGCCCCGGCCGCCCCTCGCCCTCCCCGACGGCCGTCCGGTCCCCCGGCTGACCGGTGACGAGCGGTCCATGCTGGAGGAGTGGCTGGAGTACCACCGCGGGACGCTGGCGCTGAAGTGCGCGGGGCTGGACGACGGGCAGGCGCGGCTGGCCTCGGCCGCGCCGTCGGCGCTGACCCTGCTGGGGCTGGTGCAGCATCTCGCCGAGGTCGAGCGGAACTGGTTCCAGCGGGTCGTCGCCGGCCTCGACGTGCCGCCGGTGTTCGAGGACCCGACCGGGTACGCCCTCGACCCGGCCCGGGGGCTCGACGAGGCGCTCGGGATCTGGCGCCGGGAGGTCGCGCGCGGGCGGGAGCTGTGCGCGGAGCGGGAGCTGGACGACACCGGGCGGATCACCGACGGGCCGATCGCCGGGGCGGAGGTCAGTCTGCGCTGGGTGCTCATCCACCTGATCGAGGAGTACGCGCGGCACAACGGCCACGCCGATCTGCTGCGCGAACGGATCGACGGGGTGACCGGGACATGAATTCCACACCGTTCCAGAAATCCCTCGCGCACACCTTTCCGCGACTTTCTTCCACTTATTCAGCGAATACATTCCAGAGCAGTTTCCCCTCCTCTCCTGCCCGCTCTTCCCGGTCCTAAACGCAGCGATTCCGGGAGCCGGAACCGGCGGGCCGCAGCCACCGGCCGAGGGAGTTACACAGTTGTGACCGGTTCCACATCGCGCCCGTTCTGCGCCGTATGCCCCCGGGAAAAGAGGGCATTTCGCCGATCCCTCGCGCAGACACACACGCTCGCGCGATAACACAGATCAGGCTCACACGTAACCCCGGCAGGCGATGCAATTTTGAATTTACCTGGGTAAGTTCAATTTGCATGACTGCCGCACAAGCAGACCTGCAAATCGACCGCCCCACCGTGGCGGACGGAGCCGTGCTGTGGCGGATAGCCAGGGACTCGAAGGTCCTCGACCTGAACTCGTCGTACAGCTATCTGCTGTGGTGCCGGGACTTCGCCGCCACCTCCGCCGTCGCCCGCGACGAGCACGGGGAGCCGATCGGCTTCGTCACCGGATTCCTGCGGCCGGACAGCCCGCGCACCCTGCTCGTCTGGCAGGTGGCGGTGGACGAGGCGCACCGCGGGCGCGGCCTCGCCGCCGCCCTGCTCGACGGGCTGGCCGCCCGGACCGCCGAGGAGCACGCCGTGGACACCGTGGAGACCACCATCACCCCGGGCAACACCGCGTCCGAGCGGCTGTTCACCGCGTTCGCCGAGCGCCACGGCGCCCTGCTGGAGCGCGAGGTGCTGTTCGAGGCCGGCCACTTCCCCGACGGGCCGCACGACCCCGAGGTCCTGTACCGCATCGGTCCCCTCGCGCTCTGACCGCGCGTACGGCCTCCGTCCCGATCTTCCGACTCCCTCTGACCTCCCACGCCACCGAGGAGCGATTCGTCGTGACCATCACCCAGCCCGACCTGAGCGTCTTCGAGACCCTCGAGTCCGAGGTGCGCAGTTACTGCCGCGGCTGGCCCACCGTCTTCGACCGTGCGCACGGCAGCCGCATGTACGACGAGGACGGCCACGAGTACCTCGACTTCTTCGCCGGAGCCGGCTCACTCAACTACGGACACAACAACCCCGTCCTGAAACGGGCGTTGATCGACTACCTGGAGCGGGACGGCGTCACGCACGGGCTCGACATGTCGACGACGGCCAAGCGCGCGTTCCTGGAGTCCTTCCAGAACTGGATCCTGCGCCCGCGCGACCTGCCGTACAAGGTCATGTTCCCGGGGCCGACGGGCACCAACGCCGTGGAGTCCGCGCTGAAGCTGGCGCGGAAGGTGAAGGGACGCGAGGCGATCGTGTCGTTCACCAACGCCTTCCACGGCATGTCGCTGGGTTCCCTCGCCGTCACCGGCAACGCCTTCAAGCGGGCCGGGGCGGGCGTCCCGCTGGTGCACGGCACGCCGATGCCGTTCGACAACTACTTCGACGGCACCGTCCCGGACTTCCTGTGGTTCGAGCGGCTCCTGGAGGACCAGGGCTCCGGCCTCAACAAGCCCGCCGCCGTGATCGTCGAGACGGTGCAGGGCGAGGGCGGCATCAACGTCGCCCGGCCCGAGTGGCTGCGGGCCCTGGCCGAGCTGTGCGAGCGCCAGGACATGCTGCTGATCGTCGACGACATCCAGATGGGCTGCGGCCGCACCGGCGCCTTCTTCTCCTTCGAGGAGGCCGGCATCACGCCCGACATCGTCACCGTGTCCAAGTCGATCAGCGGCTACGGGCTGCCGATGGCGCTGACCCTGTTCAAGCCCGAGCTGGACGTCTGGGAGCCGGGCGAGCACAACGGCACCTTCCGCGGCAACAACCCCGCCTTCGTCACCGCCACCGCGGCGCTGGAGGCCTACTGGGCCGACGGCTCCGCGATGGAGAAGCAGACCCGTGCGCGCGGCGAGCAGGTCGAGCGGGCGCTGGCCGCCGTCGCCGAGGAGCACCCCGCCGCCGTGAAGGAGTACCGCGGCCGCGGACTGGTGTGGGGCGTGGAGTTCCACGACAAGGAGCGCGCGGGACGGATCGCCCGGCGCGCCTTCGAGCTCGGCCTGCTGATCGAGACGTCCGGCCCGGAGGGCGAGGTCGTCAAGCTGCTCCCGGCCCTGACCGTCACCCCGGACGAGCTGGACGAGGGACTGACCACGCTCGCCCGCGCCGTCCGCGAGACCGCCTGAACCACCGGGCCGACGGCCCGGACACCTGGCAGACACCACCATCTAGGAGGCATCGCAGCACCGTGATCGTCCGTTCGTTCAAGGAGATCGAAGGCACCGACCGGCACGTGAAATCGGCGTCCGGCACCTGGGAGAGCAAGCGCATCGTCCTCGCCAAGGAGAAGGTCGGCTTCTCCGTGCACGAGACGATCCTCTACGCGGGTACCGAGACGTCGATGTGGTACGCCAACCACATCGAGGCCGTCGTCTGCACCCGGGGCGACGCCGAGCTGACCGACCACGAGACCGGGAAGACGTACCGCATCACGCCCGGGACCATGTACCTCCTGGACGGCCACGAGCGGCACACGCTCAAGGTCAAGGAGGACTTCCACTGCATCTGCGTCTTCAACCCGCCGGTCACCGGACGGGAGGACCACGACGAGAACGGCGTCTACCCGCTGCTCACCGAGGAGGTGTGAGGTTCCATGACCACCGCGACCACCACCACCGGCACCCGGGTCCCCGACCTCTACCCGACGCGCGGCACCTCCGAGGTGCTCACCCCGCGCCAGGACCCGGTCGTCTGGGGCGCCCCCGACGCGCCCGGCCCGATCACGCCGGCCGACCTCGGGGCGTTCGAACGTGACGGCTTCCTCGCCGTCGACCAGCTGATCGGCGAGGACGAGGTCGCCGTCTACCGGGACGAGCTGAACCGCCTGGTCGCCGACCCGGCGGTCCGGGAGGACGAGCGGTCGATCGTCGAGCCGAAGTCCCAGGAGATCCGCTCGGTCTTCGAGGTGCACAGGATCAGCGAGGTGTTCGCGCGCCTGGTGCGCGACGAGCGCGTCGTCGGCCGCGCCCGGCAGATCCTCGGCTCGGACGTCTACGTCCACCAGTCGCGGATCAACGTCAAGCCGGGCTTCGGGGCCAGCGGCTTCTACTGGCACTCGGACTTCGAGACCTGGCACGCCGAGGACGGGCTGCCGCGGATGCGGACGGTGTCCGTGTCGATCGCGCTGACCGAGAACTTCGACACCAACGGCGGGCTCATGATCATGCCGGGGTCGCACAAGACCTTCCTCGGCTGCGCGGGGGCCACGCCGAAGGACAACTACAAGAAGTCGCTGCAGATGCAGGACGCGGGCACGCCGTCCGACGAGGCGCTGACCTCGCTGGCGTCCGAGTACGGCATCAAGCTGTTCACCGGCAGGGCGGGCTCGGCGACCTGGTTCGACTGCAACGCCATGCACGGTTCCGGCGACAACATCACGCCGTTCCCGCGCAGCAACGTGTTCATCGTGTTCAACAGCGTCGAGAACACGGCGGTCGAGCCGTTCGCGGCGCCGGTGCGGCGGCCGGAGTTCATCGGCGCCAGGAACTTCACGCCGGTGAGGTGACGGTGTGACACCGACCGCGGGGCGGGCCTCCTCGGGTGGGACAGGGAGGCACCGGCCCGCGGCCGTGCGCACGGCGGGAGGCAAGGGGCGCCGGGGCCCTCAGCCGGACAGCGCCTCCAGCAGCCGGTCCACGTCGGCGGCCGTGTTGTACAGGTGGAAGGACGCCCGCAGGTTGCCCGCGCGGTTCGACACCTCGATGCCCGACGCGGACAGCTTTGGCTGCAGCCGTCCCAGTCCGGGCACGGACACGATCGCCGAGCCGGGCGCGGGCACGGGCTCGTGGCCCAGTGCGGCGAGGCCCGCGCGGAAGCGGTCGGCGAGGGCCAGGTCGTGGGCCCGGACGGCGTCCACGCCGAGTTCCTCGACGAGTTCGAGGGAGGCGCGCAGTCCCGCGTAGGTGAACAGGGCGGGGCTGGAGTCGAACCGCCGTGCGGAGCGGGCGAGTTGGGCGACGGGCCCGTAGCAGCTGGCCCAGGGCTCCTCCGCCGCGGCCCAGCTCGCCTGCACCGGCGGCAGGCCGCCGAGGTCCTCGGGCACGACGAGGAAGGCCGCCCCGTGCGGGCCGAGCAGCCACTTGTAGGTGATGGAGACGGAGTAGTCGAACGCGCCGGCCTCCACCGGCAGCCAGCCGGCCGCCTGGGAGAGGTCGACGTAGGTGCGCGCCCCGTGCGCCCGGGCCGCCTCGCGCAGCGCGGGCAGGTCGGCGATCCGGCCGTCGGCGGACTGGACGGCGCTGACCGCGACCAGCGCGGTGCCCGGCCGGACGGAGGCGGCGAGCCGCTCCAGCGGCACGGACCGCACCTTGAGGTCGCCCCGGGTGTGGAAGGCGTTGAGGACGGAGGTGAAGTCGTCCTCCGCGGTGAGCACCTCGGCGCCCGGCGGCAGCGAGGCCGCGACCAGCGAGGTGTGCAGGGCGGCCGTGGCCCCGGCCGCCACCTGCTCGGCGGGGACGCCGACCAGCCGGGCGTAGGCGGCCCGGCAGGCCTCGACGTCGGCGTACAGCGGGTCCAGCGGGCGGCCCTCCGCGCGGAGCCGCACGGCCTCCTGGAGCGCGGCCGCGGTACGGGCGGGCAGGAGGGCGTGGGCCGCGGTGTTCAGGTGGGTGGTCCTCGGGGCGAACTCGGCACGGACGACGTTCTCGAGACTCTCCATGGGTCCACTCTGCGGGCCCGGGGTCTTCCCGTCCATCGCCCGCCTCCCCGCGGTACGCCCGGGGGGAGCTTATGAGCCAGCCGGGACCTGCGCGTCTCGGTGCTGCGGCACCGCGCATCCGTCCGGACCGCAGACCTCCGCCGCGTCCTGGCCGTCCTGCCCGTCCGCCGCGCCGGAGCCGCCGTCGACCGGCTTCGGCCGCGGGCGCTCGCCCCAGGCCTGCGCCAGCGCCCGGGTGAAGACCTCGGCGGGCTGGGCGCCGGAGACGCCGTAGCGGCGGTCCAGCACGAAGAACGGCACCCCGGTCGCGCCGAGCCGTGCGGCCTCGCGCTCGTCGGCGCGGACCCCGGCGGCGTACGCCTCCGGGTCGGCGAGGACCCGCCGGGCGGCGTCCGCGTCCAGACCGGCGGCGACGGCCAGCTCGACGAGCCGCTCGTCGTCGCCGTAGACGGACCGCTCCTCGGCGAAGTTGGCCCGGTACAGCAGGTCGAACAGCTCCGCCTGGCGGCCCCGCTCGCGGGCGAAGTGCAGCAGGCGGTGCATGTCGAAGGTGCTGCCGTGGTCCCGGCCCCGGGTGCGGTAGGGCAGGCCCTCGGCGGCGGCCTGGACGCCCAGGTTGTCCTCACCGGCCTCGGCCTGCGCCTCGCTCACGCCGTACTTCTCGGCGAGCATCGTGATCACGGGCTGGACGTCGTCCTTGGCGCGGCCCGGGTCCAGTTCGAAGGAGCGGTGCACCACCTCGACCCCGTCGCGGTGCGGGAAGGCGGCCAGCGCCTTCTCGAAGCGGGCCTTTCCGACGTAGCACCAGGGGCAGGCGATGTCGGACCAGATCTCGACGCGCATCGTGTCGGCACTCTCCAGCTCGTACGGGTGCGGAGGCTCCCTCCGCCGACCGCGTGAACGTTCAATCAGTCGTTCCCATTCCCCGGGCACGGCGAACCGCAGGCGGAGGTGGTGGCCGTCCTCGGCGGGCGGGTGCCGCGGGTCCGGGGTCCAGCCCCGACGGGTGTGGAGGGCCTGCGCGCGGTGGTTGCCGGCGTGCACCCCGAGGACCGCCTCCCGCCGTCCGTCCGCCCGCCACTGCCGCACGCAGGCGGCGTGCAGGGCGGTGCCGACGCCCGAGCGCCAGTGGCCGGGGTCGACGTGGAACTGGAACAGCTCGACGGTGCCGGCGCTCCCGCCCTCCGGGGCGCGGAAGGAGGCGATGCCCACCGGGCGGGCGCCCCGCACCGCGCACAGCACCCGGCCGTCGGGCCGCTCGACGGCCTCCCGCCAGCGCACCCGCCAGTCCGTGCCGTCGTCCGGGAGGCCGTCCGGGTAGTAGGTGGACCGGGCGCGCCGGTGCAGTGCGGCGATCTCCGGGACCTCGGCGGCCAGGGCGGCCCTGATCAGCGGGGGACCGGCGTTTCGGTGCGGTCCGATCATGTGCCGGGAGACGTCACCGGCCGGTCGTGCGGTTCCCGGCCCGCCGCGGCACCCCGGGGGGCTAGGACCCCCGCGGCCCGGGGTTGCCCCGCGGGCCGCGCGCGGCGCGTCCGGTCAGCGTTCCAGGCGGCCGTTGAAACGGCGCGGCAGCCCGAGCGGGTTGTCGTCCCGGAGCTCCGGCGGCAGCAGCGCCGGGGGCGTGTTCTGGTACACGACGGGCCGCAGCCACCGCTCGATGGCGGTGCCGCCCACGGACGTGGACGTGGAGGTCGTCGCCGGGTAGGGCCCGCCGTGGTGCTGGGCGGGGGCCACGGCGACGCCCGTCGGCCAGCCGTTCACCAGCACGCGGCCGGCCAGCGGCGTCAGCTCCCGCAGCAGCTCCGCGCCGCGGCCCTCGCCCTCCGCCTCCCGGGCGGACAGCTGGACGGTCGCGGTGAGGTTGCCCGGCAGCCGCGCCAGCACGGCCCGGGCCTCGGCCTCGTCCTCGTAGCGGGCCACCACGGTGACCGGGCCGAAGCACTCCTCGAGGAGCAGGTCGTGCTCGCCCTCCCGGACCAGCCGGCTCGCCGGGACGGTGAGGAAGCCCGCGCCGACCGCGTGCTCGCCGGCCGCGCCCGGCGTCACCGGGGACTCCACCTCGGGCAGCCGGGTGCGCTCGGCGACCCCGGCGACGAAGTTGTCGCGCATGCGGTGGTCGAGCAGGACGCCCGCCCCGGTGTCGCCGACCGCGTCGGCCAGGGACTTCACCAGCCGGTCGCCGGCCGCGCCGGCCGGCACCAGGACCAGGCCCGGCTTCACGCAGAACTGGCCGACGCCCAGCGTCATCGAGCCCGCCAGGCCCGCGCCGATCTCCTCGGCGCGCTCGGCGGCCGCGTCCTCGGTGACCAGCACCGGGTTCAGGGAGCCCAGCTCGCCGTGGAACGGGATCGGGACCGGACGGGCGGCCGCCGCGTCGAAGAGGGCGCGGCCGCCGCGCACCGAGCCGGTGAAGCCGGCCGCCGACACCAGCGGGTGCTCGACGAGCTCGACGCCGGCCTCGAAGCCGTGCACCAGGCCGAGCACGCCCTCGGGGACGCCGTGCCGGGCGGCGGCCCGGCGCAGCACCCCGGCGACCCGTTCGGACAGGGCCGGGTGGTCGGGGTGGGCCTTGACGACGACCGGGCAGCCGGCCGCGAGCGCGCTCGCGGTGTCGCCGCCGGGGACGGAGAAGGCGAAGGGGAAGTTGGAGGCCGCGTAGACGGCGACGACGCCCAGCGGGACCTTGTGGCGGCGCAGGTCCGGGACGGGCGGGGTGGCGGTGTCGTCGGGGTGGTCGATGACGACGTCGAGGAAGGCGCCCTCGTCGACGATGTCCGCGAAGGCCCGCAGCTGGTAGCAGGTGCGGGCGAGTTCGCCGGTCAGCCGGACCGGGCCGAGGGCGGTCTCGGCGTCGGCGGTCTCGACGAGCGCGTCCTTGGCCGCCTCCAGCTCGTCGGCGGCCGTGCGCAGGAAGGCCGCGCGGACGGCGCGGTCGGCCAGGGCGTCCCGCGCGTCGTGCGCGGCCCGGACGGCGGCGTCCACCTCCTGGGCCGTGGCCTCCACCGCAACCTGTTCACGCTGCTTCCCGGTTCGGGGGTCGACACTCCAGACTGGTGCTGCTGCCACCGCGGGTCCCTCCACTTGAATGCTGCATGTCATGCCGCAGGATGTACGTCATTCACCAGGAGCGTTCGATATACTGAACACTGTCTCCGATGATGAATATGCTGGGGAGACTATTTCCCGGCGGACGAGAGGGTCAAGGGCGATGTCGGCTGGCGAGACGGGCGGCGGGGCGCAGGTCAAGTCCGCGGTGCGGACCGTTGAACTGCTCGAGTACTTCGCCGGGCGTCCCGGCATGCACTCCCTCGCGGCGGTCCAGGAGGCCGTCGGCTACCCCAAGTCCAGCCTCTACATGCTGCTGCGCACGCTGGTGGACCTCGGCTGGGTGGAGACGGACGCGACGGGCACGCGCTACGGCATCGGCGTGCGGGCGCTGCTGGTCGGCACCTCCTACATCGACGGCGACGAGGTGGTGGCGGCGGCCCGCCCCACCCTGGACCGGCTCTCGGACGACACGACGGAGACCATCCACCTCGCCCGGCTCGACGGCACCAACGTCGTCTACCTGGCCACCCGTCAGTCGCAGCACTACCTGCGCCCCTTCACCCGGGTCGGCCGCCGGCTGCCCGCGCACTCGACCTCGCTGGGCAAGGCGCTGCTGAGCACGTACACGGACGAGCAGGTCCGCAAGATGCTCCCCGAGACGCTGCCCGCCCTGACCGAGAACACCATCACCGACCGGGAGCGGCTCATCGAGGAGCTGCACCAGGTGCGGGAGCAGGGATTCGCCGTGGATCGCGAGGAGAACACGCTCGGGCTGCGCTGCTTCGGCGTGGCGATCCCCTACCGCACCCCCGCGCGGGACGCGATCAGCTGCTCGGTGCCGGTGGCCCGGCTCACGCCCGCGCACGAGCAGATGGTCAAGGACGCCCTGTTCGACGCGCGGGACCGGCTGACCCTGGCGACCCGGAGGCTCTGAGCGGTGGACCCGAGGAACCCGGGCGGCCCGGGCGACGCGACGGACGCGCCGGACATCGCCCTGCGCGCGGTGCACGACAGCGACCTGCCCGTCTTCTACCGGCAGCTGAACGACCCGGAGGCCCTGCGCATGGCGGCCTTCACCCCCGAGGACCCGGCCGACCGGGACGCCTTCGACGCCCACTGGGCGCACATCCGCAGCTCGCCGGAGATCGTCGTGCGCACCGTGCTGGGCGACGGGGACGTGGTCGGCCACGCGGCGGTGTACGGGGAGGCGGGCGAGCGCGAGGTGACGTACTGGATCGACCGCGCGTACTGGGGCCGGGGCGTCGCCACGGCCGCGCTGCGCGGGCTGCTGGCCGAGGTGACCGAACGCCCGCTGTACGCGCGCGTCGCCGCGGACAACACCGGGTCGCTGCGCGTGCTGGAGCGGTGCGGCTTCGCGGTCTCCGGGCGGGCCACGGCGTACGCGCCCGGGCGGGACGCGGAGGTCGACGAGCTGGTGCTGGAGCTGGAGGGCTGACCGCGCGGCGCGGCACCGCGGACACCGCACGGACGGGCCGTCTCCCCGGGGGGCGGCCCGTCCTCTTCCGCCCGCGCCCGCCCGGTGCCCGGGATCCGGTCGACCGGGCCGGCCGCGGAGCGGACCGGGGACGACGTCGTCCTCCGCGCGCCGGACACGGTGCCGGACCCGACGCGTGCCCCTCGGCGCCGGGGGGCCGGCGGGCGGCCGCCGGCCGAACCGCGCCCGCCCGGGACCGAGTTCGGGCGGGGTCCGGAGGACGGAGTCGGCTGTCGGCCCGTCAGACGGCGTTCGGCCCCCCGCACGAACGCATGAACGATCACTGCTACGCTCCGGATCTCGTCCGGTCGACGCCGGACGCGCACACGCCGTCCACACGGCGCGCACAGCCACACGGGTGCCCGCCGGGCGCCCGACGCCGCCGCGAGGGGAGGGAGGCCATGGGCACCGTCGTCGACGACACCGCCTCCGTGGAGTTCCACGCCTTCTTCGAGCGCCACTACGCCGAACTGTCCCGGCTGGCCCATCTGCTGACCGGTGAGGCGGACACCGCCGACGACCTGGCGGCGGACGCGCTGCTGGCGCTGTGGCACCGCTGGGACCGGGTGCGGGCCGCCGACCACCCGGTGGCGTACGCCCGGGGCGTGGTGGCCAACCTGGCCCGCACCCGCATCCGCAGCGCGGTGCGCGAACGGCGCCGGATCGCGCTGTTCTGGCCGCAGCGCGAGGAGCGGACCGAGAACCCCGACGTGGCGGGCGTGGTGGACGTGCGGGAGGCGCTGCGCCGGCTGCCGTTCCGCAAGCGGGCGTGCGTGGTGCTGCGGCACGCCTTCGACCTGTCGGAGAAGGACACCGCGCTGGTCCTCGGCGTCTCGGTGGGTACGGTGAAGAGCCAGACCTCGAAGGGGATGGCCGAACTGCAGCGGCTGCTGGGCTCGCGGGAGGTGCCGCAGCGGGTGCACGCGGCGATGGGGGCGGCCGCCCGCGGGGACACGGCCGAGGGCGTGCGCGAACGCTCCGGCGGGGCCGAGGGAAGGGACCGGTGACGATGCGGCAGGACGTGCACGAGGAGCTGCGCGCCCGGCTGCAGGAGGCGGCCGGGGCGCACGAGCCCGACCGGGAGCGCATGCTGGCCCGGATCGAGCGCGGCATGGCCGGTCCGGCCCGGCCGGACCACCGGGCCCGGCGCCCACCGGTGTTCGGCTGGCTCCGGGTGGCGGGCGCGACGGCCGCGGTGGCCGGTGTGCTCGCGGTGGGCGGTTACGCCGTCGCCTCCGCGGTGAAGGGCGACGCCCCGCCTGCGCAGCGGCACGTGGCCGTCTCGCCGGACCCCTCGCCCACGCCCTCCCCGGACGCGACGAGCAGGGCGCCCGTGCCGCCGGTGGCGCCCTCCTCAAGCGCCCCGGACCGGCCGCGGGACACCGGCGCCCCGTCCGCCGGGACGCCGAGTGCGTCCGGCACCGTCCGGCCGCCGGCCGGGACGGAGGACGGGCCGCTGTGGTCGGACGGCTCGGTGGACCCGCACAGCCACGAGTTCTGGGCGCAGAGCAACGTCACCCTGAAGACCGCCGAGCGGCTGACCGCGCTCACCGTGGAGCTGCGGATCGCGCAGACCGGCAAGGTGGCCTCCACGGGCGCCTGGCGTTCGCTGCCCGAGGCCGACTTCGACCTCACGGTCCGGGAGCGGGACGGCTTCCTCGTCTACACCTGGACCCTCAGGGAGGGCCGTGCGGTCCCGCCGGGCGAGTGGGTGTTCGCGGGGCAGTACGACCACGAGCGCGGCGACCGGGACGCCGGGGACGACCGCTACACCGCGACGGCCGCCACCGGGTCGCACCAGTTCTCCGTGGGCGGTGACTTCGCGCGTCAGGGCGACGAGGACACGGCGGACGGGGGCGGTCCGCCCGACGACGGGGGCTCGTGACGGCCGGACCCGGTACCGGTCCGGACCTCGTGACGGCCGGCCCGGAAAAATTCTCCGGAGAGGCGGCAACCCTTCCCGCGCCGGCGGCGACCAGGAGACGCAAAGACCCTCTCCACGCAAGGAATGGCATGACTGCACGAGCCGAACAGCGCGTCTCCCACCGGCGCCGCACCGCCAAGAAGCGGACGCTGATCGCCGGGTTCTCCGCGCTCGGCATCACGGGTGCGGCGATCGTCTCCTCGACGATGCTGTCCACCGCGAGCGCCGCCCCGTCCTGGCCCTCGGACACCGGCAGCAAGCCGGTGTCGAAGACCGTGCCGGTCTCCGGCGTCTACGACGGCGGCATGAAGAAGTTCTACGGCACCGGCGCCCTGGGCGGCGACAGCCAGGACGAGGGCCAGGACGCGATCTTCGAACTGGCCGACGGCGCCACGCTGAAGAACGTCATCATCGGCACCCCGGCCGCCGACGGCGTGCACTGCAAGGGAAGTTGCACGCTGGAGAACGTCTGGTGGCTGGACGTCGGCGAGGACGCCGCCAGCTTCAAGGGCAAGTCGTCGTCGGCGCAGTACAAGGTGATCGGCGGCGGCGCGCGGAAGGCCGACGACAAGGTGCTGCAGTTCAACGGCGCCGGCACGCTGACCGTGAGCGGCTTCCAGGTCGAGGACTTCGGCAAGCTGGTGCGCTCCTGCGGCAACTGCAAGACGCAGTACAAGCGCACGATCGTGCTGAAGGACATCGACCTCACCGCGCCCGGCAAGTCGATCGTGGGCATCAACACCAACTACGGCGACACCGCCACGCTGTCGGGGATCCGCATCCACGGCGACAGCAAGAAGAAGATGAAGACCTGCACCCGCTACCAGGGCAACAGTTCGGGCAAGGAGCCGAAGGACCTCGGTTCCGGTCCCGACGGGAAGTACTGCAAGTTCTCGGACTCGGACATCACCTACAAGTGATCCCGCCGCGTCCGTGACACGACTCCGGGCCGCCGTCTCGACGTCCGGCGGCCCGGCCCCGGCGACGCCCGAACCCCCCTCGGGCCCGCCGGAACCCCGGCTCTTCGGACCCCCATCCGAAGGGCCGTCAGGGCGCCTCCGCCGGTCCACACCCGGCGGGGGCGTCCGCGTTCCCCGGTGCGGAGTCCCCCGGTGCGGGTTCCTCCGCGCGGGGCTCCGGGGCCGGCCGCACGGGGGCGGCGGCCAGCAGCAGCGCGGCGAACGCGGGGGACGCCGCCGTCTGGTAGGCGATCCACACCTCGCCCCCGGCCCCGCTGCCCGACCGCGCCATCAGCACGGAGGCCAGCGTCGCCAGCGCCCAGCCGCCGTCGTAGACGGTCATGAGCCGCGTGCAGGTGGACATCGAACGGCGGCGCACGTACCGGACCTCGATCCCGCCGACGGCCAGCAGGACGGCACCGGAGGCGATCATCAGCCAGACGGGCACGCCGATCAGGTCGCCGATCCGGGACGCGGCGGCGACGAAGGCGGCACCGAGCAGCACCTTGACGACGCCGTCCGCGACGGCTCCCACCACCTGGAACGTCGCCACCGACGTCTTCGCCCGACTCCGCGCCATGCGTGTCCCTCCCTGCCGCCCGTGCCGCTCCCGTTTCCGTTTCCGTTTCCGTAATGACGTTACTACGATAATAACATTATGAGAATGACGAGAGCGGAGACCAAGGAACGGAACCGCCGCGCCCTGCTGGACGCCGCGTTCCAGGTCGTCTCCCGGGACGGGCACCGCGCCAGGCTCGAGGAGATCGCCGAACGGGCCGGGCTGACCACCGGCGCCGTCTACTCCTTGTTCGGCAGCAAGGGCGGTCTGATGACCGCCCTGGTCACCGATCACCTGCGGCCGCACTACGAGGAGATCGAGCAGGCGGTTCCGGCCGGGCTGGACCTCCTCGGAGCGGTCGACGCCTTCGCCCGGCACTACCGGCGCGGCTGTGACGCCCCCGGTGCACGGACCGGCCTGGTGCTGCAGCTCACCCTGCTGGACATGGCCCTGCACGACCCCGAGCTGGGGTCCCGGATCGCCGCGTCCGTCCGGACCCAGGAGAACCACCTGGTCGCGTTGTTCACCGGCCGGTCCCACCGGGGAAGTCCCGTGACGGCGCACCAGGCGCACCGTCTGGTCACCGCGCTCAGGGCCCTGCTCACGGGCCTCGGCCAGGGCGTCGTCATCGGTCTCGCCCCCGACGCCGACGAGCAGTACTTCGCCGACGCCGCCCGCGCCCTGGCGTCCGGCGCGGTCCTCGCCGGTCACGGCGCGCAGGCTCCCGGGCCGCACGGTCCGCCGTGACGGCGGTGGCCGGGACCGCCCCGGCCCCGTCGCGGCACGGGAGGCGCGGCCGGGTCCCGGCCGCGCGGATCAGCCGCGCAGGACGGAGCCGAGCCAGGCGTGCACCTCGTCCTGCATCGCGGCGTCGAAGACGTGGCCGGCCGCGGGCCAGGTCTTCAGCCGCAGCCGCTCCCCCGCCCCGCACGAACGCCAGACGGCGCGCAGCCGGTCGTACGCGGCCCGCACCCCGTCGGCGGGGAAGAGGGCGTCGCGTCCGCCGTGGAAGAACAGCATCGGCTTCGGCGCGGCGATGCTCGCCACGTCGGGGATGTCGAGGTACCGGGAGAGCCCGGGGTGGAGCATGTGGAACGCCGACTGCCCGCGCAGCGTGTTGTTGCCGGGGACCATCATCTCCCTCAGGCCCGTCATCCAGCACACGCTCGCCGCGGCCGCGACGTCGTCGCTGAGGGCGGCGACCTGCCAGGCCCGGTAGCCGCCCATGGAGAACCCGAGGGCGGCGACCCGGCGCGCGTCCACCCGGTCCAGTCCCGCCAGGAAGGCCGCGGCCCGCTGGTCCTCGCGGGCGTGGAGTCCGGCGAGCGAGGAGCCGAGGTGGAAGAGGTTGCTCGCCAGCGCCTGCTGCTGCTCGTAGGCGAGGGGCCCGCGCTCGCCCCAGCCGAGGGCGTCCAGGCAGAGCACCACGTGGCCGCGCCGGGCGAGTTCGTCGCCGACGAAGCGGCCGTCGAAGTGCCGGCCGGCCCATTCCTCGGCGGAGGCGAGCCGGGTGTCGTCGTACCAGGGCCGGACGGCCTTCTCCTTGCCGATGTCGAACCGGGAGCCGTGGTCGTGCAGCAGCAGCACGGCCGGGAAGGGGCCGGCGCCCCGCGGGGTGAGCAGGGCACCGCGGGCCCGCGTGTGGCGGGTGAGGGTGACGGTCACGAGTTCGCGGGTGAAGCCGTCGGCCTCCGAGCGGTCCGTGTACCGCGGCGCGTACGGGGTGCCGTCCTGGCGGGGGACGACGAGCAGTTCCTCGACCTTGGCCCGGGCCGCCCGCCGCCACGCGGGGAAGTCGCGGACCGGCGAGGTGCCCCAGGCCAGCGGGAAGCGCAGGTCGTCCCTGAGCGCCCGGTGGAGGCCGGGCGGGCCGGGGACGGGCGCCGTCACCGGGGCCGCCAGTCGCCGAGGTGGACCCGCGGGGTGTGGGAGGCGGCCCGGACCCGGTCGAGCTGGGGCCGGTTCTCCGGCACGGTGATCACGGCACCCGGTCCGGTGTTGCGGTACTCGGCGAAGCGCTGCTCCTGCCAGGGGTGGCCGCTCGACATGGTCGCGTACGGGGCGACCGCGTCGATGCCGGCGTCGAGGCGGGTCTCCCGGACGGTGAGCATCGGCCGGGCGGTGGGGTCGGAGCTGGGCACCCAGGGGCGGGCCAGCTTGTAGAAGCCGTCGGGGGCCTCGCTGCTGATCCGGCTGCGGGTGACCAGGTAGCCGCGCGGGTTGGCACCGGCCGTGGAGGGCGCGAAGACGAAGCCGTACGGGGGGCCCGTCAGGTCGGTGCGGGCCAGGGCGCGGAAGTGGCAGTGCGCGAAGACGGCGGTCGCCCGGCCGAAGACGAAGTCGACGTCGCCCTCGACGTGGCAGTGGGAGAAGTACTGACGGGCGAAGGTGTCCAGGGAGGGGGTGTCGGCGTACAGGGTGTCCTGGTGGCCGAGGAACCGGCAGTGGTGGAAGGCGCTGCGGTCGCCCTGGACCTTGAGGGCGACGGCCTGGGTGCCGCCGGTCCCGGGGTGGTCGGCGCGCAGCCAGTCGTTGGCGAAGGTGATCCGGCGGGCGGTGAAGCCGTCGGGGCGCAGGGTGGTGGTGGCCGAGCCGGAGGTGCCGAGGGTGCCGCCGCCGGGCCTCGGGGTGCCGGCCGCGTTGTCGTGCACGACGACCGTGTCGCGGGGGTCCGCGGAGACGCCGATCCAGGTCATGCCGGTGCGGTCGGCGTCGACCGTGACCGTCTCGCGGTAGGTGCCCGGCGCGATGACCAGGGTGTACCCGGCGCCGGCCGCGGCGTCCACGGCGGCCTGGACGGTGGTGAAGTCGCCGGCGCCGCCCGGGTGGACGTACAGCGTCTTCGCGGTCGGGCGCGCGGCGGGCGAGCCGTACCGGCCGAACGGGCGGTGCGGCCGGTGCGCGGCCCGCGCGGTGGCGGCGGGCAGGGCGAGCGCGGTGCCGGCCGTGGCGCCGGCGAGCAGGAGACCCCTGCGGGACAGGGGCGCGGGGCGGTGGGGCGGGGGCATGCGGGTGCTCCTTCGGTGCGGGCGGCGCCGGGGCCGGGGCGGGGGCATTCCGCAGTGGGGGCGGGATGCGTCCCGCCCCGGCCGGCTCTCGGGGGTGTCAGCGGATGCGGCCCGCACCCGCGTACAGCTTGACCAGCGCCGGCACCGCCTGCGCCGGGTGGACGGCGGTGCGCAGGACGGGGGTCCAGCCGGCGCCGGAGCGCAGCGGCGCCTGCGGGTTCTCCGCGTTGTGCGCGGCGATCAGGTCCACGCGTTTGCCGTTGACCCGGTTGTGTGCGGCCGTGAGCGGCGCGTCGTTCCACCGCTTGAGCACCTTCGCCGGGCTGGTGCCCTTCGGCAGGGTGAACGCGTTGTGCTCGGCGACGAGCTGGGACTCCTTGCCGATGCCGAAGCTGTAGCCGTAGCCCGCGCCGGCCACGAAGTGGTTGTTGTACACGTCGACCTGCCCGAAGCGGACGCGCGGCGTGCGCTCGGTCAGCTCCGCGAACAGGTTGTGGTGGAACGTCGCCTTCAGTCTGCCCCGGTCACCGGCGGCGGTGGACTCGCCGTCGCTGTTGCCGATCAGGATCGTCTTGTCGTGCTCGGTGAAGACGTTCCAGGAGGCGGTCACGTAGTTCGCGCCCCGGACGATGTCCAGCTGCCCGTCGTGCTGCTGGTACAGCATGCTGAAGTGAGTGGGCGCCTCGCTGTCGGGGTGCTCGCCGTCGGTGAAGGTGTTGTGGTCGAACCAGACGTGCGTGGAGTTGTGCACCACGGCCGTGTCGTACTCGGAGTTCCAGTTGCCCTTCTCGCCGTCGGTCGGGTCCCACTGGGGGAAGCAGTCGACCGGGCTCTCCAGGGTGAGGTTGCGGACGATGACGTTGTCCACGTCCCTGATCTGGAGGCTGGCGCCCTTGACCGCGGCGTTCCGGCCGACACCGATGATCGTGGTGTCGGAGGGGACGTTCACCTTGACGGCCCGGTTCTGGTTCGCGGCCGAGGCCCTGCGCAGCCCCTCCGGGCTGTCGTCGGGCTCGGCGCTCAGGTCCTCCTCGTGCCCCCAGGTCCCGGGGGCGTACTTCTCGAGGTAGGCGTCGAAGTCGTAGCCGGGCGCGGCGAACGCCCCGCAGCCCTCGGAGACCGCGTCGACGGTCCCCTTCACCTTGATGATCCTCGGCGCGCCGGCGTCGTCGGCCAGGGCGGCCCTGAACTCGGCCCAGTTCGTCACGGTGTACACGTGCGCGGCGTCCGCGGCGGCGCCCCCGGTGGTGCCGGTGCCGTGGGCGGCCCAGCCGTCGCCCGGGGCCAGCGTCTGCCGGGCGGGGTCGCGCTGGGGGAACGGGGAGTGCGCCTGGGCCCCGGTGCCGGTCAGGGCCAGCACCAGGGCGGTGCAACCGGCCAGCGAAGCGGTTCTCGTTATGGCGTGAGCATGCCATTTCGATCGGTTCACGGTGGGGTTCTCCTCGGATTCGGGGGGTCAGGCGGTGGCCTGCGGCCAGGTGATCCAGGACTCGGGGACCGTCTCGTCCAGCCGGCGCACGTCGCGCGGCGCGAGCACCCGGGTGCGCAGCAGCTCCCGGACGACCAGCCGGGCCACGGCGATCGCGCCCGTGGGGCTGAAGTGCGTGTTGTCCTGCTCGTCGGGCGTCCAGTCGAAGTACTTCTTGGTCTCCTCGGCGCCGAGCTCCTGCCACAGCTCCAGCGACAGGGCCTGGACGTCGAGCAGCGCCACCCGCTCCTCGCGGGCCAGCGCCCGCATCGCCGCCGGGTACGCGCCGTGGCTCGGCACGGCGTCACCGTCCGCGTCGAACCGCCGCCGCTCCACGGCGGTGGCCAGCACCGGTTGCGCCCCGCGGGCCCGCGCCCCGTCGACGTACCGCCGCAGGTACTGCTGGTACGTCGTCCAGGGCTCGGTGTGACGGCTCGGGTCGGTGGCCTTCTCGTCGTTGTGCGCGAACTGGACGAGGAGGAGGTCGCCCGGCCGGACGGCGGAGAGGAGCGCCTCGAGGCGCCCCTCGTCGACGAAGCTCTTCGAGCTCCGCCCGTTCACGGCGTGGTTGGCGACCTCGAGGTGCCGGCCGAGCAGGAAGGGCAGCGCCATGCCCCACCCGGTCTCGGGGGCGGCGTCGGCGTACTTCTGGGCCGCGGTGGAGTCACCGGCGATGTGGAGGGTCCGGGAACGCCGTCCCGGGGCGGCCCGCGCGGTCGCGCTCACCCCGAGGGCGAGGGGGGCGCCGAGACCGGCGACGGCGATCTGTCTGCGCGTGAGGGACACGGGCGTGTGCCTTTCAGCAGGAGGTGGGTGGACTCCCTCGGGGGTGCGGGGCCGCGGGGCGCGGGACCGTGTCGATGCCGGTGCGCGGCCGGCCCGGGGCGGCCCGCGGACCCGAAGCCCCCGGGCCGTCCCGCGGCGGAGCCGTTCACCCCATCTGCTCGTCCCACTCGGCCTTGGCCTCGTTCAGCTGCTCGGCCAGCTTGTCCAGGAAGTCCTTCGCGCTCAGGTCCCCGTTCAGCACCTTCTGGAAGTTCGCCTCGTTGTCGGCCTTGGAGATCGTGTTCCAGTCCGGCAGGTAGTACGGCAGCTGGACGATGGTCGTGGAGCCGTCGCTCAGCGCGTCCGCGGCCAGCTTCGTCGGCTCCGCCTTCTCGATCCAGGCGTCCTTCGCGGCGTCCGTGTTCGACGGCACCTGCCCGGCCGACTCGTTGAACTTCGAGTTCGCCTCGTGCGAGGTGGCGTACTCGATGAACTTCCAGGCGGCTTCCTTGTTCTTGGAGCTCTTGAACAGGCCCAGCCCGTCGACCGGGTTGGAGACCTGGACCCGCTTGCCGCCGGGGCCGGTGGGCTGCGGGATGCCGCGGAACTTCTCGGCGCCCAGCGCCTTCACGTGGTCCTGGTAGGACCCGAGGTTGTGGTTGAGCATGCCGATCGTGCCGGAGTCCCACTGCGCGACCATCTTGGTGAAGTCGTTGTTCAGGTCGGCCGCGGGAGTGACCCTCTTGAACAGGCCCGCGTACTTCTCCAGGGCCTCGACGTTCTTCGGGTCGTCGACCGTGGTCTTCTTGCCGGTGGAGTCCCAGAACGTGGTGATGCCGGACTGGCCGTACATCGCGTCCAGGGCCTGGGCGATGGAGCCGGCGCCGCCGCGGATGGTGTAGCCGAACTCGTTCTTGCCCTTGTTCGTGAGCTTCTCGGCGGCCTCGTAGAAGCGGTCCCAGGTCGTCGGCTCCTGGAGGCCCGCCTTCTCGAACAGGTCGGTGCGGTAGTACAGCACGCCGTTGTTCGCGGAGGTCGGGACCGAGTAGAGCTTGTCGTCGCCGCCGCCGGCGGCGCGCAGCGACTCGACCATGTCCTTGTTGAGCTTGCCGTTCAGGGAGGACTTCTCCAGGCGTTCGTCCAGCGGGTCGAGCGCCTGCTGGGCGGCGAAGCCCGCGAGCATGGCGGCGCCGACACCGCCGACGTCCGGCAGGCCGCCGCCCTGGATGGCGGTGTCGACCTTGGACTGGTACTCGGTGGCGGCGATGCCGACGTACTGGACGTCGATGTCCGGGTTGGCCTTCTCGAAGTCGGCGATGATCTCCTTCCAGACGTCGGTGCGGACACCGCCGTTGTTGTCCCAGAAGACGATCCTGCCCTTGCCGTCGCCCTCGGCCCCCTTGTCGCCGCCCGCTCCGCTGCCGTCGTCGCCGCAGGCGGTGACGGTCAGGGCGAGCACGGCCCCCAGGGCGACGGCGGCCGAGGTGCGGCGTCTGCCGGTGCTGTTTCCGAGATTGCTGATCTTCATTGGTCGGCTCTCTTCTTCTGGATCCAACGGGATGGGGCGTTGTGGGGGGTGGTCGTCGCCCGGCGGCGTTCAGCCGTGCGACGCGGCCCGGGTCCTGAACCGGGTGAACACGGCCGCGCCGGCGTGTCCCTGGCCGGCGGGCGCGAGGGCGACCAGGCCGAGCAGGGCGCCGACCCAGCGCCAGGGGGTGGCGGCGAAGACCTGGCCGGAGGGGCGGAAGCCGCCCCCGGTGTCGTAGGAGAAGCGGCAGCGCGCCCCGGCTCCGATCTCGACGCGCAGCCGGGCCCGGCCCTCGGGAGCGGTCCGCGGGTGATCGGCGTCCCGTTCCTCCCGCGCGACCGTCTCCGCGAACCGGTGCACCAGGCGCACGGTGCCGTCCGCGCCCCGCTGGAGCCCGATCCAGCAGTACGCGTCCCCGAGGACCACCAGGCCAGCCCGCGCGCCGGGCTCCTCGCTGTCGAGCCGCAGCTCCACCTCGACGGTGCACGGGGCGCCGGGCAGCCGCTGGGTGAGGACGTGGGGCAGTCTGCGCAGGTCGTGCGCGTCGGTGGAGCGCACGCAGGTCAGCCGCAGTCCGTCGGCGGAGTGCTGGGTGGTCCAGCCCTCCCGGGGGTTGGCGGTCCACTGCCACTGGCGGCCGTGGCGGCCGCCGGGGAAGTCGTCGTCGGTGGCGGGCGCGACGGGCGGCTGCGGCGGCAGGTCCGGGCGGCGGTGCGCGATGACGGGGGCGCCGCGGTCCCCGAGCACCGGCCAGCCCCCGTCGTCCCAGCGCATCGGCTGGAGGTGGACCACCCTGCCGTACGCCCCGCGCTGCTGGAAGTGCAGGAACCAGTCCTCGCCGGACGGGGTGCGCACCCAGCCGCCCTGGTGGGGCCCGTTGACGTCGGTGTCCTTCTGCTCCAGGACGACCTTCTCCTCGTACGGGCCGAAGAACTCCCGTGCGCGGAAGGCGCCCTGCCAGCCGGTCTCCACTCCCCCGGCGGGCGCCAGGATCCAGAACCAGCCGTCGTGCCGGTAGAGCTTGGGGCCCTCCAGGGTGAACCAGCCGGGGATGCGGTCGGCGTCGACGATCACCTTGCCCTCGTCGAGGAGTTCGGTGCCGTGGGGGTGCATCCGGTGGCCGGTGAGGCGGTTCTTGATCCCGGAGCGGGACTTCGCCCAGGCGTGCACCAGGTAGGCCTCGCCGGTCTCCTCGTCCCACAGCGGGCACGGGTCGATCAGGCCCTTGCCGGCCTTCACCAGGTGCGGGCGGGTCCAGGGTCCGCGGATCTGGGGGGCGTTGACCTGGAAGACGCCCCGGTCGGGGTCGCCCCAGAAGATCCAGAACCGGTCGTCGTGGTGGCGCAGGGACGGGGCCCAGACGCCGCAGTCGTGCCGGGGCACCGCGAACTCCCCCTCGGGTTCGAGGCGTTCGAGGGCGTGGCCGACGAGGGTCCAGTTGACCAGGTCGCGGGAGTGCAGCAGCGGCAGTCCGGGGACGCGGCCGAAGCTGGAGGCGGTCAGGTAGAAGTCGTCGCCGACGCGGATCACGTCCGGGTCGGACCAGTCGGCGTTCAGGACCGGGTTGCGGTAGGTGGTGTCCGTCGGCTCGGCGGTCACGGGCTCACCGCCTTGCGGACCAGGGCGGCGGCCTCGTCCCGGCTGAGGCGGCCGTCGGCGACGACGGTGACGATCCGGCGGACCACCGTCCGGCCGGGCGGGACCGGCAGCCGCGCGTCGTGGGCGAGCGAGGAGCCGACGCCCGGGTACTCGGCGGTGCGCACGAACCAGGGGTCGCGCCGGGTCTCCTCGGTGGCCCCGGCGAAGACCAGCGTCCAGGTGGAACCGGCCAGGGCGAGCCAGTCCGCGCGGCGGCCGTGGACCTCGTCCTCGCCCCGTGCGTCGGCGGTGAAGGCGTCCGGCGGCGCCTGCTCCTTGCGGGCCCGCCAGAAGAAGCCGCCGTAGGCGGCGCCGGGGCGGCCGTTGGTGGCGGGGCTGCCGAAGGAGAGCGGGCCGGTGGTGACGTTGGTGAGGGAGAAGGTGAGGTCCAGTGCCCAGGCGCGGTCGGTGAGGGGGGTGGCCGCGACCGTGCGGCGCTCGCGCAGCAGTTCGCCCGGTGCGGCGACCCAGCGCAGCTCCTGGACGAAGCCGTCGGGGTCGCGCAGCGGGAAGGCGGTGTGCCGCTGGAGACCGTGGTTGTCCAGCTCGGTCGGCCCCCGGTCGCGGACGAAGGTGCGTCCGCCCCAGAAGTTGTGCCCCTCGACGTCGGGAACGGCGACACCGACGCCGAGGTGGTGTGCGTGGTCGGCGGGGCTCAGCTCGGTGACCGCCGTGCCGGCCAGGGTGGTGACGGGGTGCAGGTACGGGCGCGGGGAGAGCCGGGCCGGCAGCTCGGGCCGGACGACGTACCGGCCGACCGGCCGGCCCGCGACGCGCAGGACCGTGGAGTCGTCGCCGCTCAACGGGTGCTCACCTCTTTCGGCAGGTGTTCGGCGGGCCGTGCCCAGGGGGCGCCCAGCTCGGAGTAGAGGGACAGGGTGTCGGCGGCGGCCGCGACGAGTCCGTCGACGCCGGGCACGGCCCGGCGGTTCTCGCCGGGGACGCGGCGCCAGGCGTCGGCGGGCAGCGGGACCGGGTCGGGGGCCCGCCGGATCGCCTCGACGACCTTCATGAAGGCGCCGGTCTCCTGTGGGGGGACCAGCAGGGGGTCGCCGGCGGTGAGGTGGGCGACGAGGTTCTCCAGCAGGTCGGTGCGGCCGTGCTCGAACTCCTCCGGGCCGTGGTCCGCGCGCTGGAGCAGGACACGGTCCTGCTTGTACCAGAAGGTGATGCGGCCGCTGGTGCCGTGCACCATGACGTACGGTTCGCCGGCCCGCTCGGCGCACAGCGTCGCGGCGACGGTGACCGGACGGCCCTGCGCGGTGGTGACGCGGACGCAGGAGGTGTCGTCGGACTCGATGTCGTGGGCGCGCAGCAGCTCGGTCTCGATGCCGGCGACGTCCTCGGCGCGGGTGCTGCCGCCGAGCGCGAGGGCGGTGGCGACGGCGTGGGCGAGCGGGTTGGTGAGCGCGCCGTCGACCACGTCGGCGCCGTTCAGCCGCCGCCGGCCCGCCCAGGGCGCCCGCCGGAAGTAGTCCTCGTCGCGCACCCAGGCCCCGGCCCCGCCGATCCCGACCGTCCGGCCGATGGCGCCCTCGGCGATCAGGGCGCGGATCGCGGGCACGGCGTGCGAGCCCAGCGACTGGAAGCCGATCTGGCAGGCGACGCCGGCCGCGGCGACCCCGTCGGCCATCCGGCGGAACTCCGCGTAGGACGGCGCCGGCGGCTTCTCCAGCAGGAGGTGCACGCCCCGTTCGGCCGCCGCCAGGGCCAGGTCGGTGTGGGTCGGGATCGGGGTGCAGACGACCGCGACCCGGGCGCCGGTGGACTCCAGCAGGGCGCCGAAGTCGGCGGACTGCTCGGGGAGTTCACCGCCGAACTCGTCCTCGGTGAGCGGGGTGAGCTCGCAGATCCCGACGAGCCGCACCAGCCCCTTCTCCTGGAGCCGGCGGATGTTCGCCACGTGCCAGCGGCCGTGGCCGCGGGCGCCGGCGAGGACGACGGGCAGGGGCCCGCCGGTTCCCGCCCCGGTGGGCGCCGGGGACGCCGGGAGTGACGTCATCCCTTCACCGCCCCCGCGCTGAACCCGGTGATCAGCCACTTCTGGATGAAGGCGAACACGAGCACCACGGGGACGGCCGCGATGATGCCGCCCGCGGCGAGCGCGCCGAGGTCGACGCTGTCCGCGCTCATCAGGGTGTTGAGGCCGACCGGGATGGTCTGCTTCTCCTGGTTGTTGAGGAACATCAGGGCGAACAGGAAGTGGTTCCAGGAGTGGACGAAGGCGAAGGAGCCGACGGCGATCAGGCCGGGCCGCAGCAGCGGCAGGACGACGACCAGGAAGGCCCTCATCCGGTTGCACCCGTCGACCCAGGCGGCCTCCTCCAGGGAGTACGGCACGTTCTTGATGAAGTTGCTGATCAGGATGATCGACAGCGGCAGCTGGAAGACCGTCTCGGCGATGATGACGCTGCCGAGGGAGTTGATCATCTGCAGTTCGGCGAAGATCTCGAACAGCGGGACCAGCAGCAGCGCGCCGGGCACGAACTGGGAGCACAGCAGGGCCAGCATGAAGCCCCGCTTGATCCGGAAGTCGAACCGGGCGAGGGCGTAGCCGCCGGCCAGGGCGACCAGGGTCGTCATGACCAGGGTGGCGATGCCGACCAGCACGCTGTTGGAGAAGAAGGTGCCGAAGCTGCGGTCCGTCCAGACCTTCTCGAAGTGGTCGAAGGTCATCGGCCAGGGCACGAGCGAGGTCGAGCCGGCCGGACGCAGCGCGAAGAGCAGGATCCAGTAGAACGGGACGAGGGTGAAGACCAGGTAGATGCCCAGCGGGAGGTAGATCTGCCAGCGGGGCGCCTCGTCCCAGGCCCGGTGCCGCTTCGGCGGGCGGGGCGGTTCGGGTGCGGTGCGCGCGGGGGCGGGGGCGGCCGGGGCGGCCTCTTTGGTGATCACTTGCTTTCGCCTCCGAACTTGCTCAGCCGCAGGTAGACGATCGAGCAGAAGAGCAGGATCACGAACGCGACCGTGGTGAGGGCCGACGCGTAACCGAAGTCGTGCGCGTCGACGGAGGTGTTGGCGATGTACAGCGGCAGCGTGGTGGTCTCGCCCGCGGGTCCGCCGCCGGTCAGGGTGTAGAGCAGGTCGACGTTGTTGAACTCCCACACCGCGCGCAGCAGCGTGGACAGGATGATGGCGTCCTTCAGGTGCGGCAGCGTGATGTGCCAGAACTGCTTGATGCGGCTGGCCCCGTCGACCTCGGCGGCCTCGTAGAGGTCCTTGGAGACGGACTGGAGGTCGGCGAGGATGAGGATCGCGAAGAAGGGGACGCCGCGCCACAGGTCGGCGACGACCGCCGCCGGGAAGACGGTGGAGGTGTCCGACAGCCAGCTGACGCCGTAGTCGCCGATGCCCAGGTCCGCGAGGTAGCGGGTGATGCCGGTCTGGGAGTTGTAGAGCAGCACCCAGATCGCGGAGGTGAGCACGCCGGAGACGGCCCACGGGGAGAAGACCAGGGCGCGGCCGAGGCCCCGTCCGACGAAGGTCTGGTTGACGATGAGGGCCAGCGCGAGGCCGAACAGCAGCTGGAGGCCGACCTCGACGAAGACCCACTTGGCGCTGAAGACCAGCGTGTCCCAGAACAGCGGGTCCTCGGTGAAGATGTGGACGAAGTTGTCGAAGCCCGCGTAGCCGTTGCGCCACGGCTTGGTGGGGTTGTACTCCTGCAGGCTGTAGTAGAAGACGCTGATGACCGGGTAGGCGATGAAGCCCAGCATGAGCAGGGCGGCCGGCGCGATCAGCAGGTAGGGGAGCCTGCGGGGCGTGGCGGAGGCACGGCGCCGCCGGGGTGGCTCGGGCGGTTTCGCCACGGCTGCGGCTTGGGCCATGACTGTTCTCCGTTTCTCGGTACGTCGTGCTGTGTCGTGCGTGAGCGGGTGAAGCGCTTTCTTCGTAGGTGTGCGGGGACCGGGCCGGACGCCGGGTCAGCCCGCGTAGGGGTCCTGCACCTTGCCCGGCCGGGCGAGGAACTCGAAGTCGCAGCCGGTGTCGGCCTGGGTGATCTGGTCGTGGTAGAGCGCGCCGTAGCCGCGTTCGTACCGCACGGGCGGCGGCGTCCACTGGGCCCTGCGCCGGTCCAGTTCCTCGTCGCTCACCTCGAGCCGGAGGACCCGGTTCGCCACGTCGAGGGTGATCATGTCCCCGCTGCGCACCAGGGCCAGCGGTCCGCCGACGTACGACTCGGGGGCCACGTGCAGCACGCACGCGCCGTAACTCGTCCCGCTCATGCGGGCGTCGGAGATCCGCACCATGTCCCGCACGCCCTGCTTGAGCAGGTGGTCGGGCAGCGGCAGCATCCCGTACTCGGGCATGCCCGGGCCGCCCTTGGGGCCGGCGCCCCGCAGCACGAGCACGTGGTCGGCGGTGATGTGCAGCGACGGGTCGTTGATGGTCCGCTGCATCTCCTTGTAGTCGTCGAAGACGACGGCGGGACCGGTGTGCTTGAGCAGGTGCGGTTCGGCGGCGATGTGCTTGATGACGGCGCCGTCCGGGCAGAGGTTGCCGCGCAGCACGGCCACCCCGCCCTCGGGCGCGACCGGGTTGTCGCGGGGGCGGATGACGTCGTCGTCGTGCACCTGCGCGCCGGCGATCTGCTCGCGCAGGGTGTCGTGGCAGACGGTGGGCCGCTCCAGGTGGAGCAGGTCCGGGATGCGGGAGAGGAACCCGGGCAGGCCGCCGGCGAAGTGGAAGTCCTCCATCAGGTACTTCTGTCCGCCGGGCCGCACGTTGGCGAGCACCGGGACGGTGCGGGCGATGCGGTCGAAGTCGTCGAGGGTGAGCCTCACCCCCGCGCGGCCGGCCATGGCGATCAGGTGGATCACGGCGTTGGTGGAGCCGCCGAGTCCGAGCACGGTCGTCACCGCGTCCTCGAACGCCTGGGCGGTGAGGATGTCGCTCAGCCTGCGGTCCTTGTGGACCAGGTCGACGATCGCCATGCCCGCCCTCGCGGCCATCCGGTCGTGCCCGGAGTCGACGGCCGGGATGCTGGACGCGCCCGGGACCGTGACGCCGAGGGCCTCGGCGGCGGCGGTCAGCGTGGACGCCGTCCCCATCGTCATGCAGTGGCCGGGCGAGCGGGCCAGGCCGCTCTCCAGTTCCTGCATCTCGCAGTCGCCGATGACGCCGGCCCGCTTGTCGTCCCAGTACTTCCACATGTCGGTGCCGGACCCGAGGGTCTGTCCGCGCCAGTGGCCGGGGAGCATCGGCCCGGCGGGCACGAAGACGGTGGGCAGGCCGGCGCTGGCCGCGCCCATGAGCAGGGCGGGCGTGGACTTGTCGCAGCCGCCCATCAGCACGGCCCCGTCGACCGGGTAGGACCGCAGCAGCTCCTCGGTCTCCAGGGCGAGGAGGTTGCGGTAGAGCATGGGGGTCGGCTTCTGGAAGGTCTCGCTGAGGGTGGAGACCGGGAACTCCAGCGGGAAGCCGCCCGCCTGCCACACCCCGCGCTTCACGGCCTGCGCGCGGTCCCGCAGGTGGACGTGGCAGGGGTTGATGTCGGACCAGGTGTTGAGGATCGCGACGACGGGCTTGCCCAGGTGCTCCTCGGGCAGGTAGCCCAGCTGGCGGGTGCGGGCGCGGTGGCTGAAGGAGCGCAGGCCCGACGCGACACCGCTGCCGTACCACTGGTGGCTGCGCAGCTCCTCGGGCCGCTTGCGCTGTTCGGCGGGGGTGCTCATGCGGACCATCCGGCGGCGATGGCGGCGACCTCGGCGCGCTCGCTCTCGGGCAGGGGCTTGCTCGGCGGGCGGACCTCGCGGCGGCACAGGCCGAGGGAGGCGAGGGCCTCCTTGACGACGGTGACGTTGTTGGCGGAGCCGTTGGCGGCGCGCAGTTCCTCGAAGCGGCGGATCTGCTCCCACACCTTCATGGCGGCCGGGTAGTCACCGGCGCGCAGCGCCTCGATCATGTCCCGCGAGACGGACGGGGCGACGTTGACCAGCCCGGAGGTGAAGCCGGTGGCGCCGGCCGAGAAGTAGGAGGGCGCGTACGGCTCGGCGAGGCCGGCCACCCACACGAACCGGTCCAGGCCCGCGTCCCGGGCGAAGGCGGCGAACCTCGCCGCGTCCGGCACGGAGTACTTCACCCCGATGACGTTGGGGCAGGCGTCGCCGAGTTCGGCCAGGCGGGCGCCGGTGAGCTGCGCGTTGCGGATGTAGGGGACGACGCCCAGCTCGGGCACGGCCTCGGCGATGGCGCGGTGGTAGTCGACCCAGCCGCTCTGGGAGACGTAGGGGTGGACGGGCTGGTGCACCATCACCATCCGCGCGCCGGCGTCCCGGGCGTGCCGGGCGGAGGCGACGGCGGTCGGCACGTCGTGGCCCACGCCGACCAGGACCGCCGAGCCGTCGCCGGCCTCCTCGAGGGTCAGCTCGGTGACCAGGCGGCGCTCTTCGGGGGTCAGGGCGTAGAACTCGCCGGTGTTGCCGTTGGGGGTGAGGGTCGTGATGCCGCCGTCGAGGAGACGGCGCAGCAGGGTCCGGTAGGTGCCGGGGTCCACGGAACCGTCCTCGGCGAACGGGGTCACCGGGATCGCCACCACGTCGGCCAGGGCCGTCCGCTGGGTCTCGAACGTCGTCGTCATGCCTGAGCGTCCTCTTTCTGGGCGTCCTGAATGTGCGGGGCGTCCGGGGCGTCCGGGGCCTCCGGGATGTCGCATCCCGCCTCGGGGAACGCCCTGCGCACGAACGACGCGATGTGCGCGTGCAGGGCGCGTGCCGCGCCGTCGGCGTCCCCGCCGAGGGCGAGCCGCAGGATCTCGCGGTGCTCGCTGGCCTCCTGTTCCCAGGAGGGGTCGGCGGCCCAGGCGACGGCGGAGACGAGGGCGGCCTGGTCGCGGACCTCGTCGAGCATCCGGCCGAGCAGCGGGTTGCCGCACGGCAGGTAGAGGGCGCGGTGGAACTCGCGGTTGGCGAGCGACCGTTCGGCCGTGTCGGTGGCCTCGTCGGCCCGGGTCAGCGCGGAGCGGGCGGCGTCGAGGGAGGCGCCGCGCCGCACGGCGCGCTTGAGGGCCTCGGGTTCGAGGAGCAGGCGCACGTCGTAGACCTCGCGCGCCATGTCCGCGTCGACCATGCGCACCGTGACGCCCTTGTACTGGCTCATCACCACCAGACCGGTGCCGGCCAGGGTCTTGAGCGCCTCGCGCACCGGGGTCTTGGACACCCCGAACTGCGCGGCGAGATCGGTCTCGACCAGGGCCTGGCCCGGCGTCAGCCGGCCGGTGAGGATGCGGCGTTTGATCTCCTCCAGCACGTACTGCGTGCGGGAGGGGATCGGGGTGGGCACAGAGGTCATGCGCGCCTCTCGGATCTCGCATATCGCGTCTCATATATGACGTACGAAGTACGACGCGGATGACCGTAGGAGTGGCCCCGCGGGTCCGTCAATGCTTCTGACAAAGGAACTTGCGGTTGCCGTCCGGCCACCGGACGGGTGACCCGCCGGGCGGCCCGGACGGGACCGCCCGCGGAAGCGGCGTCCTTCGGCGCCGGGTGCGTCCGTTCGCCGTCGCGACGCCCGCGGCCGTCCGCCTCACGGAGGAACGGGCCGGTGTCGCGGGCGGGTCCGACGGGGACGGAAGGCGTCCGTCGCGGGCGGGGCCCGCCCTCGAACTCCCGGTTCCGTTGGAGCGGCGGGGTCCCCCCGGTCTCCGGGCAGGCCGGCCCCGGGGGGGGGGGGGGGGGGGGGGGGGGGTCGGGGGGGGGGGGGGGGGGGGGGGGGGGGGGGGGGGGGGGGGGGGGGGAGGGGGGGGGTGGGTCTTGAGGCGGGGGAAGA
>NZ_JBVITR010000014.1:102525-113374 GCF_055574875.1 Streptomyces sp. NPDC034670
CCCGGCCGCACCCCCCCCCCCACCCCCCATCCCCGTGGAACCACCGCCCCCCCCCTCTCCCCGCCCCCCCCCCCCCCCTTCCCCCCCCCCCCCCCCGCCCCCCCCCGGGGCCGTGAGGGGGCCGTCCCGCGAGCGCGGGGTCCGCACGGCGACCGGCCGCGCCGCTTCCGTGTGCACCGGCAACTCCGCGAACGACCCGGCCCCGGCGTCGCGGAGGGCCGCGGACCTCCCGGTGGGGTGCTCCCGGGAGGACGGTGGCCCTCCTCGCCGCGGTCGCCCTCCTGCGCGCGACGGTGCTGTACGCGTTGCCGCGCGTGCGGGAGGAGCGGCCCGGGCCGTCCGCGGGCGGCCGCCGGGAGCGGACGGCGCGGGGCGCCCGTTCCCCGTGGTCGCACCCGCTGCTGCGCCCGCCGGTCCCGGCGGGCGGCGCCACGGTGCTGCGCGCGGGACGGAACGGGGCGCTGGTGTACGCCGTCGTGGACGGCCCGGGCCGCTCCCCCGCGTACGCCGGTGTGCTGTACGCGGTCCGGGAGCGGGCCCGGTGGCCCTCGGCCTGCTCCCCGGTCCCGCCCTGCGCCGCCTGGGCGAACGGCGCTTCGCGGCGCACGGGACCGGTCCGCCGGCCGCCGCGGTGGCGCTGCGCGCCGTGCCGGACGAACCGCCGGCGCCGGCGTGCGGCGCGAGACGCCCGGACCGCTGCCGGGGCGGGTCGCCGCCACCGCCCGGACGCCGGTGTTCACGCCGAACGGGCTCGGGCCGGCGGCCGGCGCGGCCCTGGCCGGACCGCTCGGCCACCGGCTGCCGCCGGTCGCCCCGGGGCTCGCGCTGCCGGCGGTGGCGCTGCTTCAGAGCGCGGCGAGCGCCGAGCGCACCGCCTCCAGGTCCCCGTCCGACGCCAGCCCCGCGTGATACAGCCGCAGCTCCGTCGCGCCGAGCCGGCGCGCCTCGGCCGCGTCCGCCGCGAGGGTGCCGGGGCTGCCGCCCATGCCGGAGACCACCGTGAAGTTGGCCGCGAGGACGGCGTCCTCGCGGCCCTCCCGCGCGAACGGCGCGAGCAGGCCGGGGCCTTGGGCGCAGGGCACCACCACGCCGTCGGCGACGGAGAGGACGTGCGCGGGGTCGACGCCGGCGTTGGCGCCGCAGTGGTACGACACCGGATCCGCGTGCAGCAGCACCCGGAAGCCCTCGGGCGCCGCCTCCCGCACCGCCCGGACCGCCGCCTCCTGGAGCGTGCGGGCCGTCTCGTCGCGCCAGGCGCGGGTGGCGTTCGCCGTCGCCTCGCCGAGGAGCTTCTCGACCCCCGCCCAGCCTCCGCCGGAGGGCGCCGCCCCCCGCCACACCGGCTCGAGCGCGCCCCGGACGGCGGCGGCGAGCTCGTCGGCGTCCAGGCCGTGGGCGCCGTAGCCGTCGCGGCAGGACGGGCAGAAGCACAGCGACATCAGGTACTGCCCGGCGTCCCCGAGGCCGACGCCGGCGGTCTTGTCGTGGGCGTGCAGATGGGCCAGCCCGTACCAGCCGAGGGACTCCAGCTCGGTGCCGCGCGCCCCGGGCCGCACCGCCGCCTCGGCGGCGAGGTCGGTCAGGTACGCGCGGGTGGCGGGCTGGGCGATGCACGGCGCCCACGGGTAGCGGTCCCCGTGGGCGTTGACCACCGAGGTGTCCGGGTGCTCGGCGCCGAGGCGGGAGTTGTGCGCGAGGACCACCCAGGTGTGCACCTCCAGCCCCGCGTCCGCGAGCGCGCCGGCGGCCTCGCCGAAGGCGTCGCCCGGGGCCCAGTCGCCGGCCGGGTACGGGCGCAGGGCGCGGCCGGACCAGCGCTCGCCGACCGGGTAGAGCACGGCCGCGTGCTCGGCGGTGACGACGCGGTGGCGCGGGTGGCGGGGGGTCAGCGCGCGGGTGGAGTGGTAGGCGGAGGCGAGCGTCACCTGTGCCGCGCCGAGCGCGGCGATCCGCGCGGGTGCCTCCGGGTCCCCGTTGACGTCCCAGGGGTAGACGAACGCCGACGCCCTCACTTGTCCTCCTCCAGGAGTTCCTGTCCCCGCTCGATCAGCCGGGCGAGCTGCTTGACGTGGTCCTCGGCCGGCTCGTGCAGCGGCGGCCGGACCTCCCCGACGTCCAGCCCGCGCAGGCGCACGCCGGCCTTGACGAGGGAGACGGCGTAGCCGCTGCCCCGGTCGCGCAGTTCGACGAAGGGCCGGTAGAAGCCGTCCAGCAGGCGGTGGGCGGTGGCCTCGTCGCCGGTGCGGAAGGCCGTGTGGCAGGCGAGGGCGATCTCGGGGGCGAAGCAGAACACCGCGGACGAGTAGAGGGTGATGCCGAGGCCTCGGTAGGCGGGCTGGGTCAGTTCGGCGGTGGGCAGCCCGTTGAAGTAGAGGAAGTCGCCCGGGGCCCCGGTGCGCACGGCGCTGACGGTCCGCTGCATGAGGTCGAGGTCGCCGTGGCCGTCCTTGAGGCCGACGATGCCGTCCGTGCGGGCCAGTTCGACGACGGTCCCGGGGGCGAGGACGGCGTTGTCGCGCTGGTAGACGACGACGGGCAGGGAGGTCGCGGCGGCCAGCTCCCGGTAGTGCCGCAGCAGTCCCTCCTGCGCGGCCCGGACCAGGTACGGCGGCATGGCGAGCAGCCCGTCGGCCCCCGCCCGCTCGGCGAGCCGGGCGTAGCGCACCGCGAGGGCGGTGCCGTACCCGGCGCCCGCGACGACCGGGACGCGGCCCCGGACCGCCTCGACGGCGGCCGCCACGCACCGCTCGAACTCCTCGGGCGTCAGCGCGTGGAACTCCCCGGTGCCGCAGCAGGCGAACACGGCGGCGGCCCCGGCCTCCACCCCGCGCCGCACGTGGGCGCGGTAGGTGTCGAGGTCGACGGTGCCGTCGGGCCCGTACGCGGTGACCGGGAAGAACAGCGGCCCGCCGGGGATACTGAGCCGGGCGGTGAGAGGGGCTGACGTCACGAGCTCTCCCAGGTCCATATTCTTGATTACCGTCTACATCTCTGAACGGCTCCACGCTAAGCCGCCCCCGGCGCGCCGGTCAAGCGCCTCCACCCGGCGTACACCAGCGGATTCTTCCGTTCGACGAGGAGAGGGGCGACACTTGACGGGCCACGCCCCACCTCCTTAGCGTGTCCACACTTATGAATGCCGTGCGTCCACGTGCACGTTCGTGCCCCGCGCGCACGGCCGCCGACGCAAGGAGACCCGAGGATGCCCGCTCCCCGCACCGTTCTGCTCACCGGCGCCGCCGGCGGGCTCGGCACCCTGATGCGGGACCTGCTCCCGGACTACGGCTACCAGCTGCGCCTGCTCGACCTGCGCCCGGTCGAGGGCGAGCCGGACGCGATCGTCGCGGACCTCGCCGACCGGGAGGCCGTGCGCGAGGCGGTCCGCGGGGTCGACGCGATCATCCACCTCGCGGGCATCTCCCTGGAAGCCCCCTTCGAGAAGATCCTGAAGGCGAACATCGAGGGCACCTACCACCTCTACGAGGCCGCCCGCGAGGAGGGCGTCGGACGCATCGTCTTCGCCTCCTCCAACCACGCCGTCGGCTACACCCCGCGCCCGCGGGGCGACGACCCCCTCATCCCGGTCGGCGCCCCGCACCGCCCCGACACCTTCTACGGCCTGTCCAAGTGCTTCGGCGAGGACCTCGCCCAGCTGTACTGGGACAAGCACGGCCTGGAGACCGTCTCCGTGCGCATCGGCTCCTGCTTCCCCGAGCCGACCAGCGTGCGCATGCTCTCGGTGTGGATGAGCCCCGCCGACGGCGCCCGCCTCTTCCACGCGGCCCTGACCGCCGAGGGCGTCGGCCACACCGTCGTCCACGGCTCCTCCGCCAACACCCGCCTGTGGTGGGACCTCACCTCCGCGCGGGCGCTGGGCTACGAACCGCAGGACGACTCCGAGCCGTACGCCGAGAAGCTCCTCGCCGAGCAGGGCGAGCTGGACCCGGACGACCCGGCCCACGCCCGCCTGGGCGGCCACTTCGTCACCGACCCGCCGATCTGGCCCCACTGACGGCACCCACGCGCGCCCCGGCGGCGCGAAATCGACGTTCGCGGCGGGGGGGGGGGGGGGGGGAGAGGGGGGAGGCCCCCCCCCCCCCCCCCCCTCCCCCCCCCCCCCCCCCCCCCCCCCCCCCCCCCCCCCCCCCCCCCCCCCGCGTTCGGGCATCCGCCCCGCCCGTTCCCACGCCCCCGGCCGCCCCGACGCAGGTCCGGGACGGGCACCGCCCGATCCGAACGGGCACAAACGGGCAGGAACGAACACACGACGAGCCTGGTCAGAACCACGCACCCGCTGTAGAACATCCTGCGAGGGCCGCACCGGGCCCGAACGGGCAGCGAGTTCAGGAAGCAGGTGGTCGGACCCATGAGCCCCGGGACGGCCGAGGAGCGCCGGCGCGAGATCGTGCGGCTGGCGCGCGCCACCGGCTCGGTCGAGGTCACCGCGCTCGCCGCCGGTCTGGGCGTGGCCAAGGAGACCGTACGGCGGGACCTGCGCGCCCTGGAGGACCACGGCCTGGTGCGCCGCACCCACGGCGGCGCCTGCCCCGTGGAGAGCGCCGGCTTCGAGACGACCCTCGCCTTCCGCTCCACCAGCCACGTGCCCGAGAAGCGCCGGGTCGCGGCCGCCGCGGCCGAGCTGCTCGGGGACGCCGAAACGGTCTTCGTCGACGAGGGCTTCACCCCGCAGCTCATCGCCGAGGCCCTGCCCCGGGACCGGCCGCTGACCGTGGTCACCGCCTCCCTGCCGGTCGCGGGCGCCCTCGCCGAGGCCGGCGCCTTCTCCGTGCTGCTGCTCGGCGGCCGGGTGCGCTCCGGCACGCTCGCCACCGTCGACCACTGGACGACGAGGATGCTCTCCGGCTTCGTCATCGACCTGGCGTACATCGGCGCCAACGGCATCTCCCGCGAACACGGTCTGACCACGCCCGACCCGGCGGTCGGCGAGGTCAAGGCGCAGGCGCTGCGGGCCGCGCGGCGCGTGGTGTTCGCGGGCGTCCACACCAAGTTCGGGGCGGTCAGCTTCTGCCGGTTCGCCGAGGTCGGCGCGTTGGAGGCGATCGTCACGAGCACCCTGCTCCCGGCCGCCGAGGCCCACCGCTACTCCCTGCTCGGACCCCAGGTCGTCCGGGTCTGAGCAGGACCGGACCGGCACACCAGCATCAGCACACCGTTTCACGCCCCCCTCGGGCCGACCCGCACCGGGTGACGCCCGCTTTCTCCCTCTACGTCCAGGAGCGATCCATGCGAACCCAGAGCCGACGGAGACCGCGAGCCGCACTCGCCGCGGTCGCCGCAGGGACGCTGCTCGCCCCGCTGCTCTCCGGCTGCTGGGTCGGAGCGGGCGGGACCGGAGCCGGCGGTGACGCCGTCAACGTCCTGATGGTGAACAACCCGCAGATGGTCGAGCTGCAGAAACTGACCGCGGCCCACTTCACCGAGGACACCGGCATCAAGGTGAACTTCACCGTGCTGCCGGAGAACGACGTCCGCGACAAGATCAGCCAGGACTTCGCCAACCAGGCCGGCCAGTACGACGTCGCCACCCTGTCCAACTACGAGATCCCCATCTACGCCCGCAACGGCTGGCTGCACGAGATGGACTCCTACGTCGAGGAGGACCCCGGCTACGACCAGCAGGACGTCCTCGAACCGATGCGGCGGTCCCTCACCGGCGACGACGGCAAGCTCTACGGCCAGCCCTTCTACGGCGAGTCGTCGTTCCTGATGTACCGCAAGGACGTCTTCGAGCGGGAGGGCCTCACGATGCCCGCCGCGCCCACCTGGCGGCAGGTGGCCGACCTCGCCGCCGAACTCGACGGGGCCGAGCCGGGCATGAAGGGCATCTGCCTGCGCGGGCTGCCCGGCTGGGGCGAGGTCATGGCCCCGCTGACCACGGTGGTCAACACCTTCGGCGGCACCTGGTTCGACGAGGACTGGAACGCGCGGCTCGACTCCCCCGAGTGGCGACGGGCGACGGAGTTCTACGTCGGCCTGGTCCGCGAGCACGGGGAGTCCGGCGCCGCCCAGGCCGGTTTCGCCGAGTGCCTGAACCACATGACCCAGGGCAAGGTCGCCATGTGGTACGACGCCACCTCCGCGGCCGGTTCCCTGGAGGCCGCCGGCTCCCCCGTCAAGGGCAAGGTCGGCTACGCGCCCGCCCCCGTCGAGAGGACCGGGTCCTCCGGCTGGCTCTACACCTGGGCCTGGGGCATCCAGCACGCCTCCCGCAACCCCGACAACGCCTGGAAGTTCGTCTCCTGGGCCTCCAGCAAGGAGTACGAGGAGCTCGTCGGCGAGGAGAGCGGCTGGTCCGACGTCCCGGCCGGCAAGCGCGCCTCCACCTACGCCCACCCCGACTACCGCGCGGAGGCCGCCGCCTTCCAGGAGATGACCAGGAAGGCCATCGAGCAGGCCCGTCCCGACGACCCCGGCGTCCAGCCCCGCCCGGCGCCCGGCATCCAGTTCGTCGGCATCCCCGAGTTCACCGATCTCGGCACCAAGGTCTCCCAGGAGATCAGCGCGGCCATCGCCGGACGCCAGTCCGTCGCGGCGGCGCTGAAGAAGTCCCAGCAGCTCGCAGAAGAGATCGCCGAGGAGTACGAGGGACGATGACCGCCACGACAGCGGCCCCCGCGGCCGCACCGCAGACACCCGCCGCCCCCCGCCGGTCCTCCGCCCGGCTGCGCGCCTGGGCCACCCGCGCCCCGCTGCTGCCCGCCCTGATCTTCATGATCGCGGTCACCCAGCTGCCCTTCGTGGCGACCCTGGTGATCTCCTTCTTCGACTGGAACTCCCTCTACCCCGACGCCCGCCGCTTCGCCGGCCTCGACAACTACCGGGAGGTCCTCACCGACCCCGCCCTGCGCGCGTCGGTCTGGACGACCGTCCTGCTCACCGTGGCGGTCGTCCTGGCCAGCCTGGTCCTCGGACTGCTCCTCGCCCTGCTCCTGGACCGGAGGTTCCGCGGCCGGGGCATCGTCCGCACCCTGCTCATCGCCCCGTTCCTGGTGGTCCCGGTCGCGGCGGCCCTGCTGTGGAAGCACGTCCTGTACAACCCCGAGTACGGCCTGCTCAACGGCCTGCTGCACTACGTCGGCGGTCCCCAGCCCGACTGGATCTCGGGCACCCCGCTGATCGCCGTCGAGGCCGCACTGGTGTGGCAGTGGACCCCGTTCATGATGCTGATCCTGCTCGCCGGACTGCAGAGCCGGGACCAGCAGCAGATCGAGGCGGCCCGCGTCGACGGCGCGGGCGACTGGCAGATCTTCGTCCACATCACGCTGCCCCACCTGCGCCGCTACCTCGAACTGGGCGCCCTGCTCGGCTCGATCTACATCGTGCAGAACTTCGACGCGGTCTTCACCCTCACCTCCGGCGGCCTCGGCACCGCCAACCTGCCCTACACCGTCTACCAGACCTTCTACCAGGCCCACGAGAACGGCCTCGCCTCGGCCGCCGGCGTCCTGGTCGTCATCGGCTCCCTCATCATCGCGACCTTCGCCCTGCGCGTGGTGTCGTCCCTGTTCCGCGAGGAGGTGTCCCGCGCATGAGCAGCACCGCCGTACGCGCCCGCGGCCGGTTCCGCGGCACCGCGGGTCTCGGCCTGGTCGCCTGGCTGGCCGGCATCGTGTTCTTCCTGCCCATCGCCTGGATGGCGCTGACGTCCTTCCACTCCGAGGCCGACGCGGCCACCAACCCGCCGTCCTTCACCGCCGCCCTCACCCTCGACGGCTACCGCGAGTTCTTCGGCGCGGGCGGCGGCGCGAGCCCCTGGCCGGCCCTGATCAACTCCACGGTGGCGTCCGTCGCCTCCACCCTGCTCGTCCTGCTGCTGGCCCTGCCCGCCGCCTACGCCCTGTCCATCCGCCGGGTGAGGAAGTGGACGGACGTCCTGTTCTTCTTCCTCTCCACCAAGATGCTGCCCGTGGTGGCCGGCCTGCTGCCCGTCTACCTGTTCGCCAAGAACGCCGGGATGCTCGACAACATCTGGCTGCTGGTCGTCCTCCACACCTCCATGAACCTGCCGATCGCGGTGTGGATGATGCAGTCCTTCCTCGCCGAGGTCCCGGTGGCGATCATCGAGGCCGCCCGGATCGACGGCGCCCGGCTGCCGACGGTGCTGGCCCGCGTGATCGCCCCGATCGCCCTGCCCGGCATCGCCGCGACGGCGCTCATCTGCTTCATCTTCAGCTGGAACGAACTGCTGTTCGCCCGGGTCCTGACGGGCGTGGTCGCCGAGACCGCCCCCGTCTTCCTGACCGGCTTCATCACCAGCCAGGGCCTGTTCCTGGCCAAGGTGTGCGCCGCGTCGCTCGTCATCTCCCTGCCGGTGCTCGCCGCGGGGTTCGCCGCCCAGGACAAACTCGTCCAGGGCCTGTCGTTGGGAGCCGTGAAATGAAGGCCGCCGTCATCGAGTCCGTGGGCAAGGCCGTCGTCGCCGAGGTCCCGGACCCGACGCCCGGGCCGCGCGAGGTCGTCGTCGAGGTCGCGGCCTGCGGGCTGTGCGGCACGGACCTGCACATCCTCCGGGGCGAGTTCGCGCCCGAGCTGCCGATCGTGCCGGGGCACGAGTTCGCGGGCGAGGTGGTCGGCGTCGGCACGCGGGTCACGGAGGTCGCGGTGGGCGACCGCGTGGCGGTGGATCCCTCCCTCTACTGCCACGAGTGCCGCTACTGCCGCATCGGCCACAACAACATGTGCGAACGCTGGGGGGCGATCGGCGTCACCACGGCCGGCGGCGCCGCGCGGTACGCGGTGGCCCCGGTGGCGAACTGCGTCAAGCTGCCCGAGCACGTCCGCACCGAGGACGCGGCGCTGATCGAACCCCTCTCCTGCGCGGTGCGCGGCTACGACGTGCTCCGGTCGCGCCTGGGCGCCCGGGTGCTGATCTACGGCTCGGGGACGATGGGCCTGATGATGCTGGAGCTGGCCAAGCGGACCGGCGCGGCGAGCGTGGACGTGGTGGACGTGAACCCGGCGCGCCTGGAGACGGCCCGCCGGCTGGGCGTGTCGGCCTCGGCCGCGAACGCCGACGAGCTGGACCGCCCGCAGGGCTGGGACGTCGTCGTCGACGCCACGGGCAACGCGGCGGCGATCCAGGACGGCCTGGACCGCGTCGCCAAGGCCGGCACCTTCCTCCAGTTCGGCGTCGCCGACTACGCGACGCGGGTGACGATCGACCCGTACCGCATCTACAACCAGGAGATCACCATCACCGGCTCGATGGCGGTCCTGCACAGCTTCGAACGGGCGGCGGACCTCTTCGCGGGCGGTGTCCTGGACCCGGAGGTCCTCATCAGCGACCGCGTCCCGCTGGAGCGGTACCCCGAGGCGCTGGAGCAGTTCGCGGCGGGGGCGGGCCGCAAGATCGTGGTCGTGCCGTAGGCCTTCCCGCCGTGCGGCTTCCGCCCCCCGGGGAGGGCGGAAGCCGCGGGGTGCGGGGGGCTTCGCGGGCCCGCCGGGCGGCGCCCGGGTAAGGGAACGGCAAAACACCCTCGCTCGTTCACCCGGCATGACCGCTATGACCCCTGGCTCGAACATTCCCCTCCCCACCGCCCGCGTGACGGTGGACGTCGCCGCTCCGGTGCGGCTCGACGTATCGGGCCTGCTGCTCGCCGCCGACGGCAAGGTGCGCTCCGACGACGACTTCATCTTCTACAACCAGCCCACCGGTCCCGGCGTGACCTACCGCTCCGGCGGCGGCACCGCCCCCGACGCCGTCACGGTCGACACCACGGCCGTGCCGTCCGGCATCGAGAGGATCGTCGTCACCGCGAGCCCCGACGCCGCCGGCCAGACCTTCCAGGGCATCGAACCGACGGCCACGATCCGCGACGCGGACGCCGGCACCGTCCTGGCCACCTTCACCCCCCCGCGGCTCGGTGCCGAGACCGCCCTGGTCGTGGTCGAGATCTACCTGCGCAACGGCGCCTGGAAGGTCCGCGCGGTCGGCCAGGGATACGCCGACGGCCTGGCCGGCATCGCCACCGACTTCGGCGTCACGGTGGAGGAACCGGCCGCCGCGGCCCCGCCGGCGCCCGCGCCCGCGCAGCCGGTCGCCCCGCCGGCCCCGCCGGTGGCCGCCCCGCAGGCGCCGCCCGCGGCGCCCCCGGCCCCGCCCGCCGCCCCCGTAACCGGGAAGATCAACCTGGACAAGGGCCGGGTCAGCCTCCAGAAGAACCAGACCGTCTCCCTGATGAAGGGCGGCCGCCCGCTGCTCTCCCAGGTCAAGATGGGCCTCGGCTGGGAGCCGGCGTACCGCGGCAAGGACATCGACCTCGACGCCTCGGTCATCGCGTACGGCCCGCGGCGCAACCACGTCGACAGCTGCTACTTCGGCAAGCTCCAGATCGTGAACGGCGCGATCCGGCACTCCGGCGACAACCTCACCGGCGAGGGCGCCGGGGACGACGAGGTGATCACCGTCGACCTCGGCCGCCTCCCCCAGGAGGTCACCGGCCTGGTCTTCACGGTCAACTCCTTCTCCGGCCAGAAGTTCACCGAGGTCGCGAAGGCCTACTGCCGCCTCCTGGACGGCACCACCGGGGAGGAGCTGGTGCGCTTCGACCTCACCGGCGCCGAACCGCAGACCGGCGTGATGATGGCCAAGCTGATCCGCCAGTTCTCCGGGGAGTGGGAGATGACGGCGATGGGCGACTTCGTGAAGTCCCGCACGGTGCGGGGCATGGTGAAGCCGGCCGCCCAGGCGCTGTGACCGTCCGCGGGGGGGGGGGGGGGGGGGGGGGGGGGGGGGGAACCAGCAAGGGGGGGGGGGGGGGTTGTGGTGTGTCCTGCCGGGGGGGGGGGGGTGGGGGGGGAGGGTTCGTGGGGTGAGACGTAAAGGAAT
>NZ_JBVITR010000014.1:113384-138462 GCF_055574875.1 Streptomyces sp. NPDC034670
GAAGGGGCCACCCCCCCCCCCCCCTCCCTCCCCCCCCCCCCCCCCCCCCCCCCGCCCCCCCCCCCCCCCCCCCACCCGCCCGGGGTCAGCGGCGCCGCTGTCGCTTCCCCGGCCCGGTGACGGCGAGCGTGAGGCCCGGTTCCCGGATGCCGGCGTACAGGGTCCTCCCGTCGGGCGGGAAGGTGACCCCGGTGAACCCGCCGAACTCCGGCTCCCGTGCGGTGCCGATGTCCAGCTCGTCGCGGGCGACGGGGTACGCGCGCCCGCTCTCGGCGTCGACGGCCGCGAGGGCCTGGGGCGCGCAGGAGAGGACCCCGGCGCCGCCCACCGGTGCGACACCGGCACCGGTGATCGCGGAGTTCCCGGCGACGTCCCTGCGGGTGAGCGGCATGGGGTCTGCGGTGACGGCCGGCAGGCCGTGGCGGGGGCGGAGTCCGTGCGGCGCCACCCTTCCGCCCGCGCCTGAACACCGTCCGCACCCGGGGGGTCGCGCCGCACCCCGCCCGGGTGAACCGCGAGGCGTGCCCGGGCGGCCGGCGGACCGCCGGCCGCGGTTCAGCCCCCGTGCTGCGACCGGGCCTTGAAGGCCGCCTTCCGGGCCTCCTTGGCGATCCTCCTGTCCGGGTGCAGCCGGCCCATCGCCTCCAGCACGTCCGCCGTGGCCGGGTGGTCCACCCGCCAGGCCGTGTCGAAGAAGCCGCCGTGCCGGCTCGCCAGTCCCTCCACCAGGTCGCGCAGTTCCTCGGAGTTGCCCTCGGCCGCGAGCTGGGCGGCCACCGTGTCGATGGTCAGCCAGAAGACCATGGCCTCGGAGGGGGGCGGTACGTCGGCCGCTCCGTGCTCGGTCAGCCAGACCCGTGCCAGCCCGCCGAGTTCGGCGTCGTCGAGCACCTCCCGCAGGGCCGGCTCGGCCGAGGCGCCGACCAGCGACAGCGCCTGCTGGCAGCGCAGCCGCCGCAGCGGCGCGCCCTCGTCCGCCCCGCGCGCCGCGGACAGCAGTTCCCGTGCGGCGTCGAGCGGTTCACGCCGGTTCAGCCAGTGCTCGGTCTCCGCGTGGGCCGCCGCCGGCGGGAAGGCAGCCGTGCCGTCGAGCAGCGCGTCGGCGCCCTTGTCCGCGAGGTCCCCGACCGCCGGGGCGTCGAAGCCGGCCTCCAGCAGCCGGGCGCGCAGTCCGTACAGTCCGAGCGGGGTCAGCCGCACCATGCCGTAGCGGGAGACGTCGGTGTCGTCCACCGGCGCCGCCGGCCCGTCGTCGGCGCCGGTCAGCACCGCCTCGTCCACCGGCCGGTACTCCACGAGTCCCACCGTCTCCAGCGTGCGGAACCGGCCGTCCAGCCGCACCATGGCGTCCGACACCTGCTGGAGGACCTCGTCGGTCGGTTCGGCCATGTCGCCGGGGGCGAGCACGGACGCGGCCAGCGCGGGCAGCGGCACCGGCGCCCCCGCGGCCCCCTCCTCGCCGACCGTCAGCAGGTACAGGTTGCCGAGCACGCCGTCGAGGAACTCCGCCTCGGCCTCGGGGCTCCCGTGCAGGAAGCCGAGGCCGAGCTCCGCGGACCCGTCCCCCGCGGCGACGGCGTCGACGAGCCCGCCCAGGTCGGGCACGCTCGCGTCGGCGAGCACCGCCTCCAGGGCGGCGAGCCACACCCCGAGCGCGTCCCGCGGCGATCCCCCGGTGAGCAGTGCCAGGCCGGCGCCCGCCGCGACCGTCCCCTCCTCCTCGTCGGTCACCTCGACGAGCCCGGTGTCCAGGGCGACGCGCCAGGCCTCACCGGCGTCGGCCGCGGCGTCCTGCCCGGTCAGTCCCAGGACCTCGGCCGCCTCCGGCAGTTGCTCCTCGACGAGCCCGCCGCCGGCGTCGACCCTGGTCCGGGGCCCGGCCCAGCGGGCGAGCCGGGCGGCCCGGGAGAGCAACGGGGTGGACAGCGCGTCACGCGCCAGCTCCGCTTCGGGGTGCAGCCGCGCCGGCGGCAGGGGGGAGCTGTCTGACATCAGGGCGGTTCTCCTACTGGACGTCTGTCTCCAACGACTCAGCCGCTCAGCCTAGACGGATTTCCACCCATGCCGCCCGCTTCATCTGCCCTCCGGCGTCCGCACGTGGCCGAAACCTTGACAAGTGGCCCGGCGAGGCTGGAGATTGACGCGCGTAGAAGTCGGCGGACAGTTGTACACCGGGCCTCCGGGGAACCGGCCGCGCCCCGTCGTCCCCGTGCGCGCCGCACCGCCCCGCCGGTCGCGGCCCCGCCGTCCGCGCTCCGTCCTCATCCCGGCGCTCCACCTGTTCCCGGAGGGAATCCCGTTGCCGAGCAAGCCGTCCGCGCGCCTCGCCGCGCTCACCGTCGCCGCCGCGTGCTGCGCGGCGTCCACCGTCCTGGTCACCTCCCCCGCGCACGCCGACGGCGTGCGCGTCCACGACATCCAGGGCGACACCCGCATATCCCCGTACGCCGGCCGGCAGGTCGCCGACGTGGCGGGAATCGTCACCGGCGTCCGCACCTACGGTTCCTCCCGGGGCTTCTGGATCCAGGACCCGGTCCCGGACGCCGACCCCGCCACCAGCGAGGGCGTGTTCGTCTTCACGAACGCGACCCCGAAGGGCGTGGCCGTGGGCGACGCCGTCACCGTCTCCGGCACGGTCACGGAGTACGTCCCGGGCGGCGCCTCCTCCGGCAACCAGTCCGTCACCCAGATCACGCGCCCCTCCTTCACGGTCGTCTCCGGCGGCAACCCGGTCCCGGCCCCCGCCGTCGTCGACGCGCGGTCCGTGCCCGCCGCCTACGCCCCGGCCGGCGACCCCGCCGCGAACGGCTCGATCGACGCCCTGCCGCTGCGCCCCTCCGCGTACGCCCTGGACCGCTACGAGTCCCTGGAGGGCATGAACGTCCAGGTGTCCGACACCCGCGTGGTGGGCGCCACCGACCCGTACACCGAACTCTGGGTCACGGTGAAGCCCCGGGAGAACCGCAACCGGCGCGGCGGCACGGTCTACGGCTCCTACGACGACCCGAACACCGGCCGCCTCCAGATCCAGTCCCTGGGCGCCGCCGCGGACTTCCCCGACGCGAACGTCGGCGACACCCTCGCCGGCACCACCGCGGGCCCCCTGGACTACAACCAGTACGGCGGCTACACCCTGGTGGCGAACGAGCTCGGCACCCTGGAGAAGGGCGGCCTGCGGCGCGAGACGACCCGCAGGCAGCACGCCGGCGAGCTCTCGGTCGCCACGTACAACGTCGAGAACCTCGACCCCGCCGACGACACCTTCGCCGCGCACGCCGCCGCGATCGTGGACAACCTCAGGTCCCCCGACATCGTGTCCCTGGAGGAGATCCAGGACAACAACGGCGCCACCGACGACGGTACGGTCGCCGCCGACGTGACGGTGGGCAGGCTGATCGACGCCGTCGAGGCGGCCGGCGGCCCGCGCTACGACTGGCGCTCGGTCGACCCGGCCGACAAGGCCGACGGCGGCGAGCCCGGGGGCAACATCCGCCAGGTGTTCCTGTTCGACCCGGAGCGGGTCTCCTTCACCGACCGCCCGGGCGGCGACGCCACCACGGCCGCCGGCGTCACCAGGATCCGCGGCAAGGCGGCCCTGACGGTCTCCCCCGGCCGCGTCGCCCCGGCGTCCGCGGCCTTCGAGAACAGCCGCAAGCCGCTGGCCGGGGAGTTCGTCTTCCGCGGCCGCACGGTCATCGTGATCGCCAACCACTTCGCCTCCAAGGGCGGCGACCAGGGCCTCACCTCGCGGTACCAGCCGCCGTCCCGCGGCTCGGAGGCCCAGCGCCACCTCCAGGCGCAGGCGGTCCACGACTTCACCGCGAAGATCCTCAAGGCGCAGAAGAACGCGGCCGTCGTCGCCCTGGGCGACCTCAACGACTTCGAGTTCTCCCGGACGACCGGGATCCTCGAGGGCGGCGGGACCCTCTGGTCGGCGATCAGGTCCCTTCCCCGCAGCGAGCGTTACTCCTACGTCCACCAGGGCAACAGCCAGGTGCTGGACCAGATCCTGATCAGCCCGTCGATCCGCCGCGGCGCGTTCGACTACGACAGCGTGCACATCAACGCCGAGTTCCACGACCAGATCAGCGACCACGACCCGCAGGTCCTGCGCTTTTGCCCCTGACCGGCTCACCCGTGCGGCGGCACCAGCCCGAGAACGTGCCGGTACCGCCGCACGGTGCTGCTCCTCAGCCCGGGCCACTCCCGCACCCGCCGCCACGCGGCGGTCGCCGAGCCGACCCCGTCGCCGGGCGCCGCCAGCGCGTCGGCGTGCGCCCGGGCGCTCTCCCACTCGGCGTAGTTGAGCACCCGGGTCCCGTCGGTCCCCAGGTGGAAGTGGGCGGAGATCCCTCCGGGGTGCGGGGCGGGCTCGCTCTCCAGAGCCTCGAGAACGGCATCGGTCCAGTCCCGCAGCCGCTCGGGGTCCGCCCCCTCGAACTCCACGTCGACGATCACCACGCACCCGGGGACCCGACCCTGCTCGCGCGCGGCGCTGCGGTAGCGCCGGTACCGGTGCAGCGCCACCCGCTCGATGCCCGGCACGGCGGTGTCGATCTCGTCCACCCGCTCCTGCCGGTGCGTCTTCACGAACGCCTCGTACGCCTGCTCACTCGTCCACTGCGAGTAGTGCAGCAGCGTCTGCCCGTCCTCCCCGGCGTAGACGTGGTACCCGAGCAGCCCGGGGGCCGGCCAGGCCCGCCGCTCCCAGGTCCGTCCGATCGCCTCGGCGGCCTCCTCCTGCCGCTCGGGCGCCCCCACCCGCCAGGTGCTGAAGAACGGCGCGCCGACACGGGGATCGGCGGGGTCGGGGTGGCGGTCCGTACGACGGGTCATGGCTGCCTCCACTGCTCGGCGAACGCGACGACCCCACCCTGCGACCTCAACCGGACTTCAGGTCAAGCTCCGGCCTCAGCCGGACCTCAGGCCGGCCAGCGCACGGCGCACGGGCGCCACCGGACGGCGGGCCCGGGACGCGCGCCCCCACCTGCTCGCACCCGGCCTCGTCCGGCCCACCACGGGCCGGCGCGTCCACGCGGCACCCGTCCCCCCGTACCGCCGCACCGCCACGCTCGCCGCGGCGACCACTGCGGCCACCGCCCCGGCGACCAGCGTCGGCTGCCGGTACCGCGACCCCGCCCGCCCCGCGTGGGCGGCGCTGCTGCGCAGCTGCACGGTCATCGCCCCGGCCTTGTCCCGGAGGTCCTCCGCCCGGGCCCGGGCCCGCCCCTTGACATCCATCTTGCCCGCCAACTGCTCCACGGTGTCACCGAGTTCGTGCCGGGTCTGCTCGATCTGCCGGCGCAGCTCGTCCGGCCCCTTCGCCCCCCGGGCGGCCTCCGCGCCCGCGTCCCTGTGCGAACCCGCGCGCGTCACGTCCTGCGTCATCGGTGCGCCCTTCCCTTGATCTCCTCCACATCGGCCCGCACGCTGCCCATCGTCCGTTCGGGCTTGGGCGGCGTGGCCCGGCGCAGCTGGCTGCGGCCGGCGGCGGCCAGCACGCCCGCGACGGCGAACAGCAGCGCCGTGACGATCAGCGCCGCCGCCCACACGGGCAGCACCAGCGAGAGGGCGGCGACGGCCGTGCCGGCCAGCGCGAGCAGCCCCGCGTAGGCGAACGCCCCCGCCGCACCCAGCATCCCGCCGCCGCGCCCGGCACGGCGGCCCTTCTCGGACAGCTCCTCCTTGGCGAGGGCCATTTCCTGCCGTACGAGCCGTGAGAGCTGTTCGGTGGCCTGCCCGACGAGCTCGCCCACGCTGTGGTGCTCGTCGCGGACCGGCCGTTGGTCGATGGTCCCGGTCACGGTGTACCGCCTCCTCTCGGTCGGGGGATTCCGGGTACCCGCGCCCGGCCCTCACTACCGCTCCCGGACGGGGCGGGGAACACCTCCCGCCCTCCTCGATTCGACAGCACCGCTTACCGGTACCGCACAGGAACGGTAAGTGGACCTTCACGGTGAAACCGCCGAGACTGCTCCCATGGTCTCCTCGGCACCCCCCTCTCCCTCGGCGCGCCCCCTCGGCCGCGCCCTGTGCGCGATGGTCACCCCGTTCACCCCCGCCGGCGCGCTCGACCTCGACGGCGCCCAGCGGCTGGCCGACCACCTGGTGGCCCGCGGCTGCGACGGCCTGGTCCTCTCCGGCACCACGGGGGAGTCCCCCACCACCACGGACGCGGAGAAGTCGTCCCTCGTCGCGGCGGTGCGCCAGGCGGTGGGGAACCGCGCGTCGGTCGTCGCGGGCGTCGGCACCCCCGACACCCGCCACACCGTCGAGCTGGCCCGCGCGGCCGAGAAGGCCGGCGCCGACGGCCTCCTGGTGGCGGCCCCGTACTACAGCCGCCCCCCGCAGGACGCGGTCGAGGCGCACTTCCGCGAGGTCGCGGACGCCACGGAGCTCCCCCTCGTCCTGTACGACATCCCGGCCCGCACGGGCGTCCGCATCGAGCCCGACACCCTGCTCCGTCTCGCCGGGCACCCGCGGATCGCGGCGGTCAAGGACTGCTCGTACGACTTCCTCGCCGCCCAGAAGGTCATGTCGCGCACGGACCTCGCGTACTACGCGGGCTGCGACGAGCACGTCCTGGCCCTGTACGCGGTCGGCGGCGCGGGCTGCGTCAGCACGGTCGCGAACGCCGTGCCGGACCACCCGCGCGCCGTCCTGGACGCCTTCGACGCCGGCGAGACCGCCCGGGCGGCCCGGCTCCAGCACCGGGCGACCGCCCTCATCGAGGCGATGACGGCCGGCGGCCTCCCCGGCACGGTCACGGCGAAGGCCCTGCTCGCCTCGCTGGGCCTGCCCGCGGGCCCGGTCCGCCCGCCCCTGAGGCCCGCCGACCGCGCGACCGCCGACGGGCTCAGGGCGGTGTACGACCGCCTGACCGGACCCGGCCGGCCGGGCCGGGACCGGCGTCGGGAACCCGAAGCGCCCTCCCGAGCCGTGCTCGGGCCGTGAGAGGGCGCTCGGCGGCGACCGGGGCCGGCCGCGGGTCGGCGGGGCGGCCGCGGACCGCGGCCGGACGCCGGTCAGTTGTGGCTGTGCAGGACCTCGTTCAGGCCGCCCCAGACCGCGTTGTTCGGACGGGCCTCGACCGTGCCGGTGACGGAGTTGCGGCGGAAGAGGATGTGGGAGGCGCCGGACAGCTCGCGGGCCTTGACGACCTGGCCGTCGGGCAGGGTGACGCGGGTGCCGGCGGTGACGTAGAGGCCGGCCTCGATCACGCACTCGTCGCCGAGGGCGATGCCGACGCCCGCCTCGGCGCCGATCAGGCAGCGCTCGCCGACGGAGATGACGACGTTGCCGCCGCCGGAGAGCGTGCCCATGGTGGAGGCGCCGCCGCCGATGTCCGAGCCGTCGCCGATCACGACCCCGGCGGAGATGCGGCCCTCGACCATCGACGTGCCGAGCGTGCCGGCGTTGAAGTTGACGAAGCCCTCGTGCATGACGGTGGTGCCCTCGGCGAGGTGGGCGCCGAGGCGGACCCGGTCGGCGTCGGCGATGCGGACACCCTTGGGGACGACGTAGTCCGTCATGCGGGGGAACTTGTCGATCGAGGTCACCTGGAGGTGCAGGCCCTCGGCGCGGGCGTTGAGCCGCACCTTCTCGACGTCGTCCACGGCGACCGGGCCGAGCGAGGTCCAGGCGACGTTGGCGAGGAAGCCGAAGACGCCGTCCAGGTTCTGGCCGTGCGGCTTGACCAGGCGGTGCGAGAGCAGGTGGAGGCGCAGGTAGACGTCGTGCGCGTCGAGGGGCTTCTCGGTGAGCGAGGAGATGACCGTGCGGACCGCGACGACCTCGACGCCGCGGCGGGCGTCCGGGCCGATCGCCGCGGCCGCGCCGCCGCCCAGGAGTTCCGCGGCCCGCTCGGCGGAGAGCCGCTCGGTGCCGGACGGGCCGGGCTCGGCGGTGAGTTCGGGCGCGGGGAACCAGGTGTCGAGGACGGTGCCGTCGGCGGCGACGGTGGCGAGGCCGGCGGCCACGGCGCCGGTGGTGCTGTGAGCAGTCGTGTCGGTCATGAGGGCAACCTAACCGGCGGGAGCCCGGCGATGCGAACCGGCCGTCCCCCGTGCCGGGCCGCACGCCGCCGGACGGGGAGGGCGCTCACGTCCGGGCGATGACGCGCGCCAGCATCTCCCGGGCGTACTCCTCGTCGTAGGGCCGGCCGGTGAGCAGGACCTGGAGGCAGATGCCGTCCATCAGGGCGACCACGGCGCGGGCGGTGACCGGGTCCGTGCGGCCGGACAGCTGCTCGGCGACGCCCTCGCACCACTCGGCCGCGACGGGGCGCAGGGCGGGGCGGCGCAGGGCGGCGAGGTACAGCTCGTACTCCAGCTCCACGCCGGTGCGTTCACCGGCCAGCCACTCGCCCATCAGCGCGGCGAGTCCGCTCGCCAGGTCGGTCCGCGGGTCCTCCAGGCCGCCGCGCGAGGCGATCACCTTGGCGAAGCCCTCGTTCGTCTGCCGCAGGGCGGCGACCATCAGCTCGTCGAGCGTCGCGAAGTGGTACGTCGTGGAGCCGAGCGGCACGTCGGCCTCGGCGGCGACGCTGCGGTGGCTGAGGCCGGCGATGCCGCTCCTGCCCACCACCCGGATCGCCGCGTCGATGATCCGCTGCCGCCGTTCGGGGTCGTGGCGCCGGGCCATCAGTGCGCACCGCCCAGGTTCAGCACCACCACGCCCACGATGATCAACGCGATGCCGGCGGCCTTGGCCGCGGTCAGCCCCTCGCCGAGGAACAGGACGCCGATCGTCGCGATGGCGGCGGTGCCCACCCCGGCCCAGATGGCGTAGGCCGTGCCGACGGCGACGGTGCGCAGCGTCTGCGCGAGCAGGGCGAAGGAGACGACGTATCCGAGCAGCGTCAGCAGCGAGGGCCACAGCTTGCTGAAGCCGTCGCTGTACTTCATGGCGGTGGTGGCGCACACCTCGGCGACGATCGCGCCGGCCAGCAGCAGGTATCCCATGTGTACGAGCGTACACAACGGCGGCCGGCCCCACGCGCAACGGCGACGCCCGAAGGCGTCGCCGTTGCGCGTGTCGTGGTGCCGTGCGTCTCAGACGTTGAAGCCGAGCGCCCTGAGCTGCTCACGGCCGTCGTCCGTGATCTTGTCGGGGCCCCACGGCGGCATCCAGACCCAGTTGATCCGCAACTCGCTGACCAGGCCGTCCGTGGCGGACTTCGCCTGGTCCTCGATGACGTCCGTCAGCGGGCAGGCCGCGGAGGTCAGGGTCATGTCGACGGTCGCCACGTTGGAGTCGTCGACGTGGATGCCGTAGATCAGGCCGAGGTTGACGACGTCGATGCCCAGTTCGGGGTCGACGACGTCCATCAGGGCCTCGCGGAGCTCCTCCTCCGAGGCCGGCTTCATCTCCACGGTCTCGCTCATGCCGTAGTCCTTTCGGCGTCGGCGCCCAGTGCCTGGGCCGTCGCGTCCTTCCACGCCATCCAGCTGAGGAGGGCGCACTTGACCCGGGCCGGGTACTTGGACACCCCGGCGAACGCGACCGCGTCCTCCAGGATCTCCTCCATCGCGTCGTCGGGCTCGACCTTGCCCTTGGACTGCATCAGCTCCAGGAAGGTCTCCTGGATCCGCTGCGCCTCAGGCAGGTCCTTGCCGACCAGCAGCTCGTTCAGCACGGAGGCGCTGGCCTGGCTGATGGAGCAGCCCTGCCCCTCGTAGCTGACGTCGCTGACGGTCGTGCCCTCGTACTTCACCCTCAGCGTGATCTCGTCGCCGCACGTCGGATTGACGTGGTGCACCTCGGCGTCGCCGTCCCGCAAGCCCCGCCCGTGCGGGTTCTTGTAGTGGTCCAGAATCACGTCCTGGTACATGGAGTCCAGCTTCACGCCTCAGCCCCTCATCCGAAGAAGTTCCGTACGTGCTCCAGGCCCTCGGCCAGGACGTCGACCTCGGCCGGCGTGGAGTACAGATAGAAGGACGCTCGCGTGGTCGCGGGAATTCCGTACCGCAGGCAGACCGGCCGCGCGCAGTGGTGGCCGACGCGGACCGCGATGCCCTGCTCGTCGAGGACCTGGCCCACGTCGTGCGGGTGGATGTCCCCCAGCACGAAGGAGATCGCGGCGCCGCGCTCCTCGGCCGTGGCGGGGCCGATGATGCGCAGGTCCGGGACCTCGGCCAGGCGCTTGACCGCGTACTCGGTGATCGCGTGCTCGTGGGCGAGGATCTTGTCCATGCCGATCGACGACAGGTAGTCGATCGCCGCGCCGAGACCGACCGCCTGGGCGATCGGCGGGGTGCCCGCCTCGAACTTGTGCGGGGCGGGGGCGTACGTCGAGGAGCTCATCGACACGGTCTCGATCATCTCGCCGCCGCCGAGGAACGGGGGCAGGTCCTCCAGCAGCTCCTGGCGGCCCCACAGGACGCCGATGCCGGTCGGAGCGCACATCTTGTGGCCGGTGAAGGCCACGAAGTCGGCCTGGAGGGCCTGGACGTCCAGCGGCATGTGCGGCGCGGCCTGGGAGGCGTCGACGCAGACCAGGGCACCGACCTCCTGGGCGCGGCGCACGATGGCCTCGACCGGGTTGACCGTGCCCAGGATGTTGGACACCAGCACGAAGGAGACGATCTTCGTCTTCTCGGTGATGACCTCGTCGATGTTCGACAGGTCGAGCCGGCCGTCGTCGGTGAGCCCGAACCACTTCAGCTTCGCGCCCGTGCGCTGCGCGAGCAGCTGCCACGGCACGATGTTGGAGTGGTGCTCCATCTCCGTGATGACGATCTCGGTCTCGTGGTCCACCCGGTAGGGCTCGTCGGCCCAGCCGAGCATGTTCGCCACGAGGTTGAGGGACTCGGAGGCGTTCTTGGTGAAGATCACCTCGTCGCGGCTCGGCGCGTTGACGAACTCCGCCACCTTGTCGCGCGCGCCCTCGTACAGCGCCGTGGCCTCCTCGGCGAGCACATGCACACCGCGGTGGACGTTGGCGTTGTGGCGCTCGTAGTACTCGCTCAGGGCGTCCAGCACCTGGCGCGGCTTCTGGCTGGTCGCCGCGTTGTCCAGGTACACGAGCTTCCGGCCGTCGTGGACGACGCGGTCCAGGGCGGGGAAGTCCTTGCGGATCGCCTCGGTGTCGAGGAGGCCCGGCAGCTGTGTCACGCGGATGCGCCACCCTTCACGTATGCCTCGTAGCCCTCGTTCTCCAGCTTGTCCGCGAGCTCGGCGCCGCCGGACTCGACGATCCTGCCGTTCGCGAACACGTGGACGTGGTCGGGCTTGATGTAGCGCAGGATGCGCGTGTAGTGCGTGATCAGCAGGGTGCCGACGTCGCCGGACTCGCGGACGCGGTTGACGCCCTCGGAGACGACGCGCAGGGCGTCGACGTCCAGGCCGGAGTCGGTCTCGTCGAGGATCGCGACCTTCGGCTTGAGCAGTTCGAGCTGGAGGATCTCGTGGCGCTTCTTCTCACCGCCGGAGAAGCCCTCGTTGACGTTGCGCTCGGCGAAGGCCGGGTCCATGTTGAGGCGCTCCATGGCCTCCTTGACCTCCTTCACCCAGGTGCGCAGCTTGGGGGCCTCGCCGCGGATGGCGGTGGCGGAGGTGCGCAGGAAGTTGGAGACGGAGACGCCGGGGACCTCGACCGGGTACTGCATGGCGAGGAACAGGCCGGCGCGGGCGCGCTCGTCGACGGACATCTCCAGGACGTCCTCGCCGTCGAGGGTGACGGTGCCGCCGGAGACGGTGTACTTGGGGTGACCGGCGAGCGCGTAGGCGAGGGTCGACTTGCCCGAGCCGTTGGGGCCCATGATGGCGTGCGTCTCGCCCTGCTTCACGGTGAGGTCGACGCCCTTGAGGATCTCCTTCGTGGCGTTGTCGGCCTCGACGGTGACGTGCAGGTCTCGGATTTCAAGCGTTGCCATGGGTGCCTCAGGACTCCTGGGTGAGGGAGACGAGCACGTCGTCCCCTTCGATCTTTACGGGGTATACGGGGACGGGGCGCGTCGCCGGGGGGGCGTCGGGCTTGCCGGAACGGAGGTCGAAACGCGAGCCGTGCAGCCAGCACTCGATGTGGCAGTCGTCCACCTCGCCCTCCGAGAGGGAGACGTTCGCGTGCGAGCAGATGTCGTGGATCGCGAACACCTCGCCCTCGGTCCGCACGAGGGAGACCGGCGTGCCGTCGAGTTCCACCCGCTTCGGGGTGTCCTCCTCCAGCTCGCCCAGTCCGCAGGCGCGTCGGAAGGTCATGCGACCGCCGCCTCCAGCTCCTCCTCGATCTTGGCGATCAGACGCTCCTCGATGTCCGGGACGCCGATCTGCTGGACCAGTTCGGCGAAGAAGCCGCGGACCACCAGGCGGCGGGCGTCCTTCTCCGGGATGCCGCGGGCCATCAGGTAGAAGAGCTGCTCGTCGTCGAAGCGGCCGGTCGCGGAGGCGTGGCCGGCACCGACGATCTCGCCGGTCTCGATCTCCAGGTTGGGGACCGAGTCGACGCGGGCGCCGTCGGTGAGGACCAGGTTGCGGTTCATCTCGTAGGTGTCGGTGCCCTCGGCCGCGGCCTCGATGAGCACGTCACCGATCCACACGGCGTGCGCGTCGTCGCCCTGGAGCGCGCCCTTGTAGACGACGTTGGACTTGCAGTGCGGGACGTTGTGGTCGACCAGGAGGCGGTGCTCCTGGTGCTGGCCGGCGTCGGTGAAGTACAGGCCGAACAGCTCGACCTCGCCGCCGGGGCCGGCGTAGGTGACGCGCGGGTGCAGCCGGACGAGGTCGCCGCCGAAGGTGACGACCACCGACTTGAAGGAGGCGTCGCGGCCGACGAGCGCGTCGTGCTGGGCCGCGTGCACCGCCTTGTCGTCCCAGTCCTGCACGGAGACGACGGTCAGCCGGGCGCCGTCGCCGAGGACGTACTCGACGTTGGCGGCGAGCACCGCGTCGCCCGTGTGGTCGATGACCACGACGGCCTCGGCGAAGGCGCCGAGCTCGATCACCTGGTGGGCGTAGGCGGTGCCGCCCTCGCCGTGCACCGCGATGCGGATCGGCTCGGTGAGGACGGTCTCCTTCGGCACGGTCACGACCGAGGCCTGCTCGAAGGCGGAGTACGCCTGGGCGGCGACCCGGTCCACCGGGGTGCCCGCGCGGCCGAGCCGCGCGTCGTCGCGGCCGACGGTCTCGACGGTGACGCCCTCGGGCGCCTCGACGGTGACCTTGACGCCCTCGCCGGTGGCGGTGGCGGTGCCGTCGTGCAGGCCGCGCAGCCGCTCCAGCGGGGTGAACCGCCACTCCTCCTCGCGGCCGTGGGGGACGGCGAAGTCCGCCACGTCGAAGGACGGGGGCGCGCTCATGCGGGTGGCGACGGTCGACTCGGCGGCGACCGCGATCGAACCGGTGGTGGTGGAGCCCACCGGGATGTTCTGAGCCTCAGCCATGGCTGTCGTAGTGCTCGCTTTCCTTTGCGTAAGGGGCTTGACGGAACGGCGTGGTGCCTTAGCCGACCGCGCCTTCCATCTGCAGCTCGATCAGCCGGTTGAGCTCGAGGGCGTACTCCATCGGCAGCTCCTTGGCGATCGGCTCGACGAAGCCGCGCACGATCATCGCCATCGCCTCGTCCTCGGACAGGCCGCGGCTCATCAGGTAGAAGAGCTGGTCCTCGGAGACCTTGGAGACGGTCGCCTCGTGGCCCATGGACACGTCGTCCTCACGGACGTCCACGTAGGGGTAGGTGTCCGAGCGGGAGATGGTGTCCACGAGCAGCGCGTCGCACAGCACGTTGGACTTCGAGCCCGGGGCGCCCTCGCCGATCTCGATCAGACCGCGGTAGGAGGTGCGGCCGCCGCCGCGCGCCACCGACTTGGAGACGATGTTGGACGAGGTGTTCGGGGCCATGTGGACCATCTTGGCGCCCGCGTCCTGGTGCTGGCCCTCGCCGGCGAAGGCGATGGACAGGGTCTCGCCCTTGGCGTGCTCGCCCATCAGGTAGACGGCCGGGTACTTCATCGTCACCTTGGAGCCGATGTTGCCGTCGACCCACTCCATGGTCGCGCCCTCGTAGGCCACGGCGCGCTTGGTGACCAGGTTGTAGACGTTGTTCGACCAGTTCTGGATGGTCGTGTAGCGGCAGCGGGCGTTCTTCTTGACGATGATCTCGACGACCGCGGAGTGCAGCGAGTCCGACTTGTAGATCGGCGCGGTGCAGCCCTCGACGTAGTGCACGTAGGCGCCCTCGTCGACGATGATCAGGGTCCGCTCGAACTGGCCCATGTTCTCGGTGTTGATCCGGAAGTAGGCCTGGAGCGGGATCTCCACGTGCACGCCCGGCGGCACGTAGATGAAGGAGCCGCCGGACCACACGGCGGTGTTCAGCGCGGCGAACTTGTTGTCGCCGGCCGGGATGACCGTGCCGAAGTACTCCTTGAAGAGCTCGGGGTGCTCCTTCAGGGCGGTGTCGGTGTCCAGGAAGATGACGCCCTGCTCCTCCAGGTCCTCGCGGATCTGGTGGTAGACGACCTCCGACTCGTACTGGGCGGCGACACCGGCGACGAGGCGCTGCTTCTCGGCCTCGGGGATGCCCAGCTTGTCGTAGGTGTTCTTGATGTCCTCGGGGAGGTCCTCCCAGGACTGGGCCTGCTTCTCCGTGGAGCGCACGAAGTACTTGATGTTGTCGAAGTCGATGCCGGAGAGGTCGGAGCCCCAGTTCGGCATGGGCTTCTTCTCGAACAGGCGCAGGCCCTTGAGGCGGAGCTTGGTCATCCACTCCGGCTCGTCCTTCTTCGCGGAGATGTCCCGGACGACGTCCTGGTCCACGCCGCGGCGCGCCGACGCACCGGCGTCGTCACGGTCGGCCCAGCCGTATTCGTACTTGCCCAGGCCCTCGAGCTCGGGGTGGGCAGTCTCCGTGGGGAGAGTCATGCGGGGTTCCTCCCGGACGTGCTTGCGGATGCGTGGTGGGAAATCTTGGGGATGAACGTCGTGCAGACGCCGTCGCCGTGCGCGATGGTCGCCAGCCGCTGTACGTGTGTACCGAGGAGTTCGGCGAAAAATTCCGTCTCGGCCTCGCACAGCTGCGGGAACTGTTCGGCGGCGTGGGCGACCGGGCAGTGGTGCTGGCAGAGCTGCTCGCCCCGCTCGGGGTGGGGCGCGCTGCGCGCCGTTGCAGCGTACCCGTCCGCGCTGAGCGCCTTGGCCAGTGCTTCCGTCCGCTTCTCGGGCGGCACGGACTCGACCGCCTTGCGGTAGGCACCCGCCTGCGCGGCGATCCGGGCCCGGGCGAACGCGGCGATCGCCTCGCCGCCGCCCTCCTTCTCGCCGATCCAGCGCAGGGCGTCCACGGCGAGCTGGTCGTAGGACTGGTAGAAGGCGTCCCGCCCGCAGTCGGTGAGGGCGAACACCTTGGCCGGGCGCCCGCGCGTGCGCGCGCCGTAGACCCGTCGTTCACGCGCCTCCACGACGTTGTCCGCGGCCAGCGCGTCCAGGTGCCGGCGTACGGCCGCCTGGGTGAGCCCGAGTCGCTCGGCCAGCTCGGCGACGGTCGACGGGCCGTGGTCCAGGATGGAGCGGGCGACCCGGTTGCGGGTGGACCGCTCACCGGTCGCCAGCTCCTCGTGGGGAGGCCCTGTCGCTGCTGCGCCGTATTTCACAACACCATTGTTGCGTAATTCGTCCGAGCCGGGCAAGCCGCGCCCGGACGGCCCGGTGGTGCGCTGCGTCACTTAGGCAGACCTAATGCGACCTGCGGAAACGATCTTCGGCCGACCGGCCCGGCGGTGTCGGGCGGCGGCGCGCGCCGGCCGGCGGTCGCGGCCGCCGGCCCCGGGGCGGAGGAGTCCGGAACCCCGCGGCCGGGGGCGCCCGCCTCCTCCCTAGACTCGTGACCCATGCGAAGTGAGCCCGTGGTCCAGGTCCAGGCCCTGGTGAAGCGGTACGGCACGAAGACCGCGGTGGACGGCCTCGACCTGGTGGCCCGGCCGGGCGTGACCGCCGTGCTCGGCCCGAACGGGGCGGGCAAGACGACCACGGTCGAGACGTGCGAGGGGTACCGGCGGCCGGACTCCGGCACGGTGCGCGTCCTGGGCCTCGACCCGGTGCGGGACGCGGCGGCGCTGCGGCCCCGCGTCGGGGTGATGCTCCAGTCCGGCGGCGTCTACTCGGGCGCGCGGGCCGACGAGATGCTCCGGCACGTCGCGAAGCTGCACGCGCACCCGCTGGACGTGGACGCGCTGATCGAGCGGCTCGGGCTCGGCTCCTGCGGCCGTACGACGTACCGGCGGCTCTCCGGCGGCCAGCAGCAGCGCCTCGCGCTGGCGATGGCCGTGGTCGGGCGCCCCGAGCTGGTGTTCCTGGACGAGCCCACGGCCGGTCTCGACCCGCAGGCCCGCCGCGCCACCTGGGACCTGGTGAGGGACCTGCGCGCCGACGGCGTCTCCGTGATCCTCACCACCCACTACATGGACGAGGCCGAACAGCTCGCCGACGACGTCGCGATCATCGACGCCGGCCGGGTCGTCGCCCAGGGCTCCCCCGAGGAGCTGTGCCGGGGCGGCGCCGAGAACACGCTCCGCTTCACCGGCCGCCCCGGCCTGGACGTGGTCTCCCTGCTGAAGGCCCTGCCCGACGGCTCCTCGGCCGCCGAGGTGACCCCCGGCTCGTACCGGGTCGTCGGCGAGGTCGGCCCGCAGCTGCTCGCCACCGTCACCTCCTGGTGCGCGCAGCACGGGGTGATGCCGGACCGGATCTCGGTGGAACGGCACACCCTCGAAGACGTTTTCCTGGAGCTGACCGGCAAGGAGTTGCGCTCATGACGTCGGCCCACACCTGGATCGGCCGGGGGTCCGGGGGTCGCCCCCCGGGACGGCACGGCCTGGAGCTGACCGGCAAGGAGTTGCGCTCATGACGTCGGCCCACACCCGGATCGGCCGGGGGTCCGGGGGTCGCCCCCCGGGACGGCACGGCCTGGAGCTGACCGGCAAGGAGCTGCGTTCATGACGGCCACCGGCACCTACTCACCGAAGCCGGGCGCGGCGCCGCTGCCCCGCATGATCGCCGCGCAGGCCGCGCTCGAGACGAGGATGCTGCTGCGCAACGGCGAGCAGCTGCTGCTGACGGTGGTCATCCCCACCCTGCTGCTGGTGCTGTTCAGCACCGTGGACATCGTGGACACCGGCGCGGGCGAGACGGTGGACTTCCTCGCCCCGGGCGTCCTGGCGCTCGCCGTGATGTCGACGGCGTTCACCGGGCAGGCCATCGCGACCGGCTTCGAGCGCCGGTACGGGGTGCTGAAGCGACTGGCGTCGTCCCCGCTGCCGCGCTGGGGCCTGATGACCGCGAAGACCCTGTCCGTACTGGTCACCGAGGTCCTCCAGGTCCTCCTCGTGACGGTGATCGCCCTCCTGCTCGGCTGGTCGCCGCGGGGCGGACCGCTCCCGGTGCTCCTGCTGCTGGTGCTGGGCACCGCCGCCTTCTCCGGGCTCGGCCTGCTGATGGCCGGCACCCTGAAGGCCGAGGCGACGCTGGCCGCCGCCAACCTGGTGTTCCTGCTGCTGCTCGTCGGCGGCGGGGTGGTCGTGCCGCTGGACAAGTTCCCCGGCGCGGCGCAGGACGTGCTCGGCCTGCTGCCGATCTCCGCGCTCTCGGGGGGACTGCGGGACGTGCTCCAGCACGGGGCCGGGATGCCGTGGGGCGACCTCGGGATCCTCGCCGTCTGGGCGGTCGCGGGGCTCGCGGCCGCCGGGAGGTTCTTCCGCTGGGAGTGAGCCCGGGGGCGCGGCGCGGGCGACCCTCGTGAAAGCGTGCACAAGCCGCGTCCTACGATGGGACGCGTGCCAAACGTGACTCGCGCCGACGCCTCGGCGGCCGTGCGCAACCCGCTCGCCTTCATCGCCGCGCGCTGGACCCCGGACCCCCGGACGGTCCGGCGGGCGGCCCTCACCGCGCTCGTCATGTCGGTGGTCATCGTGGTCACCGGCGGCGCCGTGCGGCTGACCGGCTCCGGCCTGGGCTGCCCCACCTGGCCCAAGTGCACCGCGGAATCGTTCACCACGACCAGCGAGATGGGCCTGCACGGCGTCATCGAGTTCGGCAACCGCCTGCTGACCTACGTGCTGTGCGCCGCCGTCGGCTGGGCGATCGTCGCCGCACGGTCGCAGAAGCCCTACCGGCGCCGCCTGACCCGGCTGGGCTGGGCGCAGTTCTGGATCGTCATGGGCAACGCGGTCCTCGGCGGCATCGTGGTGCTCGTCGGCCTGAACCCGTACACGGTCGCGGCGCACTTCCTGCTCTCCTCGGCGCTGATCGCGGTCGCCACCGTGATGTGGCACCGCGCCCGGGAGGGCGACGGGGAGCCCCGTCCGCTGGTCGGCCAGGCCGTGCGGCAGCTGGTGTGGTGCATGGTGGCCGTGTCCGTGCTGCTGATCGCGGTCGGCACGGTGGTGACCGGCGCGGGTCCGCACGCGGGCGACTCCAGCGAGGTCGAGCGGATGCCGGTCGACTGGGAGACGGTCAGCAAGCTGCACGCGGTGCTGGCGTGGATCGTGGTGACGCTGGCGTTCGCCCTGTGGTTCGTCCTCAAGGCGGTCGACGCCCCCAAGGGCCCGCTGGACCGCACCCGCGAGCTGTTCCTGATCATCCTCGCGCAGGGGGCGATCGGTTACGTGCAGTACTTCACCGACCTCCCCGAGGTCCTGGTCGGCCTGCACATGTTCGGCTCGTGCGTGATGTGGATCTGGGTGCTCCGGGTCCTGCTGTCGCTGCGCGAGCGTCCGGAGGCGGTGACCGGGACGCCGGGTCCGGCGGCCGAGACGTCCCTGGCCAGGGCGTAGGCGGGCGGGCGCCCGCGCCCGGCGCGCCCGGGCGTCTCGCTTCCCCCCGGTTCATCTGATTCATCCGGTTCCCCGGACGGCGGACGGGCCGGAACCTGCCGACGAGGGCCGGGACCCCCAGGGGTCCCGGCCCTTCGCGCTGCCGGAGGGCCGGGGTCCGGGAGTCCGCGCGGGGACGGCCGCCGCACGGCCGCCGGTGCGCACGAGGGCGGCTCCGGCGTGCGGGGGCAGGGCACGGACCGGGGCGGTCGCGCTCCACGGACGGGCGGGCCGTGCGGCTCCGGGGCGGGCGGGCGCCGACGGCGTACCGCGAACCCGGCCCGGGTGCCGAGGGGCGTGGTGCCGGGGGGACGGGCGGACCCCGGTGTGCACCGAGCCGGGCCCCGGCGTTCCCGGGGCCCGGCTCGGTGCGCGGTACGCCGTGGCAGTACCGGTGTCCTGCGGGGGCGGCGGACCGATCCGTCCGGGCCGCGTCCGGGCGCCGCGCCGGTCCACCCGTCGGGGCGCCCGGACGGCGCGGAGGTTCCGCGGCCGGGCCGGTCGGTCCGGGCCGGTCAGTCGTTGGAGGGGCCGCCCACCTGGATGCCCGCCATCCGGCTCCACTCGTACGGGCCGGTCCTGACCTTGGCCGCGAGCTCGCCGTCGAAGTCCTCGTGGACGGTGATCCCCGCCTTCTCGGCCGCCTTTTGGGCGATCGCGTAGGAGGGCGCGACCAGGTCGCCCCAGCCGCCGTCCTCGCCGACGAGCACGATCCGGGCGCCGCGCTGGCCGAGGTAGGCGATCTGCCCCTCGGCGCCGCCGTGCGCCTCGGCGAAGCCGCTGATCTGCCGGGCGAGCCGGGCCGCCTTCTGCTCGGCCTTCGGGTCCACCTGCTGCGTGTCTGCCATGACCAGGATGCTACCGACGGGTAGCCCGAACGGCGACGGGGGGGGGGGGGGGGGGGGGGGGGGGGGGAGGTGGGGGGGGGGGGGGGGGGGGGGGGGGGGGGGGGGGGGGGGGGGGGGGGGGGGCGTACGNNNNTTCCTCTCCCCCCCCCCCCCCCCCCCCCCCCCCCCTCCCCCCCCCCCCCCCCCCCCCCCCCCCCCCCCCCCCCCCCCCCCCCCCCCCCCCCCGGCTCCGCCCGGGGCGGTCACCGCAGGAACGGGTCCACCGCGACCGCCACGAAGAGCAGCGACACGTAGGTGATGGACCAGTGGAACAGGCGCATCTCCTTGAGCTTGGCGCCGGTCACCCCGGCCTTCGCGCGGTTCTGCAGCGCGTGCGCCTCCCACAGCCACCAGCCGCCCGCGGCCAGGGCGACCGCGGTGTAGAACCAGCCGGTGTAGCCCAGCGGGGTGAGCAGCAGCGACACGGCGACCATGACCCAGCTGTAGATCACGATCTGCTTGGCGACCGCCTTGTTGCCGGCGACGACCGGCAGCATCGGCACGCCCACGCGCGCGTAGTCGTCCTTCACCTTCATCGACAGCGGCCAGTAGTGCGGCGGCGTCCAGAAGAAGATGACCACGAAGAGGACGACCGGGGCCCACGCCAGCGAGTTCGTCACCGCCGTCCAGCCGATCAGCACCGGCATGCAGCCCGCGATGCCGCCCCACACGATGTTCTGCGCCGTGCGCCGCTTGAGGATCATCGTGTAGACGACGACGTAGAACAGGAGCGCGCCGAGGGCGAGCCAGGCCGACAGCCAGTTGACGGTGAGGCCGAACAGCAGCGTCGAGGCGACCGCCAGGGTGATGCCGAAGACCAGGCACTCGCGCGGGCTGACCATGCCGGTCACCAGCGGGCGCTGGGAGGTGCGGTCCATCAGCGCGTCGATGTCGCGGTCGATGTACATGTTGAGCGCGTTGGCACCGCCCGCCGACAGGTAGCCGCCGACGCAGGTCAGCAGCACCAGCCCCAGGTCGGGCACACCCCGCTGCGCCAGGAACATCACCGGGACGGTGGTGATGAGCAGCAGCTCGATGATCCGCGGCTTGGTGAGAGCCACGAACGCCATGACACGCGCCCTGAACGGCCGATGGGCCGGGCTCTGGCTCGTCCCGAGCATTCCCGCTGGACGGGATTCAACGGCCGTCACGCACACCCCTACAGAGACATCCCAGCAAGCCCCGCTCGGGAACGGCGGTCGTGGCTCGCGCGTACCACGCCACTGTAGACGTTGCCCAGACCCGCACATCCCCGGGGGTCCGGTCGTGTTGGACGACGGTCTCCGAGGGGCACTTCCCAGCTCGATTGAGCACCCGGATGAGCGGCTGCGTATTCATCTGCCGAACGGGCGGACGACCTAGTCAGGAGGCGGATCCACGGGAGTTCCCACACTCTGGAACGACCAGGAAAAACGCACGTCCCACGGGGGTAGGCTCGACCACGCCGGTGGGCAGACACCGGCATCCGACATGTGGAGAGGAGCCCTGACCCAGGGTGAGCACCAAGCCGACCACCACAGACCTCGAGTGGACCGAGTTGGACCAGCGGGCCGTCGACACCGCCCGCGTCCTGGCCGCCGATGCCGTACAGAAGGTCGGAAACGGCCATCCGGGTACGGCGATGAGCCTGGCGCCTGCCGCCTACACCCTCTTCCAGAAGGTGATGCGGCACGACCCGTCGGACCCCGACTGGGTGGGCCGCGACCGCTTCGTGCTGTCGGCCGGCCACTCGTCCCTGACCCTCTACACCCAGCTGTACCTGGCCGGCTTCGGTCTGGAGCTGGACGACCTGAAGTCCTTCCGCACCTGGGGCTCGAAGACCCCGGGCCACCCGGAGTACGGGCACACCAAGGGCGTGGAGACGACGACCGGCCCGCTGGGCCAGGGCGTCGCCAACGCCGTCGGCATGGCGATGGCCGCCCGCTACGAGCGCGGCCTGTTCGACCCGGAGGCCGCCCCGGGCGAGTCCCCCTTCGACCACTTCGTCTACTGCATCGCCGGCGACGGCTGCCTGCAGGAGGGCATCTCCGCCGAGGCGTCCTCGCTGGCCGGCCACCAGAAGCTCGGCAACCTGGTCCTGCTGTGGGACGACAACCACATCTCGATCGAGGGCGACACCGAGACGGCCGTCTCCGAGGACACCGTCAAGCGGTACGAGGCCTACGGCTGGCACGTGCAGCGGGTGGCCCCGAAGCCGGACGGCGACCTGGACCCGGACGCGATCTTCGACGCGATCCAGGAGGCGAAGAAGGTCACCGACCGGCCGTCCTTCATCGCGATGCGCTCGATCATCGCCTGGCCGGCCCCGAACGCGCAGAACACCGAGGCCGCCCACGGCTCGGCGCTGGGCGACGAGGAGGTGGCGGCCACCAAGCGCGTCCTGGGCTTCGACCCGGAGCGGACCTTCGAGGTCTCCGACGAGGTCATCGGCCACACCCGCAAGGCGCTGGAGCGGGGCAGGCAGGCCCGCGCGCAGTGGGAGAAGTCGTTCCAGGAGTGGCGGAGCCGCAACCCGGAGCGCGCGGCCGAGTACGACCGCATCGCGGCCGGCGAGCTGCCCAAGGGCTGGGAGGACAAGCTCCCGGTCTTCGAGCCGGGCAAGGGCGTCGCCACCCGCGCCGCCTCCGGCAAGGTGCTCCAGGCGCTCGGCGCGGTGATCCCGGAGCTGTGGGGCGGTTCGGCCGACCTGGCCGGCTCCAACAACACGACGATCGACAAGACGTCGTCGTTCCTCCCGGCGGACAACCCGCTGCCCGAGGCGGACCCGTACGGCCGCACGATCCACTTCGGCATCCGCGAGCACGCCATGGCCGCACAGATGAACGGCATCGCGCTGCACGGCAACACCCGGATCTACGCCGGCACCTTCCTGGTGTTCTCCGACTACATGCGCAACGCGGTGCGCCTGTCGGCGCTGATGCACCTGCCGGTGACGTACGTGTGGACGCACGACTCCATCGGCCTGGGCGAGGACGGCCCGACCCATCAGCCCGTCGAGCACCTGGCCTCGCTGCGCGCGATCCCGGGTCTGAACGTCGTCCGTCCGGCCGACGCGAACGAGACCGCGATCGCCTGGCGCGAGATCCTCAAGCGCTGGACCAAGGAGTTCGGCAAGGGCACCCCGCACGGTCTGGCCCTCACCCGCCAGGGCGTGCCGACGTACGAGCCGAACGAGGACGCGGCGCGCGGCGGCTACGTCATGTTCGAGGCCGAGGGGCCCTCCGGGCAGAGCACGGAGCCGGAGGTGATCCTGATCGCCACCGGTTCCGAGGTGCACGTCGCCGTCGGGGCGCGCGAGCAGCTCCAGGCCGCCGGTGTGCCGACGCGCGTGGTGTCCATGCCGTCGGTCGAGTGGTTCGAGGAGCAGGACCAGGGGTACCGGGACAGCGTCCTGCCGCCGTCCGTGAAGGCGCGCGTCGCGGTCGAGGCGGGCATCGGGCTCACCTGGCACAAGTACGTGGGGGACGCGGGCCGCATCGTGTCCCTGGAGCACTTCGGCGCGTCGGCGGACGGCAAGGTGCTGTTCCAGGAGTTCGGTTTCACCGCCGAGAACGTGGCCGCCGTCGCACGGGAATCGATCGCCGCAGCGCGGCGCTGACGCTCACATACGACACGTAGGAGATGGAATTTCCATGACAGACGCACTCAAGCGCCTCTCCGAGGAAGGCGTCGCGATCTGGCTGGACGACCTGTCGCGCAAGCGGATCACGTCCGGCAACCTCGCCGAGCTGATCGACCAGCAGCACGTCGTGGGCGTCACCACCAACCCGACGATCTTCCAGAAGGCGATCAGCGAGGGTGACGGCTACGACACGCAGCTCGCCGACCTCGCCGCCCGCAGGGTCACCGTCGAGGAGGCCATCCGCATGATCACCACGGCGGACGTCCGCGACGCCGCCGACATCCTGCGTCCGGTCTTCGACGCCACCGACGGCCGGGACGGCCGGGTCTCCATCGAGGTCGATCCGCGCCTGGCCCACGACACCCGCGCCACCGTCGCCGAGGCCAAGCAGCTGGCCTGGCTGGTGGACCGGCCCAACACCCTCATCAAGATCCCGGCGACCGAGGCCGGCATCCCGGCGATCGCCGAGACCATCGGCCTGGGCATCAGCGTCAACGTGACGCTGATCTTCTCCCTGGAGCGCTACCGCAAGGTCATGGACGCGTTCCTGACCGGCCTGGAGAAGGCCCGGGAGCGCGGCCTGGACCTGTCGAAGATCCACTCCGTGGCGTCGTTCTTCGTCTCCCGCGTGGACACCGAGATCGACAAGCGGATCGACGCGCTCGGCACCGACGAGGCCAAGGCGCTGCGCGGCAAGGCCGCCGTCGCCAACGCCCGCCTCGCCTACCAGGCGTACGAGGAGGTCTTCTCCTCGGACCGCTGGAGCGCGCTGGAGCGCGAGGGCGCCAACAAGCAGCGTCCGCTGTGGGCCTCCACCGGTGTGAAGGACAAGGCGTACGAGGACACCATGTACGTCACCGAGCTGGTCGCCCCCAACACGGTCAACACCATGCCGGAGGCCACCCTGCTGGCCACCGAGGACCACGGCGAGATCACTGGCGACACCGTCGCCGGGACCTACGAGCAGGCCCGCGCCGACCTCGACGCGGTGGAGCGGCTCGGCATCAAGTACGACGACGTGGTCCAGCTCCTCGAGGAGGAGGGCGTCGAGAAGTTCGAGGCCTCCTGGAACGACCTGCTGAAGTCGACCGAGGCGGAGCTGCGGCGCCTCGCCCCCGCGGAGGGCTGACACGTTGTCCAGCAGCAACCCGCTGCGTGATCCGGCGGACCGGCGGCTCCCGCGCATCGCGGGGCCGTCGGGCCTGGTCATCTTCGGCGTGACGGGCGACCTGTCGCGCAAGAAGCTGATGCCGGCCGTGTACGACCTCGCCAACCGCGGCCTGCTGCCGCCGGGCTTCTCCCTGGTCGGCTTCGCCCGCCGCGAGTGGGCGGACGAGGACTTCGCCCAGGTGGTCCACGACGCGGTCAAGGAGCACGCCCGCACCCCCTTCCGCGAGGAGGTCTGGCAGCAGCTCATCCAGGGCATGCGGTTCGTGCAGGGCACCTTCGACGACGACGAGTCCTTCGAGCGGCTGCGCGCCACGATCGAGGAGCTGGACAAGGCCCAGGGGACGGGCGGCAACTTCGCCTTCTACCTCTCCGTGCCGCCGCGCTCCTTCCCGGTGGTCATCCAGCAGCTGAAGAAGCACGGACTGGCCGACCAGCGGAACGGCTCCTGGCGGCGCGCGGTGATCGAGAAGCCCTTCGGCCACGACCTGAGGTCGGCCGAGGAGCTGAACGCGATCGTCCACGAGGTGTTCGCCCCGGAACAGGTCTTCCGGATCGACCACTACCTGGGCAAGGAGACGGTCCAGAACATCCTG
>NZ_JBVITR010000015.1:0-48628 GCF_055574875.1 Streptomyces sp. NPDC034670
AACCGAGAGGAGGGTCGGCCGCGCCTCTCTTATACGTCCCCCCCCCCCCCCACCACCCGCCCCCCCCCCCCCCTTCCCCCCCTCCCCCCCCCCCTTCCCCCCCCCCCCCCCCCCCCCCCCGGCGGCGCGCTGCGTGCATGCGGGCGAAGGTAGGAAAAACCCTCTGTGGCTGGGGCGGTCGGCTCCACGGCTTTAGGCAGCCACTTTGGCGCGAGCCTCGAAGATCATGGCCCCAACGTCGTGCTTTAACGGGCAGGTCCACAGACTGCCCGACCCGCCGGAAGCTTACGGGGCCATGATCACTCGCCCCAAAGCAGCTCCAGCCCAAAGCCGCTCCGCCGACCTTCTGTGTGAGGCAGCACGCCAGACCGACAATCGCTAAGGCGTCCGCTGATTGTGTCCGCCGTTGATCATCTGCGGGTGTCTAAGTGTGCAGTTCCCTGAGCCGCTCATGCAGCAGCGGGTAGTCGTGCACGGGGCGGATCGGGGCAGGGTCCGGATCGTCCGGATCGATTGGGGCAGGCTTCAAAGCAGCCAAGACGTCTGCAACAATCCTTTTCAGGTCTTCATCATCGAGAGCAACGATGAATCCTCGCCCGTCCCGAGCCGTGTCCCGACAGCGGCGAAGAAAGAGATCCTTGTCCTGAAACGAGCGGCACGCGAGAATGCCAAATTCTCCACGGAACGCCGAGAAGCGCGAAGAGAGTTGATCGAGTTCTGGATTCGCTACTTCCTTCCCGTAGTTTTTGCACTCGACATATACATAGCGACTCTGAATCCTCTGACGTACAAGAAACCTGAAGAAGCCGTCCCTGGCCGTGTTCGTATAAACAATGTCGACTCGCTTACGTCCGTCATGAATCTCAAACTCCTTCTCCGACATAGACAAAGAAGGGTAAAAGATCGCACTCAGGAGCGATTCGACGGCATCGTGGTATCGGGTTGCGTCAGCCTTACCGGGCGGAACATCCAGAACGTCCTGCAGGAGTTGCTCGTAGTCAGGCAGCGGCGAATCCGCGGTGTCCGCCAGTTCCCTATGAGAGAGTGGCTGAGGTGCAACTTGCCTCTTGATATTCCTGTAATTCTCGTAAACGGACGGCCGCTTAAGTGTTTCACGGGTGACGTCAGGTTTAGTGCTGCCGTACTTCTTCTTAATCTCCTTCTTGGTTACCCGGAACTTACCGCGCGAGCGGACCGTCTCTGCAAGACCTCTACTGGCTGCCTTTTCCTCTTCTTCCTGAAGTACGGGAACCAAGTGATTTCGATAATACTCGCTACGGGACATGTGCATGGACCGACGCACAATCACCTTGGGCACCAGCAACAGCTTATTACCGTCAGGTGTCGGTAGCTCAGTGAACCCGTTTTCCCACTCCAAGCTGACAGGGTTCCAAACAGGACCGCTTACGACGCCGTCCGTCAGCGGAATACCGAAGAGTTCCGCCATCTGCTGAGTATACGTAATCAGAGGACCACGAATGATGTTTGTGGTGACATCGGAGATGATATCCATGTCAACACCCCCGATGAAGAATGCAGTATCTTCGAGGTCCTGAATCAGACCAGTTCGCGCAGCCTCACTTTTCGCCAGCTTATCCGCGAGCTCAGCACCCATTTTACTACCGAATCCCCTGCCGGCGCTTCGGCCGCGCGAAATTCCCAGGTGGGTCTCATTCGGCTCACGCAGTTGACTAAGCAGGGACACCGTGCGGCGTTTGTCGTTGGAGCGGACGGAATCGAGGACACTGTCGAAGAAAGTCTCAAGCATTCTCAGGCACTGCTTGCCCCAGTCATCTTCAAGGTACCGAATTGAGCCGGGATCCACGTACACCCGGATATCGTTGACAGTGTCCACGTCCACGAAATCCAGCGTGCCCTGAGTTCGCCCCAACGAGTAGTACTCGGAAACGCGCGTCATGACTCCCCCTGCTCAGTGAAACCTGCCACCCCTGATCATTTTCTCGCGGTCACCCTCCGCTGTAAAGCATGCGTCCGTGGGCCGCGTCCGCATGCGAGAGGCCGCCACTTGGTGATGTTAGGTGGCGCCACTGACAACACGTCACGCCACAGCCAGGCAACCGATCAGGTGTACGAATTCTGCTGCGAGTTGACGCTCTCATCAGCCACGAAGCCGAAGGCGATCAGCGTCGCCACTGTGACGGAGTCCCGCGATACGCAGCTCGCGACGATCTGCCTCACGCCACGGTTGGCCACCGATGGGAACCGTGATGAACGGCCACCGACACCAGCCCGCCAACGTACCGGGGAGTCAACAGACTTGGGAGCTGCGCTATCAGTCGCGCACGTAGGCTTGCGGGATGCGCAAAGGTGCGATCACACGTGATGCCATCCTCAAGGCCGTCGCTGAGTACGACGAGCTAGGCCGAGCGCGGTTCCTGGCCAAGTACCGCTTCAGCGAGGCCCGCTCGTACCTCCTCCTGCACGAGGGACGGGAGTACGACTCGAAGCCCATTGCCGGGGTGGCGCACAGGTGGGACCACGGCCGGGCGCTGCTGCCGGAGGAGTTCAGCGGCGGGAAGGACCACGCCGCGGCCTGGCTCAAGCGGGCCGGGTTCGAGGTCAAGTCGGTGAAGAACCCCGACTGGGCCCGCGATGAGATCATCCTGGCCTGCCACCTCGTGATGGCCAACGGGTGGAAGGGGCTGGACGCCAACGACCCGCGCGTCATCGAGCTGTCCGGCCTCCTGCAGCTCATGCCGATCCACGCCGAGGCCGACCGCAACGAGAAGTTCCGCAACCCTAACGGGGTGGCCCGCAAGACGTTCGACATCGCCACGCGCCACCCGGACTACCGGGGCAAGCCCACCAACGGCGGTGCCCTCGATGTTGAGGTGCTGCACGAGTTCCTGGCCCGGCCGGCCGAGATGACCGAGGCGGCCCAGCTCATCCGGCAGGGCGTCACCGCGGGGGACCTCCAGGCACTGCCGCTGGACGATGACGAGGACCTGGACGATTACAGCGCGCCCGAAGGCCGGTTGCTGATGAGCCGGCACAGGCGCCGGGAGCGGAACAAGGGCCTGCGGAAGAAGAAGATCGCCGCGGTCCTCAGGCAAGGCGGAACGCTGGCCTGCGAGGCGTGCGGCTTCGACTTCGAGGAGGTCTACGGCGCCCGCGGCAGCGGCTACATCGAGTGCCACCACGTCGTACCCCTGCACGAGGCTGGCGAGGGCCGGACCAAGCTCAGCGACCTTGCACTCATCTGCGCAAACTGCCACCGCATGATCCACCGCTGTGCGCCCTGGCCGACTCCGAAGGAACTGCGGCACCTCATCCAGAGTCACCGGGGCACAGTGGCGCGCATCTCCGATCAGCAGAGCGCGAAGGCCACCCGCCCTGCCACGGACGGGGGATGACTGTCTTAGAGCAGCCAACACAATGAGGTGGGCAGGCGGTGACGGCCACGTCCGGGGTAAGAGTTGAGCGTCCGCCCCTGTGTGGGGGTATCGCCGTAGATCGTGTCGGATAAGCAGTGGGACCGCTTGGAGCCGTTGCCGCGGCAGCGCGAGCGGCGCTCCCGGTGTCCCGGCCGCAAGCCGTGGCCGGGACACCGGGAGGTGCTCTGCGGGGTCCTGTATGTGCTGCGCACCGGAGTCCAGTGGGAGCATCTGCCTCAAGAGTTCGGTTTCGGCTCCGGCATGACGTGCTGGCGCAGGTTGCGGGACTCCATTGGGCCGACGTCTGCTTAATCGTCGATCATTCGTTGATGCACCCACTCATGTATGTCATCAACCAATTTCTTATACGAGGCAACGTTGGCCAGAGCGCCACCGTAACTCTTGCCGTGCGCGGTATCATTCCTGATCTTGATCAAGGTTCCCAGTGAACCGCGATTATTCTCCTTGTTCAGGAAGTCTCTCAGATCGTTGCGCCAGTCCTCACCGAATCTTTCAATGAGGTTTTCGAGTGCAGTAGGGCCGAGGTTTGGCGCGTTCCTGAACCATGACAGAGCAAACTCTCTAGCAGCCCCGCCAGAAGCGTCCGAGACATACCCGCAGATCGCTTGATACATCAGCTGCTCAAGGTAGCCTGACAGGCGGATGCACATATAGAGATGCAAGTCCTGTTGCAGGTCAAGCGGCACCTCTAAAAGAGATCTTCTGTACCGGTCATACGTAGCGTCCAGCGCAGACTTCATACGATGGATCTCGACACGGGCGGCAGCTCTGGTCGTTATCATTAGCGTCCCGTGAATGCAGAAACTGCCGCGCTCAGCCGCCCCGTCACGCTCAGTTTGTGCGAGGTGCTCTTTTGTGTCTTCTCCACATAATCGTCATTCGCCTCTAGCTCTGCCATGGCAGAGCGAACTTTGGATGCATTGATACCCGGATTCTCACGGACAGCGAGAGACAGACCGACTAGAACCGAATCAGCTCGCGCCGCGTTGATGGCTCGATTACGTTTCAACGCGCTCGCCCCCTCAGCCTCCACAAGGAGTCGGCAGGCAGCAGCAAAATCGCGCTCCTCCTCCTCGGCCCTTTCTTCGCTCATGTCCTCGTTATCGCTGAGGTACTGGCTCATGAAAGTGGCCATTGGAGCTCTGTACTGGACAGGTTCACCCTTGCGGTCAGCTTCTCCAGCGGCCACTCGCTTGAGCGCGAGATAGCGGAGAATCAGCTCCTGATCCTTAAGGTCCCTGTGTACATTCCCGAACAGCTGACGCCAATTCGGATCCCTATTTAGGCGACGCACAAGTTGAGTGGCGCCTCCCGGGAAGATGGCGACCCGAATCTGCTGTTCGTTTAGCTTAGTTCCGCCGCTGTTGATCCTCTCGAACAATGTATATACGGCAAGCTTCCCGCTTTCGCCAATAGGAAGGGCAACCGTGGCCTGAATCAAAGCGTTGTTCAGAAGACGGCGATCCGCGGGCTGGAGGGTGGCGTAGGTTTGCCCTTGGAATGGTGGAGCAGCGTAATCGAGAGCGAAGGGACGTTCACCGTTCTTCGCCTTGTACGAACCATTGAAGAAGTCCCGCAGTGTGGTGAGTCGCTGCTGCCCATCAAGTACGATGTATCGCCGATTCGGCAGTTCAACGAGGAAAATTCCCGGAACTGGATACCCCAAGAGAATGGATTCGACGAATCGATCCATCTGTCGCTTTTTCCAAACGAAGTTCCTCTGGAATCCAGCGTACCCAGTACCTGAATTCTCGGGCTCTTCAGGATCGAACCGCGGGACGATAATTTCCTTTTGCTTGAACCTGCGCACCAGACCGTCAACGTCGAAATCCACTCCAAAGTAGCGGAGTGACTCCTCCGCCGAGGGGGGGCCAACCTCAACCTCAACGTCATCCTCGTCCTCATCCTGCTCAGGATCGAGAATTACCGTTTGCTCGGCTTCTTCGTCAGAATTCGAAGTCAGATTCGAATTTTCGTCCGCGTGGCCCACTCTGTACTACCTTTCGTCGACTACTGACCTGACATCTTATTAGGTTCTGCAGGCTTTGTGTCGATCTTTCATGGACGCGGCTGCCGTCATTGCCCCAATAGTTCGCATATGTCATAGATCGTTAAGCGAAGCAGCGTTTGGCTCATTGCGCGGACGAACCGCATGCTTCTGCCTGGAGCGGAGTCGCTGAACCACGAGACAGGTACGCGCGGTGGACGTACCGTCTCGCTTAGAACTAGCCTCCACTTACTCGCACGGCGGCCGGTAGCAAGGCGTCGTGGGCTATCTGTGGACCAGAGGACACCACACGGCCGCACGGAAGAGCGTGACCTGCGGATAGGACTGGGACTCAAGGGGCCTCCGGAGCGCTGATCGGTGCCGGCTCTAAGACCGCCGGAGCTACAGCCGCCTAAGTTGCAGCCGTCAACGACCAGGTGCTCCGCAACACTCACTCAACGACTGGCACTACTAGGGCCACGAACGAGGGAGCCTAAAGTAGGTCTTTCAGCGCCAGCCTCCGGCCGGCCGCATTTCAGGCATTCGGGCCGTCACCGCTCCGGCAGCATGGGGGCCTCCACCTCCGGGTCACCATCCCGTGCCACCACCCACTTGCCGCCCTCCAGCTCCACCCACGGCACATCCGCATGCGTTGGTGTCCACGGCGTCAAACGTACGCTGACGAACTCACCTGCGTCGGGCACCGGCAGTCCCAGGTCCTTAGCCACGGCCTGGTGATTTCCGTACTGACCGAGAATTACTATGCCTTCCGGCTGAAGGGCCGAGCGGGAGCCGCCGTTGTAACGCACTCGCTTCATAGGGTCATCCTGCTGCGCCACAGTCGCTACCACGTTACGGGAAACCACACGGCCCTGGGTCCGACGGAACAACTCGTGCACCCGCTGGGTCCCATAGTCAGAGGAGAATATCGCGTCAATATCCTCATGCGAGAGACGCAGCAGGACATTGTCCGGGAGCCGCTTATTCCTGAAAAGCCAGTGGACTGCAGTCTCGCGGGCAGCCGCAGTCAGGGACCGCTTGCCGTCACGGTTGCCTTCCCTCTTAGTCAGCACTTCCTCAGTGACCCTGAAGAGCCCCGCCGACCAGATTCCAGCCTGGTCGTTCGCCCAGACTCCCAGGCAGAGATGTCCCATGGCCTCCGGAGGAATCATCCATCTTCCGATTTCCTGAGAGTATTTGCAGTCAACATCGATGCCCTCGATAGCGTAGTCCATCTTGTCACCGTCCGCGAAATCGAAAGATCGCTGGAGGTTGATCTCGACAAGGGTGCCAGCATGGGTCTTTTCAGTCTTGTGCAGCTGCTCCCAGCGAAAGCGGCCGGTGTGCTGGCCGTCAAGGAGCATGTCAAAGGTGCGGCGCAAAGCGGCGCCGAACTTTGCACCGTCTGGATCAGAAGCCAGGATGGCAGCCTTGACGACTTCCAGCTGGGGGTCGGGTGACGTGTCAGGCACAGTAGGAAACAGCGGCGGCTGGGATGCCAGCATGGCGAATACCCTTCTGACAAGGCTCAATAGGAACGCGTATAAATGGGGTGCTTTATCGACCCTGGATAGACGTCTGGGATCAGCCCGAGTTTGACTGCCCAGCAGCCTTGCGTTTCTTGCGATTGCGTCCGGTACTCGGCAACCACAGCCGATGCTCCATCAGGAGACCAGGGCGTCAGCCTGAGCAGCTCGTACGTCACCTTTGTGACGCCGCCGTTCTTCTCGACATCATGCGACTGGGCATCCTGGTGGGTCACGGCAGCTGGTTATGATGAACGCAAGGCGTTGGAAGGATCCCAACGATTTTTCCGTGAGCGGAACGGTCTCGAGGATTCCAGCTCACTATTTAAGAATTCGGGTGAGGAAAGAGCGGCGAGGAATCGGTGGCAACTGCCCATTTGAACCGGAGATCCCGAGCTGCCTGCCCTGTTGAGCCGAGACCCTTACAGTGGAGGCAGCAGCATTATTGACAACGATGAGCTGCAATACCTCTCCCCTTGTAATTCCTGTAACTACTTCACTCCCGCAGACTAAAGTGGTGAAGACTAGCGGTGTCACCTCTGAGATAATTCTCTGCTTGCCTTCTTTGTGCTAGATGAAACGAGCGCTACATCGGGCGCCGGGTGGCCTGTAATTCTGCTGCGGCCACCCGGCATTTTGTTCGCTAACCCGCTTGCGGCCAGCGTTCGCGGTCGTACGGCAGAAGCCATCCGGCGATGTCCCCACCGATGCGTCTTACTTCGGGCTCAGGCGTGTCAGACCTGAGAGGAAGGACGTACACCCCAGCCCACTTCTCCGTCTTGGGAAGGTCCGCCAGGTATTCAGCAACGTGGCTGCCGAGTCCTTGCTCGTCGCTGGGCCTGCACACGGAGCCGACGTAACAGACGGCGCCGCGGTCGTCGACCGCTACGTACACCGCGCACGAGGCGGGCGGCATGGCCTCAGGATCGGGCATCAGCCTCTCCGGCATGGGGGACAGCAGGTAAGGCTCGCACAGGTCCGCAAGCGCCGTGTAGGTGCCCTTCTTCATCAGGCGGCCTCGTCCTCGTTGTCCTCCCCCTCGGCCACGAGGGACGACGATGAGGTGCTTTGCGCCTCCACCGCCTTCTCCCACCAGTCCTGGGCTTCGGCAGCAAGGTTCTGCAGCTTGTCCATGAGGAGCCGGGCGTGGGACTTTCCTTCTCGCTCAATCAGCGGCACGCCGTCGTCGTCTACCAGCCCGGCAAGGTTGCGCATCTCCGCCTCCAGGCTGCGGAGGGCGTCCTTGGTGGCAAGCACGCCGCGCTTGTAGTGCTCGTGCACGGCCTTGTCAGGGCTCAGGGGCGGCGGAGTCTGTCCGCCCTTCGGCGCGAGTTTGGTGCGCAGGAAGTCGTTGTCGATGGGGAGGTCGTTGCCCTCGCCGTCCTTGCGCGGTTGGCCCTGGTCATCGACCTGGCGGGGCGGGAGCCCGGCCCGATCGTCTTCGATCACCTGGCGCAGGTGGCGAAGTCCCGGCTCAGTGTCGGCCAGGGCCTCCATGACAGCCCCGGCTCGACGGCGGTCACCGCCGGCCCCCACGTCATGGCGCGGCCCGCTGATGGCGTTGTGCTTAGCGAGGACGTAGGCGGCGCGTACCCACAGCTCGATACCGGCAGGCCGTTCGTCCTTGGCTTCCTCGATCTCCTTGAGAGCTGCCTGATAGAGCTGTTCGGGGGAGCGCTTGGTCGGGCGCCACGGCGTCTTCTGCAGGTCGGCGGGAAGGGCTTCCGTAAGCACCTTGCGGAAGCGGTCAAGCTCGCCGTCAGACGAAGCACCTCTCTTTTCCCTGACGATGAGCTCAACGGCCAGGGGCAGCTTGGTCTTGGTGGTGACTCGGGTGCGCTTGCGGCCAGTCGGTTCGTTGGTGAGGACCAGGGCGATCGGCTGACGGACGGCGTTGTGGATCTGCTTGTCATCGGTGGTGAACAGGTGAACCGCACGGGCCGCGCGGTCGTCTCCGAACGCAACGATCTTGCGTGCCTCAGCCTCCTTGGGGGTGAGGCGACCTCCCAGCCAGTCTGCCTCCGCATCACTGGAAATGACCCCTGCAGCGCGGGCAGAGAGCAGGCACTCTTCGGCGAGGGCGGTGTGTTTGGCTGCGTCGGTCCAGGGCTCCTTGGTGTTGAGGTGGTCCTGGGCCACACGGGCCTTAATGGCCTGCGACAGGTCCACCGCTCCGGCTACGTCCGGCACCACGCCGATGATGAGCTCGAAGTCCGTGACGGCGCAGCGGATCGCGCCCTTCTCCGTCGCGGAGATGTCCTCGGCAGGCTTGCTGACGTAGCTGTTGATCTTGTCGATGTGGGCCTGCATTGAACTGGCGTTACGAGGAAGGGAGAAGAGAACCTCGTCAGCAGTTGCGCCCACGTTGTACAGGCCGTGGCTGGTCCGACTGGAGCCCTCACGGACGAAGATGTGCGTGGTCGGTGTCTCGTCCGTGTCGTCGTAGAACACGGTCGTAGCCACGCCGATCGGCGGGTCCATGATGCCCTGTTCAGCAATGTCCGGCTGCGGACTGTTGCGGTTGCGGGTCGTCTCGATCGCCCAGTCAACCTGTTCGATAAGCGCGTCGCGGCTCTCGACGCGGATAGCCAGCTCGCCCTCACCCTCCTGTACGGCCGGCACCAGGGTGGCCGGCGGCGCGCCCTTGGCCTGGGCAAGCGCGAACTGAACATGGTCCAGGTTGCGCGGGTTGAGCGGATCGGGCACGAGCCGCGACGTGTAAACCGAGCCCGAAATCACGAGCAGGTACGCGCCCGGGATCCGACGGCGCTGGGGGTTATCCACCTGGGGTAGCACCGCAGCCGGATCGGTCCAGATCGTCGAGATTGCGCCGGCCACGCGATCCGCCATCCCCCGCTTCTTCAGGGCGGCGCGAAGGTCCTTGTGCAGGGCGGGGTCGGGAATGGGAGGAACGCGACGGAGAGGCTTGGACAGCTCGGTCCGTTCGCCGTTGACGGTCGGCTCGCCGCTGGTTGAGGGGTTGGATGCCATGAGAGGGCCTCCTTGCGGGCTCCCTGCACCGCGAGAGTCGTTCTCCCACGGTGTCACTACACGCGGGAGCCAGGCACGCCGAACACCAGCCCTCGCACCCACGCCCGCGGATCCGGCCCGCATCGGTGGGAGCGGCACGAAACGCATCCAGACTGCGCTAGTCCGGCCTCGACACTCGCGTACGAGCGGTGGGGGTGGGCCTCGCTGCACTCCACAGAAGTCGGCGCTTCGCAGGAGGGCGCAGTCACGCGTGTCTCGCGTCACTGCGCAGCAGTCTCAGCCCTCATGAAGATGCCATGCAAGTTAAATGCCGATTTTTTTAAGCTACTTGACGTATCATCAGGTCCGGGGCTATAAGCCTGTGGGCTGCCCTCAGTGCGTGGGTACGGTTCATGTGGATCGATGTGCGCGCGGCAAGGCCACCCGGATTCTGGTCGGACCTACCGGGGCGGCGGCCGCTGCCCTTCACTTAAACTGCCCGATCCCGGCCAAACTCACGTCGCTACTTCGGCAATGCCCTGCCGACGTCAGCTCCGGCCGTGGGTCCCCGTGACCCCGGTGTGCTGCACCGCGGACCATCCGTGGACTGGTAGCCCGAGCCCGAGCGGATGCACGGGCGTGAGCTGCACATACGTGAGGTACGCCAACGGCCTCCGGAGCCGTGTGCGCAGGTTCGAATCCTGCCGGGGGCACCCTGTATGAGGTGCCCAAAGACCCCGTCACCAGCGGAAACGCTGAGAGCGGGGTCTTCGCGTATGCGCAGGCGTGTGCTGACCTGAGCGGCCGTAGGTCAGGGTTCGTGGGCGAGGCTTGGATGAGGCCTTGGGCATCAGTACAGGTGAGTCGGTCCCCGGGAAGCTCGGACGTCTGGCTCGGCGGGGACCGCCGAGTGCGTCGACGCGGTTGGGTGATCGCTGCGACGATGCTTCGATATCGTCCCCCTCCTCCCTCACAGAACCGTGGTTCCGTGGCGTGGCCGCCAACACGGCTGCGCCGTCCGGCGTTCTGCGGCGTCTGCTGCACCCGGCCGCGCGCGCTGCCTGGCAGGTCCTGTGCCAGGAGCGGGCCCTTCCCGCGGACGTGGTCGACGCGGTGGTCGCGCATCCGGAACGGTCGGTCCGCCGGTTCCTCGCCCGTAATCACCACGCCACCCCGGCGCAGCGGAGCCGTTTGCTCGACGATCCCGATCCCTTCGTCCGCGCCGATCTCGCCTCCGGCCCCCGTCCGAGGTTCGGGCGGGTCGATGCGCTCCCCGACGACGTCGTCGAAATCCTGCTGACCCGGCAGGACGATCCCGACGGGGATCAGTCGGTCACGGCCGACGAGATCAGGCATGAGCTGGCGACCTCCGGGCAGATACCCAGGTCCTTCCACCGTGGGATGTGGGCTCACCGGAATCCCGAACTGCGGGTGCAGGCGGCCGGCTGGTGGGTCTGGCTCACTCCCGGGCAGCGTGACGCCCTGCTGGCCGATCCGGACCCGGACGTGCGCGACGCCGCGCGCGAACAGAGCCGCGTTCTCGATCCCGCGGCCATGGAGGCCGAGCTGCCGGAAACCGACTGCCACCACCGGGGGCTCCTGCTCACCACCTACGCCGTCTCCCGCACCGTGGCCGAGGCGTGCCTCGCCGGTGGACGGGACCTGTGGGCCCTGGCGCACAACCGTCACACGCCCGCCGACGTCGTCGCGCGTCTCGCGCGTCACCCCGATCCGCGCGCCCCCCTGCTCCGCCGGGTCGCCGCGGCCTGTCCGCGGCTTCCCCGGGAGCTGGTGCGGCGTCTGGCCGAGGACCCCGGTCCTCAGGTGCGGTACCTGCGCCTACCACCACCCGCTCGCGCCGCCCGGGACCGTCCTCGACGCCTTCGTCGCCACTGCGCGGCAGCGCCCGTACCTCCTGACGCCGTCCCGGCTGCCCCGCACCGGTCTGCGGCACCTCCTCGAGCACGCGGGCCCGGGGGTGCGCGGACTGGCCGCCGCCGATCCCACGCCGGACCGGCCGCCCGTCCACCTGCTCACCGACACGGACGCCGGCGTGCGCCGGGCTGCCGCCGCCAATCTGCTCCTGCCTCCCGGCCTGGTCGAGAGGCTTCTGGACGACCCGGAGACCGCGGAGGGGGCGGCGGCCGACCCCGGGCTGTCCGCCGAGCGCCTGCACGGACTGCTCGACCGCACCGGCCTGCCGCGCACCGCCGTGGGGTGATCCGCCGTGTCGGCCCTGTGCCAGCCACCCGGCCCCGGGGCACCCACACGTGAGACCGGAGCGCTCCGTGAAGCGTCCGCCCCCCGGAGAGGACTCCGGGGGGCGGACGCTCGCGGCACCCGGAAAGGGGCGTACACGTGGTGACGTGGTGGTCGGTCCGGGAAGCCCGGTGCCCCGGTGTGGCCGCCCGTGCCGGGGCCGGGCGGTGGCTCCGTGGGCATGGCGCAGCCTTCGCACCGCGTTCCGGCCGTGCGAAGGCTGCGGGGGCGAAAACAGTCCCCGGTAGTGCTGCACGTGTCCTGGAGCTTCAGTCGTCACCGTCGCTCCGGTATCGCGCCGGCTTGCCGGGGGCCTGAACCACATCCTGTCCGGGTCGCTCCGCCGACTGGACGTCATCGTCGACTTTGCGACTCTTCCGGTGTTATGGCCTATTCATCAGGTTAGGCAGGTTGTGCGATGAGTCAATAGCCCTTGGGAAGATTTTCCGGCACGCCCTCCGGTGCCTCCGACGGGCGGCTGTCTCGGGGTCACGTATGTCCTCGAGGCCGCGTACGCGGACGTGTCCGGCCCCGTGGCGGGACGTTCTACGGCGCGGACGCCGGGGATCCCGGCCAGGTGGCGGTCACCAGCCAGTGGTGGGCGGTGAGGCGGACGCCCTCGGGGGTCTCGTACGGGCGGAAGGCGTCGACGGCGCCCCGGCGGGCCCGGTCGACGGCCTCGGGGGCGGTGTCGCGCAGCCAGTGGCGCATCGGGCCCCAGCCGAAGAGGAAGGCGGCGGCGTCCTCCGCGTCCGCGCCCCACGTCTGCGGCACCTCGACCGGCTCGGCGGTGATCTCGTCGAAGCCGGCGTCGCGCAGGACGCGGGTGGGGCGGGCGGGGTCCGCGAAGGAGGCGGGGCCGGTCTCCGCCTCCTTCGTCAGGTCGGGCAGGGGCACGTGCGCGGCGACGGCCGCGAAGATCACCGACTGGTCCATCCGGTCGAAGGACTGCGGGCAGACGAAGGCGAGCCGGCCGCCCGGCCGCAGGGCGCGTCCGATGTTCGCGAACGCGGCGACCGGGTCGGCGAAGAACATGACCCCGAAGCGGCTCAGGGCGACGTCGAAGGCGGCCGGCTCGAACGGGTGCACCTGGGCGTCGGCCCGGAGGTGGGTGACGTTGTCGAGGTGTTCCGCGGCGGCGCTCGCGCGGGCCCGTTCCAGCATGGGGGCGGACAGGTCGACGCCGACGGCGCGGTGCGCGGTGCGGGCGGCCAGGCGGGTCAGGCGCCCGTTGCCGCAGCCGATGTCCAGGACCGCGTCCGTGGGCCGGAGGCGGGCGGCCTCCAGGAGCGGGGCGTTGGCGGGGTCGTTGAGGGCGTCGTAGCGCGCCTGGTGGTCGGCCCAGTGCCGGCCCTCGTAGCCGTTCCACGCCTCGGACTGATGGGTGTTCGCGATCCGGTTCTCGGCCATGCGTCCCATGGTGCCGTACGGGTCGCACCCGGGGGCCGGGCGATCCTGCCGGTCCCTGCCGGTCCTGTCCGTCCGCGCCGGTTCTGTCGGCCCGCTCCGGTCCGCGCCGGTCTGTCGGTCCCTGCCGGTCTGTCGCGGTCCGTGCCGGTTCGCCTCGCGCCGTCGGTCACGGTGTCGGCCGTTCCGCCGGCTGCTCCGCCGGGGTTCCGGCCCGCGCCTGCGGGAGGGGCGCGCCTCAGCGCACGGTCCGGGCTGCCACGAGGGCCCGCTGGACGTCGCCCACCAGGTTCCGGAGGCGTCCGGGGCGCACGTCCTCGTGGTCCAGCCACTCGTCGAAGCGGGGGCGCAGGTACGTCGCCGTCCTCACCCCGTGGCGGCGCAGCACCGAGCGTCTGACCGAGATCTCCTCCTGCACCTCTCTGCGGAGGTCGTCGGTCCAGCCCTGGGCACGGTCGTCCTCCCCCAGCGGGGCCTTGAGGGCGGCCACCGCCTCATCGAGGAGCGGGAGCAGGTCCACGGGGTCCTCCACGGGTCACAGGGCGCGGCCCTCGGGAGCCTTCCGGGGGGCGGGACGGACGGTCCCGTGCCGGTGGCGCCGGGCGCGGATCTCCCCGAGCGACAGGAGGAGGGCGGCCAGGTTGAGGGGGAAGGCGACCGCGTCGGCCACCTGGGGGATGTCGACGGAGCGCAGCAGGCTCGCTCCGGTGGCGGCCAGGAGGAGGGAGAGAGGCAGGAGCCTGCGCCACCCGGGCAGGTCCCGCATCCGGGCGACGGTGACGGTGCACCACAGGGTGAGGCAGAAGAGGGTGATCCCGAGGGCGGCGACCGCGAGCAGCATGCGGGGAATCTCCAGGGGGTTCGGGAGGGCGGGGGCCCGGGAGTACCGGGGGGCGGGGGCTCGGGGGGCGGGGCTCGGGAGCACGGGGGTGCGGACGCGGGGCCCCGCCTTCCCCGCCCGGAGGAAGCGGGCGGGGAAGGCGGGGCCGGCCTCGGTGGTGCGGGTCAGGTGCGGTAGGCGTAGTACGCGGCGTTCGGGTACGACGCGATGATGCTCGCCACCGACCGGCGGTAGGTGTTGGTGGAGTGGTACGTCAGGTACGGCACGCCCTGCGGGCTGCGGTACGTGACGATCATCGTGTGGTCCTTGGACCCGTCCCGGTCGAAGTCCACCTGGAGCACGTCGCCGACGTCCATCTGGTAGACGTTGGCGAGGCTGGTGACGCGCTTGGAGTTCAGGCCGAACCAGGACCACTCGTTCACGCCGACGAAGGAGTGCGACTGGATCTCGGCGTTGCCGAACCACCGGGTGTAGTCGTACACGTAGCCGGGCACGTGCTTCCAGCCGCCCGCCTTCAGGGCCTGGCTGACGAAGTTGGTGCAGTCGCCGCCCGCGCCCCGCCCGTCGAAGCTCGGGTAGTCCGGGTTGTAGTCGCGCCAGTGCTTCTCCGCGTAGGCGGCCATCGCCTTGTAGTCGTACTCGCCGCCCGTGAGGTTCTTCGGGGCGGCCGGCGCGGGCTGGGTGATGGCCGCCCGCGGGGACGACGGCGTGGTGTTGGTGGCGGCGGTGGTGGACGCGGAGGCGGTGGGCGTGGGGGTGGGCGTCGGCGTGGCCCCGACCGTCGGCTGCTCGGGCCGGTTGACCGCGAGCTGGTCGTCGCCGGCCTCGCGGATGCCGGTCAGGCGCCAGTTGCCGCGCCGGTCGGCCCGGAAGGTCAGTTCGTGGTTCGCCTGGAACCCGGTCGTCTTCGGCTCGTCGCCGCGGACCTTCTTGTACGTCAGCGTCGTGGTCTCGGTGACCGTGACGACGGCCTTGCGGCCGTCGACGCGGGTGCGGTTCAGGGTGACCGTGGTGTCGGCCGCGCTGTACTTCTCCCCGTGCTTCGCGAGCCGGTTCCTGCGGTCTCCGAGCCGGTCCAGGGCCCTGTCCTCGGTGCGGACGGCGTCGGAGGAGAGCGCGACCCTGCCGGAGAAGCCGTTGGTCAGCGGCTGCTTCCCCGTGCGGCCCTTGTCGACCAGCGCGTTGGTGCGGTCGGTGAAGACCGCGTCGGCCAGCCGTTGGAACGTGGCCTTGGTCCTGGCGTCCACCTCGGGCTCCGCCGCGGTGGACGCGCCCGCGCTCCAGTTGGGCAGCAGCGCCACGCCCGCGACGACCGAAGCGGAGGCCGCCGTGAGGATCGTCGCGCGACGCCGCGTACGGCTCAATTTTCTTGATTTCACTGGTGTTTCCCCTCTTTCCTCAGCGGCTGGATGCCGAGGTAAGCGGAGTCTCGCATGCCGTGTGTGGCTGTTGTGAAGGGGGTTGTGCCTCCGGCCGGGCGGGAGTTACGGGAACGTCATCACCCGCCGCTCCGGGACCCGCCGGGAGGGTCACTTCACGACCGTGGACCAGTCCGGGGACTGCGCGGGGTCCAGGGTGCGCAGCCGCTCCAGCGTGGCCGGCTTCTGGACGTCCATCCAGTCGGCGAGCTCCCGGAAGGAGACGCACTGGACGTCCTTCCTCGGGCACACGCTCTTGATGACCTCGTCGACGGCCTTCATGTAGATGCCGCCGTTCCACTGCTCGAAGTGGTTGCCGATGAACAGCGGGGCGCGGCTGCCGTAGTAGACGCGGTTGAACCCGTTCATGTAGGTGTTCACGGTCTGCTGCTGCCACTGCGGGTACATGGCCGGGTCGCCCTCGGTCTCGCCGCCGGACTGGTTGTAGAGGAAGTTGAAGTCCATGGACAGGCCCTGGTACTTGCCGCCCTCGTACGGGAGCATCTGCAGCGGGAAGTCCCAGATGCCGTCCTTCTTCCTCGGCCAGATCTGGAAGTCGCCGGCGGAGCTGGCGTCGTAGCGCCAGCCGTAGTCCTTGGCCGCCTTCAGCAGGTTGGCCTGGCCCTCCAGGCAGGGGGCGCGGCCGCCGGTGACCTCCTTCCTGATGTCGAAGGGCAGCGGGTCGAGGTCGGTGTAACCGGTGTTGGTCTTCCACTTCTCCACGAACCCGTAGAACTGGTCGATCTCGCTCTTCCACTCCTCGACGCTCCAGTAGCCGCCGCCCTTCTCACCGCAGAAGTGGCCGTTGAAGTGGGTGCCGATCTCGTGGCCGTCCTTCCAGGCCCCGGCGAGCTGCTCCAGGGTGGTGCGGATGTGCTCGTCGGTGGGGAAGCTGATCGCCGCGCTGCCCTGGGGGTGCTGCGGCGGGGAGTAGAGCTCCTTCTTGCTCTTGGGCACCAGGTAGATGCCGGTCAGGAAGAAGGTCATGTGGGCGTCGTACTTCTCGGCCATCTCCCGGTAGTGGGCGAAGAGGTTGTCGTCGCCCTGGAGGGCGCCGTCCCAGGAGAAGACCACGAACTGGGGCGGTTTCTCACCGGGCTTGAGCGGCTTCGGCTCCAGCTGGTCCTTCTGGGGGCCGGTGTAGGAGGTCGAGCCGTCGCCGAGCACCTTCGTCTTCCCGTCCCACTCCGGCTCCTCGGTCGCGCGCGAGGCCGGCTGGTCCGCCCCGTCCTTCGCCGTCGCGGCGGTGCTGTCGGTGCGGGAGAGCACCAGGTAGCCGGCGACGAGGGAGCTGACGACGAGGAACGCCGCCAGGGTGAGGAACCCCAGGCGGGCGGTGGGGCGGCGGGTTTCGCGGGCCTTGCGGCGGCGGCCCGACGGCTGTTTCATCTGCGGCTCAATCTTTCGGGGACAGGGGATCGGGCGTGCCGGTCGCGCCGGTGGTCAGCCGAGCGGACGCATGGCACGTGACCAGATGCCGTACGGGACGCTGTCGGCGGCCGTGCCGTCCAGTCCCTCCAGCGGCAGGGGTTCGAGGCTCTTGCCCAGGTCGATGCGGTAGACGACGACCGCGGTGGACACCTTCTTCGCCGTGCCGACGTACCAGGCGGCGACGGAGTCCTCGGTGGTGCCGGCCTTCCCGGCGACGTCCGCGGAGGCGGGCGCGGCGTCCGGGTGGGCCGCGCGGAAGGCGTCGGCGAGCGCGGCCTGGACCTCGCGGGCGGTGTCGGCGCCCATCGCGCGGCGGGCGGGCGGCTCGGCGAGGTCGACCTTGTGGCCGTTGTGGGTGATCCGCCGCACCGAGTAGGGCTCGGTGTGCACCCCGTCGGCGGCGAAGGTGGCGTAGCCGCTGGCCATGCGGATGGCGCTGGGCGTGGAGCTGCCGGTGGACAGGTCCGGCACCCGGGCGCCGATGCTGGAGGGCAGCAGTCCGGCGGCCACGGCGGTGGCGCGCACCTTGTCCAGCCCGGTGTCCATGCCGAGCTGCATGAACGGGGTGTTGACGGACAGGGCGAGCGCCCGGCGCAGGGAGATCTGCCCGTAGGACTTGCCGCCGTCGTTGCGTGCGGCGACCTTGCGGCCGCTGCGGTCCCAGTAGGGGCCCTCGGGCGTGGTGACGGGCACGCCGTCGTCGCCGTTGTACACGCTCTCCCCGGTCACCGGTGTGCGTTCGCCGTCGCGCGTCTTGCGCACGCCGTGCTCCAGTCCGGCCGCGTACACGAACGGCAGGAACGCCGAACCCGCGGGCACGGTGGTCGCGTTGGACTCGTTGTAGCCCTGCTTGCGGTGGTCGGGGCCGCCGTAGACGGCGAGGATCCGGCCGTCGGCGGCGACGGAGGCGGCGCCGTAGTGGGCGGTCCTGGCAGCCTTCGGGTGGTCCTTCTGCGCCTGCTTGCGGGCCTTGGTGACGGCGTCGGTGAGCTGGGCCATGCGCTTCTTGTCGAACGTGGTGTGGATCTCGTAGCCGCCGAGGTCGAACTCCCGGTCGGAGATGCCGGCGTTCTTCTTGGCGTACTGGGCGACGAGTTCCACCAGGTAGTCGCTCTGCTCACCGGTGTTGTACAGCGGGTTGCTCTTCAGCGGCTCGGGGAAGGTCCGGTACCCGGCGCGTTCCTGCGGCGACAGCTCGCCGATCTCCACCATGCGGTCGAGGATCCACGTCCAGCGCTCCACGGCCCGCTCGCGGTTGGCCGCGCCGAGCGTGGGGTCGAACAGGCCCGCGCCCTTCAGCAGGGAGGCGAGGAAGGCGGCCTCGCTGACGTTGAGCTTGCTGACGTCCTTGCCGTAGTAGGCCTGGGCGGCGCGGTGGATCCCGTAGGTGCCGCGGCCGTACCAGCTGGTGTTGAGGTAGCCCTCCAGGATCTCGTCCTTGCTCATCTCGTTGTCGAGCTTGAGGGCGATCATCGCCTCCTTGAACTTGCGGCTGAGCGTCTGGTCCTGGTCGAGGTAGACGTTCTTGACGTACTGCTGGGTGATGGTCGAGCCGCCCTGGGTCTCGCCCTTGCCGAGGGTGCGGAACAGGGCGCGGCCGAGGCCCTCGACGGAGATGCCGGGGTCGCTGTAGAAGCTCGCGTTCTCGGCGGCGAGCACGGCGGAGCGGACGTGTTCGGGGATGTCCTCGAGCGGCATCGCCTGCCGCTGCACCCAGCCGGTGCGGGCCATCGGGGTGCCGTCGGCCCAGAAGTACACGTTGTCCTGCTGGGTGGCGTGGGTGTTGAGGTCCTGCGGGATGTCCGTGGCGGCGTAGGCGACCACCAGGAAGAGCGTGCTCAGGCCGAAGGAGGCGAGGAAGCCGCCGAGCGTCTGGCGCCAGGAGGGGACCCAGCGGCGCCATCCGGTGCGGCCCGGCCGGGGGTAGTGCGGGCGCAGCCGGCGGGCACGGGGACCGAGCCAGGCGGCGACGGGGCCGAGGACGGGGGCCAGCCGGGGGCCGAGGGCCGCGGCGAGGCGGGCGGCGGGGGAAGGGCGGGGGGCTTTGCGGCGACGGCGGGAAGGGGCGCCGGACGTGGCGGAAGGGGTGTCGGGCGCCGCCGGTTCCTCCGGCCCGGCGGCTGCGGCGGAGCCGGCGGGTGCGCCGAAGCCGTCCGGTACGCCCCCCTCGGGGACGCGCAGTTGCATGGTCTCGTCCGCCGCCGCCCGGGGCGGCGGTACCTGCAACTGCATGGTGGTGTCCGGCTCGAGAGGCACCTCGTCGCCACCCTGATCACGTTCCCCCCGCCCCGATCGGGCCACGCCTGTGTCTCCCTCCGCGCTGTTCACACAAACGTACGAGAGTAGATGGTGATGGCCTCAACGGCGGCCGTAACCCCCGACTCTCCCCCACCCCACAGGCCTCGCAGTACTCTAAAATTACTGGAACTCTCCGCAAAGTCCCCACAGAGATTCGGGCAGAAGCGCCGGATCCAGCAACGATGGCGTGCCGTACGGCCCTTCGGGGACGGCCCGGATGCTGGAGGCGCAGCAACCGGGGCGCGTGGAAGCACGGACGGCGCGCGGGGGCACGGTGGTCGCGACGAGCGCCGCCCTCCCGGTGTCCGCCGCCCCGGCACCCGCCGCCCGTCGGGGCCCGCGGCGGAGGCGGGAGGCCGCCCCCTTCGCCGGGCCCTCTTCGCCTTCTTCGCGGGCCGCGGGGCCGCGGGAGCCTCACCTCAGCCTTCAGGGACCTTCTTCGCGAGGCCAGCGGGCGCGGGGGTCGCGGGATCTCAGGGGGCCTTCCTGGCCGCGCTCCTCGCGGTCGCCTTCCTCGCGGTCGCCTTCTTCGCGGCCGTCTTCCTCGCGTCGCGTCCCGTCTCGGCGGACGGCTTCCCCGCCGCCGGCCTCTTCGCCGTGGGTGCCGGCGTCCCGCCGCCGGTCTCCTCGGGGGCCGCGCGGGGCGCCCCGCGCGGCGACGGCCGCCCGGGCCCGGACCGGGCCGGCCCGTCCGCCTTCCCGCCGCGGGACTCGCGGAGCGCCTGGACGCTCCGCTCCAGGGCCGTCACCAGGTCCAGCACCCTGCCGGGGCGCTCCGGCTCGGGCGGCTCGGGCAGGGCCTCGCCGGAGATCTTGGCGGCGACGACCTCCTCCACCGCCTCGCGGTACTCGTCGCGCAGGTCCTCCAGGCCCACCTCGCTGAGGGCGTCCATCAGGTCGCCCGCGAGGTCCAGCTCCCGGTCGGGGACGACGACGTCCGCGTCGGGGGCGAGCCCTTCGGGCCCGCGGACCTCGTCCGGCCAGAGCAGGCTGTGCAGGGCGATCGCGTCGCCGACCACGCGGAGCATGCCCAGGCGTTCGCGGCCCCGCAGCGCGAACTTCGCGACGGCCACCCTGTTGCTGCGCTTCAGGGCCTCCCGCAGGAGCGCGTACGGCCGGGCGGCCGGCGCCCTGCCCGCCGCCAGGTAGTACGCGGCCCCCATCTGGAGCGGGTCGATCCGGTCCTCGGGGACGAAGGTGACGATCTCGATGGTCTTGGTGGTGGGGATCGGCAGGTGGGCCAGGTCCTCGTCGGTGATCGGGATGATCGTGCCGTCCGCCTCCTCGTACCCCCTGCTGATCTCCTGCGCGGTGACCTCGCGGTCCTCCAGCTCGCAGAACTTGCGGTGGCGGATCCGGCCGCCGTCCTCGGTGTGGATCTCGCGGAAGGGGACCGCGCGGCTCTCGGTGGCGTTCACGAGCTTGATCGGGATCCTGACCAGGCCGAACGAGATCACGCCGTTCCAGATGGACCTCACGTGCAGCACCCTTCCGGTCGTCCGCCGGTCACTGCCGCCAGTTTGTCCTACTTTATAAAGATTTTCATCGTGGGCGCCCGCCACCGGGCCGGAGGGGGCGACGACTCACACCCGCGTCCAGGTGTTCCGGTCCCGGGCGGTCGCGTACAGGGCCTCCACGTCGGCCGGCTTCAGCACGCCGCCGAGGCGAACCAGGCCCGCCACCTCCCCGTCCGTCAGAACTCGCACCTCGCGCGGCGGGGCGGGGACCGACACCTGCGACGCGCCGACCAGGACCAGCGCCGGGCGGACCTCGGCCGTCAGGGCGTGGGCGGCGCGCCCCGCGTCGGACCGCAGGCGGTCCAGGAGCGGCCGCAGCGCGTGGCGGCCCAGTCCGACCAGGGGGTCGGCGACCGTCACCCGCTGCCCGTGGGCGTACAGGGCGTGGACGGCGTACAGGCCGCCGGGGCCGACGAGCAGGTGGTGGATGCGGTCGCCGCCGGGGAGCGGGACCGAGTGCAGGGCGCGCCATCCCGCGCCGTCCATGCGGTCCAGGGCCTCGCCGACCGCCTGCTCCGCCGTGAGCGCCCTGCGGCGCGGGTCGGGGCGGAAGAGGCGGGTGGGGCCGGGGTCGCGGTCGAGGGCGACCAGCAGCGCCTCGCCGGGCCGGTTCGGCGCGAGGTCGTCGTCGGGGTGCAGGCACAGGCGCGCCAGGTCGGCGGGGGCCGGGACCGGGGGCGGGCCGACCGTGACCGGACCGGTCAGGAAGGGGCCCAGCGCCCGGAGGACGTCTTCCTCGTGGTCCGCGCCGAGCAGGTTGACGCGGGCCGCCTCCCGGTCGTACCAGGCGATGTTCCTGCCGTCCGGGAGGCAGACGTACAGCCGTTCCCGGCCGTGCCGCCAGGCCGGTACGACGCGCAGTCCGTCCATGCAGCATCACCCCACGACCATGGGAACAAGGCGGGGGCACCGAGGCAAGAAATGGGGAGAACCGGCTACCGTGGAGGAGCCGGACAGACCCACGAGCGGGATGCCGGGAGGCGCCGTTGCGTACCCGCGGGAAGCAGTCCGACGTGCCGGCCCCGGACAGCCCCTGGAACGAGATCGTGCCCGGCCTGTGGATGGGCGGACACGAGTTCCGGGGCCCTTCCGGGGGGCTGGAGTTCGCGGTGGTGGGCCGGGAGTTCGACCTCGTGCAGACGCTGCTGCGGCTGCCCGGGCACGGGCCCGGCCCGGGGGTGGAGCACCAGGTGTGGCCGATTCCCGACGGTCCCCTCGACGAGACGCAGCTCGCGGGCGTCGCCCGGCTGGCCGAGGCGGCGTTCGAGGCGCTGGACGACGGCCGTACGGTCCTCGTCCGCTGTTACCACGGGTACAACCGCTCCGGTCTGGTCGTCGGGCATGTGCTGATGCGCCGGGGCGGCACCGCCGAGGCGGCGATCCGGCTGATCCGGGCCCGGCGCTCCTCCTGGGCCCTGCACAACGAGCTGTTCGTCGCCTACCTGCGGGCGGGGCTCGCCCCGGCCCGGCCGCCGGGGGAGCCGGCGGAATAGGGGGACGGCGGCCCGCCCCGGCGGCACCGCGCCACGCTGGTACCGAGGAGCGAAGCACACAAGGCATCACATTTGGATAAGTTCCGGACATGAGCAAGGCCGGAATCATCCTGGCGACGGCGGATCCGCCCGCGCCCACCGTCCGCCTCCCCGGACGCCGTGGCATCGAGCTCACCCTGATCGTCCTGGCCGTCCTGCTGTCGGTGTACGGGTACTGCGCCGTCGGCCTGGCCAGGAACGGTTCGGTCCCGCCCGGCGCCGCCGGCTACGGGGCCGGGCTCGGCGTGCTCGCCCTGGTCGCGCACCTGGCGGTGCGCTGGCGGGCCCCGCACGCCGACCCGCTGCCGCTCCCCATCGGCGTCCTGCTCAACGGTCTCGGCCTGGTGCTGATCTACCGGCTCGACCTGGAGACGCCGGACGCCCCGGCGGCGCCCACCCAGCTGGTCTGGTCGGCCCTGGGCGTGGCGCTGTTCACCGTGGTGGTGCTGGTGCTGCGCGACCACCGGCCCCTCCAGCGCCACACCCGCGCCTGCGCCGCCGCCGCGCTGGTCCTGCTGACGGCCCCGATCCTCTTCCCGGCGGTGAACGGGGCCCGGATCTGGATCCGGGTCGCCGGGTTCTCCCTCCAGCCGGGCGAGTTCGCGAAGGTGCTGCTGGCGGTCTTCTTCGCCGCGTACCTCGCCGCGAACCGGAGCGCCCTCACCTACTCCGGCCGCCGTCTCTGGGGACTGCAGCTGCCCACCGGGCGGGTGCTCGGCCCGATCGTCGCCGTCTGGCTGATCAGCGTGGGCGTGCTGGTGCTGGAGCGGGACCTCGGCACCTCGATGCTGTTCTTCGGCCTGTTCGTGGTGCTGCTGTACGTCGCCACCGGCCGCACCGGCTGGATCGCCGTCGGCCTGCTGCTGGCCTCGCTGGGGGCGGTGGCCGTGGGCCGGCTGGAGCCGCACGTGCACCACCGGATCGAGACCTGGCTGCACCCGTTCGCCTCCATCGAGGCAGGCGAGGGCGCGAACCAGCTCGCCCAGTCCCTGTTCGCCTTCGCGGAGGGCGGGACCCTCGGCACCGGGCTCGGACTCGGGCACTCCGTGCTCATCGGCTTCGCGGTCAAGTCCGACTTCATCCTGGCGACGGCCGGCGAGGAGCTGGGCCTGGCCGGACTGTCCGCGATCTTCCTGCTCTACGGGCTGCTGGTGGAACGCGGCTACCGGACGGGGCTCGCCCTGCGCGACCCGTTCGGCCGGCTGCTCGCCGTGGGCCTCGCCTCCCTCGTGGCGCTCCAGGTGTTCGTGATCGCGGGCGGGGTGACCGGGCTGATCCCGCTGACCGGGATGGCGATGCCGTTCCTGGCGCAGGGCGGCTCGTCGGTGGTGACCAACTGGACGATCGTGGCGCTGCTGGTCCGGCTGAGCGACTCGGCGTGCCGCCGGGCGGGCGGGGGTGCCGTCCGGTGACGCGGCACATCCGGCGCGCCCGCCTCTTCTGCGCCCTGCTGCTGGCGGCCCTGCTGGTGAACGCGGCCCGCGTGCAGGTCCTGCGGGCCGACGCCTACGACGACAACCCGGCCAACCGCCGCGAGGCCATCGCCCGCTACCGGCAGCCGCGCGGCGACATCCTGGTCGCCGGCCGCCCGGTCACCGGCTCGCGGGACACCGGGGAGTACCTGCGCTACGAACGGACGTACAGCGACGGGCCGTTGTACGCGCCGGTGACCGGCTTCGCCTCGCAGGCGTACGGGACGACACTGCTGGAGCACGCGGAGGACGGGCTGCTGTCCGGCTCCGACCCGGTGCTCGCCCCGCTGCCGCTGTGGAACGACTTCACGCGCTCCCGCAACGCGGGCGGCGACGTCGCGACCACGATCGACCCGGCGGCGCAGCGCGCGGCGTACGAGGGGCTGCGCTCGCTCAAGGGGGCGGTGGCGGCGGTGGAGCCGTCGACCGGCCGGATCCTGGCGCTGGTGTCGGTCCCCTCGTACGACCCCGGGCTGCTGTCGGGGAACGGCAGGACGGCGCGGGACGCCTGGACGCGGCTGAACGCCGACCCCGACCGGCCGATGCTGAACCGGGCGGTGCAGCGGACGTACCCGCCGGGGTCGACGTTCAAGGTGGTGACGGCGGCGGCGGCGCTGGACGCGGGCGTGGTGACCGACCTGGACGAGCCGACCGACTCCCCCGACCCGTACCGCCTGCCGGGCACGACGACACGGCTCACCAACGGGTCCGAGGGCTGCGCGGACGCCTCGGTGCGGGAGGCGTTCACCCTGTCCTGCAACACCGTGTTCGCCAAGCTGGGCGTGGAGACGGGTGTGGCGGACATGACGGCCGCGGCGCAGGCCTTCGGCTTCGACGACGGGGAGGTGCGGGTCCCGTTCCGGGTGGCGCGGAGCACCTTCGACACCACGGTGGACCGGGCGCAGCTCGCGCTGGCGTCGATCGGGCAGTACAACACCCGGGCCACACCGCTGCAGATGGCGGTGGTGGCGGCCGCCGTCGCGAGCGGGGGGCAGCTGCGGGAGCCGTACCTGGTGGAGCGGACGACCCGGGCGGGCGGCGGCACGGTGTCGGCGTCCGGCTCCCGCCCGGCGCGGCGGGCGATGCACCCGTCGACGGCGCTGCGGATGCGGGAGCTGATGCGGGACGTGGTGGAGAAGGGCACCGGCGCGAACGCCGCGATCCCCGGCGCCGTGGTCGGCGGCAAGACCGGTACCGCCCAGCACGGCCTGGGCAACTCCGGGACCCCGTACGCCTGGTTCGTCGCCTGGGCGCAGGGCCGCGAGGACATGGAGGCGAAGGTGGCGGTCGCGGTGGTGGTCGAGGACGCGGCGGCGGACCGGGGGGAGATCAGCGGGGGCGGGACGGCGGCCCCGATCGCGCGGGCGGTGATGGAGGCGGTGCTCAACTCATAAACCCCTGGAGGGAATTGCTTCCCAGGTGCTGAGACGGGGCTACCGGACCCCCGGCTCTCCGCCTACCGTCCGGTCCATGACCGCACCCGACGCCGCGTACGAACTCGCCCAGGTGAACATCGCCCGCCTCCGGGCTCCGCTGGACTCCCCGCAGCTGAAGGACTTCGTCGACGGCCTCGACCCGGTGAACGCGGACGCCGAGGCCGCCGACGGCTTCGTCTGGCGCCTCAAGAGCGAGGGGGGCAACGCGACGGACATCACCGCCTTCGGCGACGCGTGGCTGATCGTCAACATGTCGGTGTGGCGCGACACGAACGCCCTGACGGCCTTCATGTACCAGGGCCGCCACCGCGGGATGCTGGCGCGGCGCAGGGAGTGGTTCGAGCGTGTCGAGGAGGCCATGGTGACCCTCTGGTGGGTCCCGGCCGGCCACCGCCCCACGGTCGCGGAGGCCGAGTCCCGCCTCCTCCACCTGCGTGCCAACGGACCCACGCCGTACGCGTTCACACTGCGGACGCCCTTCCCGCCGGGGGCGTCGGTGCCGGTGGCCGGGGAGGTGCCGGAGGAGCTGGGCTGCTCGGTCTGACGGCGGCGGGCGACGCGGCGAGGCCGATGCCGACGGGAACGGCACGGCCGGCTTGAGCCGGTGGTGGAAGACACCCGGGGGACGCAGGACCCGGTCACCGGGTCCCGTTCGTGGACGTGGACCACCGGCAGTCCGTCGTTCTCCTCGACGCGCCGGTGGTGGGGGATGCCCGCGGCCGCACACCTGCCGGGCTCGGCCTCGCGGTCCCGTTCCTCCGAGCCCCGGAGACGACCTCCACGGCGAGCACGACGTCCTCCGGCCGGGACCGGGTCCGCTCCGGGCCGGCACCGGCGTCCGCCCGGACCGCCCGGGCATCGGGCTCCGGCCGGTCGCGCTCGTCGAGCTCGACGGTCATCTCACGGACGACGTCCCACCCGTCCGGCACCTGGACCGGCAGGGCGTTGCCCGGCGAGCGGATGACACGTGAGGGGAAAGCGGTCCGCGGACTCACGAAGACGGGGCTCCCGTCGATCAGCTCCGTGTGCGGAGGCAGGCGGGGAAGGCCGTCCGCCGTCCAGCCGCCCTCCGGCGGACGGGGCCACTCGTAGTCGTCGTCCAGCCCGTGGCCGCGTGCGGCGCTCGTGATCGCTCCCCCGTGCCGGCGTCCGGCTGACGCGGTCAGCGCACCCGGGGGGATTCCCGTACGGCGCTCCACGGGGAGCGCGCCGTCGACACCCCCGCCAGGTAGACCGTTCGTCAACAAGTCCCGCGCAGGGGATTGACGGCCTTGCTGACAAGCAGTCTCATAAGTGGGGTGAACCGCCGGTGACCCGGACCCCGGACGCATCCCGAGACGCCCCCGCACCACGAGGTGGAACCCCCATGACGACCCTGACGGAAGCCGACGCGCTCGACGGCCTGCGCGACGCGCTCGGCCTGCTCAAGGACCGCGAGCAGGTGGCCCAGCGACTGCTCGACTCTTCCGCCAAGCACTCCTTCGACCCGGACGAGGAACTGGACTGGGACGCCCCCTTCGAGGAGGGCAAGTGGTTCTGGCCGCCGGAGCTGGTGTCGTTGTACGACACCCCGATGTGGAAGCGGATGAGCGAGGAGCAGCGCCTCCTGCTCTCCCGGCACGAGGCCGCCGCGCTCGCCTCGCTCGGCATCTGGTTCGAGATCATCCTCATGCAGCTGCTGGTGCGGCACATCTACGACAAGTCCGCCACGAGCGCGCACGTGCGCTACGCGCTCACCGAGATCGAGGACGAGTGCCGGCACTCCAAGATGTTCGCCCGGCTGATCACCCGCGGCGGCACCCCCTGGTACCCGGTGAGCCGGGTCCACCAGCACCTCGGCCGGCTGTTCAAGACGATCTCCACCACCCCCGGCTCCTTCACCGCGACCCTGCTCGGCGAGGAGGTCCTGGACTGGATGCAGCGGCTCACCTTCCCGGACGAGCGGATCCAGCCGCTGATCCGGGGCGTCACGCGCATCCACGTCATCGAGGAGGCGCGGCACGTGCGCTACGCCCGCGAGGAGCTGCGGCGCCAGATGGTGACCGCGCCCAAGTGGTCGCAGGAGTTCACCCGGATCACCTCCGGCGAGTTCGCCCGCGTCTTCTCCGTGGCGTTCGTGAACCCGGAGGTCTACACGAACGTCGGTCTGGACCGGCGCGAGGCCGTGGCCCAGGTCAGGGCGAGCGGGCACCGGCGGGACGTGATGCAGCAGGGCTCCAAGCGGCTGACCGACTTCCTGGACGACATCGGCGTGCTGCGCGGGGTCGGCCGGAGGCTGTGGAAGTCGTCCGGACTGCTGGCCTAGGCACCGGCCGGGGGCGGGCGGTTACGCTGCGGGACATGACCCCGCAGGCTCCCACCCCCGCCTACCGGCGGCTCAGCGTCGAGGAACGCCGCAGCCAGCTGCTCGACGCCGCGCTGTCCCTCTTCGCCCGCCGCACCCCGGAAGAGGTGTCCCTGGACGACGTGGCGGAGGCGGCCGGGGTGTCACGGCCCCTGGTGTACCGGTACTTCCCGGGCGGCAAGCAGCAGCTCTACGAGGCCGCCCTGAGGTCGGCCGCCGACGAACTGCGGCACTGCTTCGACGAACCGCACGAGGGCCCGCGGCTGCCCCGGCTGTCCCGGGCCCTCGACCGCTACCTCGCCTTCGTCGACCGGCGCGGCACCGGGTTCAGCGCGCTGCTGCAGGGCGGGAGCGTCGTGGAGACCTCCCGCACGACCGCGATCGTCGACGGGGTGCGGCGGGCCGCCGTCGAGCACATCCTCAGTCATCTCGGGGTCGCCGGGCCCGGGCCCCGGCTGCGGATGACCGTCCGGATGTGGATCACGGCCGTCGAGGCGGCCTCGCTGATCTGGCTCGACGAGGACGGGCAGCCGCCGGCGGACGAACTGCGGGACTGGCTCGTGGAGCAGTTCGTGGCGGCGCTGGAGGTGACCGCGCGGCGCGACGCGCAGACCGAGGCGCTGGTCCGGGAGCTGGTGGCGGACCTCTGACCGGAGCGGACGGCGGCGGCGCATGCCCGACACTGAGGGGGTGAAGAGCGAAGACACCCCGTTCGAGGGCGGCCCCATGGACGGGCGCGTCCTGCCCGTGCTGCTGGGCATCACCGGGCACCCGCCCAAGACGTACCGCATCCCCGTCCCGGCCCCGGACGGCGGCGCGCCCACGGTGCTGGTCTACCGGCGCGTGCCCCGGGAGCGGAGCGGGCGGACCGGGCTGACGCGGGGCTGGAAGTACCTCTACGACCCCACGGGACGGGCGGGCGGCCGCCCGAGGTGGCCGTGGTCGAAGCCCGGGGCCGCGCCGGACGCCACGCCGGGGGGCAAGCCGGACGACACGCACGGGTGATCCCGTTGCGCCGGACCGCGCACACTCGGCGCGCGGGCCCGCGCGGCACGCCCGATGCTCGCGACGCGGAGCGGACGGGCCGTTCCGCGTCGGAGGTGATGGCGTGTCAGGAATGCTTCCGCGTCTGGTGTGCACGGCGGCGCTGGTGGCCGGGACCGTTCTCGCACCCGCGTCCGCGGCGGCCGTCCCCGGACCGGGCGACCCCGGGGGCCGCTCCGTGGCCGGGCTGCTGACGGACCTTCAGGCCCTGTACCGGGAGGCCGAGAAGGCCACCGAGGCCTACAACGCCACCGAGGAGCTGCTGAGGAGGCAGCGCGCCGAGACCGAACGGCTGGAGGACGCCCTCGCCCGGACCCGGCTCTCCCTGCACGACAGCCGGGGCGCGGCCGGCCGGCTGGCCCGGCAGCAGTACCAGGGCGACACCGGCCTCTCCCCGTACGTGCGGCTGCTGCTCGCACGCGATCCGCAGGCGGTGCTCGACCAGGGCCACGTGGTCGGGCGGTTGGCGCGGGAGCGGGCCCGGGCGGTGGGCCGGCTGACCGGTGACGAGCGGCGGGCCGACGGACTGGCCCGCCGGGCGCGTGCGGCCCTCGACGCCCGGCGCGCCCTCACCGAGCGGCGCGGGAGGGAGCGCGACGAGGTGCGCGAGCGGCTCCGCGAGGTCGAGGAGCTGCTCGCCTCGCTCACCCGCGAGGAGCTGGCCGCGCTGGACGAGCTGGAGCGGGCCGGGGTGGCCCGGGAGCAGGAGGAGCTGCTCGCCTCCGGCGCGCTCGGCGGCGCCCGCACGCCCACCGGGGCGGGCGAACGGGCCGTGCGGTACGCCGTGGAACAGCTCGGGAAGCCGTACGAGTGGGGTGCGGAGGGGCCGGACGCCTACGACTGCTCGGGGCTGACCTCCGAGGCGTGGGGCGCGGCCGGGAGGCCGATCCCCCGGACCAGCCAGGAGCAGTGGGCGCGGCTGGCACGCGTCCCGCTGCGGGAGCTGCGCCCGGGAGACCTCGTCGTGTACTTCCCCGAGGCCACGCACGTCGCCCTCTACCTCGGTGACGGCAGGGTGGTGCAGGCGCCCCGGCCCGGCGCGCGGATCAAGGTCTCCCCCCTCGCGGCCAACCCGGTCCTGGGCGCCGTGCGCCCCGACCCGGACGGGGAGCCCCTGCGCCGGTACGCGCCGCCCGAGCTCCCCGAGGGGGCGACGGAGGGCTCGGACGCGGGGTACGCGGGATCCGCGGCGCCCGCGGCGGGCCCCGCCGGGCGGACCGGGCCCGCGGTTCCGTAGGGCCGCCCCGCCGGGGGAGGCCGGCGGCGCGGGGCGTCGGCGGGAGGGCTACGCGCCCGTGGCGCCCGAGGCCTCCATCAGGTAGGCCTCCGTCTTCCGCGGGTCGAAGAAGAAGTTCTCGAAGTCGGCCGGGTCGTCGAAGCCGTTGGCGATGCGGTCGGCGACCGACTGGACCTGCCCGGCGGCGCCGAGGAGGTCCAGGACGTGCTCGGGGGGCGGGGCGAGCATGGCGTTCGTCCACTTGGTGACGTGCCGGGCCGTCTCCCAGTAGCGGTCGAAGGTCTGCTGCATCCACTCCTCGTCGAACGGCTTGTCGCCGTGCTCGAGGATCGAGGCGAGGTAGGAGGCGGCGCACTTGGAGGCGGAGTTGGAGCCCTGGCCGGTGATCGGGTCGTTGGCGACGACCACGTCGGCGACGCCGAGGACCGCCCCGCCGCCGGGCAGCCGGCCGACGGGGTGGCGGACCGTGGGGGCGTAGCGGCCGGCCAGGGTGCCGCCGGCGTCGGTCAGTTCGACCTTCGTGGCCCGCGCGTACTCCCAGGGGAGGAACTTCTCCATGAGCTCCAGGGTCAGGGAGAGGTGCTCCGCCGGGTCCCTGACGTCCTTGAAGACGTCCAGCGGGCCGCCGGGCACGCCCTCCCAGAACAGGATGTCGGCGCGGCCCGAGAGGGTGAGCGTCGGCATGATGAACATCTCACCGACCCCGGGGACGATGTTGCAGCGGACGGCCTCCGTGTCCGGGTGCTCCGGGCGCGGTTCCATCCCGTGGACGTAGGCCACCGCCAGGGCGCGCTGCGGCTCGCTGTACGGGGAGCGGGACGCGTCGCGGCCGAACATCTGCACGAGTTCGCCCTTGCCGGCCGAGACGAGCACGAGGTCGTACGCACGCGAGAAGTAGTCGAGGTCGCCGACCGCCGCGCCGTGGATGACCAGCTGGCCGCCGCGCTGGGCGAAGGTCTCCATCCAGCCGGCCATCTTCACCCGCTGGTCGACCGACTGCGCGAACCCCTCGAGCCTGCCCAGCCAGTTGACCGCCCGCTGCGTCGGGCCCGGGTCGTGGGAGCCGGGTGCCGCGACCGAGAGCCCCAGCCCCTGGATCTTCGGGGCCTGGGACTCCCAGAAGTTCAGCCGGAGGTCGCGCTCGTGCTGCAGGGCGGTGTGGAACATGCACTGCGTCGACATCACCCGTCCGGTGCGGATCTCGTCCGCCGTCCGGTTGGACATCAGGGTGACCTCGTACCCGTGCGACTGGAGACCGAGGGCGAGCTGGAGACCGGACTGCCCGGCTCCGACGACGAGTATCTTCCGCATACGGGGATGTCTCTCCTACTCGGGGGTTTCGTCGAGCGCGTGGCCCACCAGGGCCAGGAGGGTCTCGATCACGGAGATCCGGCGGCGCGCGTCCATGATCATGACAGGTATGTGCCGCGGGACGGTCAGCGCCTCCCGCACGTCCTCCGGCTCGAACAGCTCGCTGCCCTCGAAGTGGTTGACCGCCACGACGTACGGCAGCCCGCAGCTCTCGAAGTAGTCCAGCGCCGGCCAGCAGTCCTTCAGCCGCCGGGTGTCGGCCATGACGACCGCGCCGATCGCGCCGCGCACCAGGTCGTCCCACATGAACCAGAACCGCTGCTGACCGGGCGTGCCGAAGAGGTAGAGCACGAGGTCGTCGTCGAGCGTGAGGCGGCCGAAGTCCATGGCCACGGTGGTGGTGAGCTTGCCCGGCGTGGCGGTGAGGTCGTCGGTCTCCTCGCTCGCCTCGGTCATCAGCGCCTCGGTCTGCAGGGGCGTGATCTCCGAGACGGAGGAGACCAGGGTGGTCTTGCCGACGGCGAACCCGCCCGCCACGACTATCTTCGTGGCGACCGGTGCGCGGGTGCGGTCCGTCTGCCAGGGCTGCAACGGCTCGTCGTCCTCGACGAGCGGGGAGACGCCTCGGGCGGCGTCAGAGACGACGGAGTCCATTCAGCACCCTTTCCAGCAGCGCGCGGTCCGGGCGGCCCGTGCCGTGGCCGGTCCCCGTTCCGTAGACACGGATCTTTCCCTGGTCGGCGAGGTCGCTCAGGAGGACGCGGACCACGCCGAGCGGCATCCTCAGCAGCGCGGCGATCTCGGCCACCGTGCGCATCCGGCGGCACAGTTCGACGATGGCCCGCGCCTCCGGCATGACCGCCGACAGCCCGCCGTGCGTCAGTTCCCTGCGCTCCCCGGCGGCCTCCAGCGCGGCCGTGCTCACCGTGCTGCCGACGAACGTCTCCACGAGCAGGACGTGCCCGAAGCGGGTGCGGCCCCCGGTGAGCGAGTAGGGACGGACCCGGGCGGGTTTGCGGTCGCCGCCGCGCACCGGGAGCCGCTTCCTGGGCGCACTGCTCATCGGTGGCTCCCGGTGGGCTCGGCCTCCAGGGACTTGCGCAGCTCGCTGCGGAGTTCGGGGGTGAGGACGTGGCCGGCCCGGCCGACGAACAGGGCCATGTGGTACGCCACCACGCTCATGTCGCAGTCCGCGGAGCCGTGCACGCCGAGCAGCGAGCCGTCGCTGATCGACATCACGAACAGGCTGCCCTCGTCCATCGCGACCATCGTGTGCTTGACCGGACCGAAGTCCATCAGCTTCGAGGCGCCGACGGTGAGGCTGCCGATGCCGGAGACGACGGTGGCCAGGTCGGCGGCGGAGCCGCGCGGGCCGGTGCGGGGCTCCGCTTTCGGGCCGCGGGCCTCGAGGTTGCGGTCGTCGTCGGAGGAGAGGAGCAGCAGGCCGTCGGAGGAGACCACCGCGACCGAGAGGATGCCGGGCACCTCCTCGACGAGATTGGTCAGCAGCCAGTGCAGGTTGCGGGCCTCACTGCTCAGTCCGAAGGTACTGGGCGCGGTCAACTGCTTGCCTCCTCGACTGTGCCCCCCGTGGCTTCTTCGGTGGTGGCGGACGGGGTGTCGTGCCGGCCCGTCCGCTCCGCGATCTCCGCCTCGACGTCCCGGTAACCGGCTTCCGCCCCCCGGCGGAAGCCGCCGAGACGGCGGCGCAGCGTCTCGGCGTCCACGGAACCGGTGCGGGGCCGTGGAACCTGGGCGGGCGCGGTGATCTTCGGTGTGCGCTTGGGCAGCCCCTTGGCGGTGACCGGCTCGTCCTCCGCCGGCCCGTCGGGCACGCGCGCGTGCTCGTCGCCGGTGCCGCGGGCGGGAGCGGCCACGGGGGTGGCCTCGGGCTCGGGCCGGTCGGGGGTCGCCGGCCGGGTCTGCGGTCCGGACCGCCGCGGGGTCTCCGCGTCCGCGGGGGCGTCGGGCGCGGTCCGGGTGTCGTCGGCGGCCTCGGCGGCCGTGTGCTCGGTCTCGTCGGGGGCGGGCGCGCCCCCGGTGCCCGCGGCGCCCGCCGACGGCGCGGTCCGTGCCGCCGGGGCGTCGCCGACCGCGTCCGCCGGGGGCGGGAGCAGCAGCTCCATCGTGGTCTCGGCGGGGTGCGGGGACGGCGCCTGCGTGTCCTGCGCGTCCGCGTCCCCGGCCGGCTCCTCCGTCGCGGGTTCCGTCCCGGGGGTGCCGGCGGGCTCCGCACCGCTCTCCCCGTCGCGGTCCGCCGCGACGTCCGCGTCGCGGCTCCGCGTGCGCTCCCCCGCGGGTTCCGCGGCGTCGCCGTCCCCGGACTCCGCACCGGTCTCCTCCGGGGCGTCCGCCTCCGTGGACTCCTGGTGGCGCACGGCCTTCTCCGCGAGGGCGACCAGCGGGTCGTCGCTCTCCCGGCGGCCGGGCAGCACGTTGGAGTTGGCCTCGGCGTCGGCGCCCGGCAGGGAGAAGGTGTGGGTGCCGCCGGGGACGGGACCGGAGGCGGGGGTCGCGGCGGGCTCGGCGGAGGCGAGCAGGGCCTTGGGCAGGACCACGACCGCGGTGACACCGCCCTGCTTCTGCTTCCGCAGCTGGACCCGCATCCCGTGCCGGTGGGCGAGCCGGGCCACGACGTACAGGCCGAGGCCGAGACCGTCCTCGGTCTCCTGGTCGTAGCCGGCCGCCGGGTCGAACTCGGACAGGCGGGAGTTGAGCCGCTCCAGCCGCTCCGCGGTCATGCCGATGCCCTCGTCCCGCACGGAGAGCATGATCTCGCCGTCCTCCAGCAGCCAGCCGGAGGCCTCGACGGGCAGGTCGGGCGGGGAGAACGAGGTGGCGTTCTCCATGAGCTCGGCCAGCAGGTGGGACAGGTCGTCCGCGGCGAACCCGGCGATGTGGGCGTGCGGCGGCAGCGCGGCGATCCGGACCCGTTCGTACCGCTCGATCTCGCTGACCGCGGCCCGCACGACGTCGACGAGCGGCACGGGACCGGCCGTGTGCTGGACGTGCTCGGTGCCGGCGAGGACCAGGAGGTTCTCGCTGTGCCGGCGCATGACCGTGGCGAAGTGGTCGAGCTTGAACAGGGTGGCCAGGCGTTCCGGGTCGTCCTCGCGCTCCTCCAGGCTCTCGATCACGCCGAGCTGCCGCTCGACCAGGCCGAGGGTGCGCAGCGCCAGGTTGACGAAGGTGCCGCCGATGCCGGTGCGCAGCCGCTCCAGCTGCGCGGCGGCCTGGTCGAGCTCGGTGCGCAGTTCCTCGCGGGCGTCGGCCATCTTCTGGCGCTGGCCGACGAGGTGCTTGCGGTCGGCCTCCAGGGTGGCGATCCGTGCGGCGAGGCCGGCCGCGTGCGCGTGCAGGGCGTTGACGGAGCGGACGACCTGGGCGAACTCGTCGTTGCGGCCGGTGAAGGTGATCGGCTCCTCGGCACCGGGGTCCTCCGCCCCGGCGAGCCGGGCGGAACCCCGGCGCAGCACGGAGAGCGGGCGGGTGAGGGAGCGGGCCAGCCCGGTGGTGATGCCGATGGCGAGCAGCATCAGGGCGCCGAGGACGGCGACGCGGATCTCCAGTGCGGTGACGTCGTCGTCGCGCAGCTGGGCGAGGTCCTTGACGCGCTGGTCGAACAGCGCCGACTCCGCCCCGCGCATCATCTCGACGCGCGCGGTGAGGGCGGCCCGGAGCTTCTTGGGGTCGGTGCCGAGTTCGTCGTCGGAGAGCGTCGGCTCGTCGGTGAGCCGCGCGAGGTACTTGTCGGCGGAGTTGACCTCGGGGCCGGTGACCGTGGAGTCGTAGGAGGCGCGGGCGGCCTTGGGCGCGGTGTCGCGGAAGTCGGCGAGGGCGGCGTCGGAGCGCAGCCGGGCCTGGAGCGCGGCGGCGGTCAGCGCGTCGCGCCGCTTGGTGTCGGCCTCCGAGGAGACGGCGGAGGTGGACGGCAGGCCGGTGATCGGGTCGATGACGGTCTGCGGGGTGCTCGGCACGTTCAGCGCGGCGAGCAGCAGACCGCGGGCGGCGGCGGCCTGGTGGACGGCGGAGTCCAGCTCGGCGAGCGCGTGGGCCCCGGAACCCGCGCGGGGCGGGGTCTGCTGGGCGAGCTGCTCGGCGAGCCGGTGCAGCCGGGTGATGACGGCGGAGTACGCCTGGTGCGCCTCGAGCGCGCCGCTCTTGCCGGTGAGCCCGGCGCGGCGGACGGCCGCGACGGCGTCGAGGTCGTCCCGCAGGAGGTCCGCGGTGCCGGTGTCGGCGCGCAGTTCCTCGACCTGCCGGTCGACGCGGGCGCTGTGCTCCTCCGAGGGGGCCTTCGACCTGGGCCGGCCGGCCGCGATGTAGGAGGTGACGTCGTCACGCTCGTCGGCGAGGGAGTGGGCCAGGGCGAGGGCGTCCCGGGTCTGCTCGGCCAGCGTCACCAGGTCCTGGGAGTCCTTGAGTTCACCGGAGGCCGTCAGGACGGACGGGGTCCCGGCCCCGGCGATCGCGGCGGCCACCACCGCCACGGCCACGATGAGCCGATTGCGCACGTGAGTGGGGCGGCCCCTGCCGACGGTGGGCGTCTGCTCCGCGTCCCCCGTGGGGGTCGTCTGCTTGGCTGTGCGACGAGGCCGCGACTTCTGCACCGGTGCTCGCATTCCTGACTCGTGTACCCCTGGGTCCGGGTGACGCTCCGTCAACGGGTGTGGACGCTCGCTCCGAGCCGTGGACCGCACTCGGGCAGCGAGGCGCCCGTATCGCCCCCCGACCCTCCCAGCGCCCGTGGGCAGTGGGCGCGCATCACCTGACCCGCCACTCAAAGGAGTGAACATCGGACGCGAGTTGGGGAGCAAGTCCCGGCGCCCCGTGCGGCGGCTGCGCGCGGGACGCCGGTTGGACGTCTGCGGCGGGCGGTGGCAGGATTCGCCGCCACGCGTTCCCGGAGCACTGCATTACCTCCCAAACCCGGCGTCTGACCTGCGCGGCTGCGGTGGTCCGGCGACCGGGACCGGTCTTTCGCGGTCCGCGTGGAGGGCTCGTGCAGACTGGCCGGATGCGGATGGAACTGGTTTCGGAGCCCGGCGACCCGGGCCGCCCCAACGAGGACTTCGCGAGCGTCGCGCTTCCGGCCTCCGGGCAGGGCGGTTCGCTCGTCGTGCTGGACGGGGTCACGCCCCCGGAGGACGGGGGCGGGTGTCTGCATTCCGTTCCCTGGTTCACCGCGCGCCTCGGCGGGGCGCTGGCCGAACTGACCGTTTCGCTCCCGGATGTTCCCCTGGCCGAGCTGCTGGCACGCGCCCTCACGCGTACCGCCGGAAGCCACGCGGCAACCTGTGACCTTTCTCACCCCCGTACGCCCCAGGCCACGGTGGCGCTGGCCCGCTGGTCGCCGGACTCGGTCGAGTACCTGGTCCTGTCCGACTCGGCCCTGCTGGTCGAGTCGGACGACGGGACGGTGACCGCGCTGCTGGACGACCGGCTGGCCCGGCTGCCCCGTTCGGCCCTGGCGACGGACGCCCTGGTGGACGCCACGGTGCGCAACCGGGAGGGCGGTTTCTTCACGGCGGCGGCGGACCCCTCGGTGGCGGCCCGCGCGGTCACCGGCACCCTGCCGCGCGACGGGGTGCGCTCCCTGGCCGCCCTGACGGACGGGGCGGCCCGCTGGGTGGAGCGGTTCCACGAGGGCGACTGGGCGGGCTGCCTCGCCCTCGTCCGCAAGGAGGGGGCGCGTTGCCTGGTGGACCGCGTGCGGACGCTGGAGCGGGCGGAGGCGGGCCGGCCGGTGCCGCGGCCGGGCAAGGTCCATGACGACGCGACGGTGGTCTACGCGGAGCTTTGATCCCGGCCGCCCCGGCATCCCCGCCGGTACCGGCGGTCTCAGCGGTCCCGGCGATCTCAGCGGTACCGACGGTCACAGCGGTACCGGTGGCCCCGGTCGCCCCGGCGCCCCCGCCGGTCTCAGCGGTCCCGCCAGTCCCGGTGGTCCCGGCGGTCCCGGCGGTCCCGGCCGCCCCGGTGCTCCCGGTGCTCCCGGTGCTCCCGGTGCTCCCGGTGCTCCCGGTGCTCCCGGTGGCGGTACGCGCCCGGACCCGTCCCGGTCACTTCTCCATTCCGCGGTTCAGCCGGCGCAGCAGCCGGGCGAGTTCCGCGACCTCCTCGGGCTCCCAGTCGGCGAGGCGGCCGGCGTAGCGCGCGCGGCGGGCCGCGCGGACCCTGCTCACCCGTTCGCGCCCCTCCCCGGTGAGGGCGATCAGCCAGGCGCGGCCGTCGGCGGGGTCCGGCGCGCGGGTGACGAGCCCGAGCCGCTCCAGCGCGTGCAGCTGACGCGACATCGTCGCCTTGCCGACGCCGATGTAGGCGGCGAGTTCGGTGGCCCGCTGCGCACCGCACTCGTCCAGACGGACGAGCAGCCCGTAGGCGGACGGCTCCAGATCGGGGTGGACCTCGCGGGCCATCTCCCCCTGGTTGGCCCGGGCACGCCGCAGCAGCACCGTCAACTCCCGCTCCAGCGCGAGGAGCCCGGGCTGCTCCAGACCGCTTCCGGGCTCCGGGGCGGCGGCGCGTTCCCCGCCGCCGTTTCGGTCTTCGTGCACGTGGGCCCTGCCTCGGTCTTCCGGTCCTGAGGGTTCTCGCCGAGTGGCGACGCCGTTGCGGCTCCGCCAGTATTTCGCAGGCGTAGGCCACCGGCAGCTTCCGGACACCCCGTCAGCCATCCTTCGGAGACACGTCATGCCCGTGCACAGACCCGGCGTCACCCGTTTACACGTGTACACCGCCGTCGCGGCGGTCCTGCTCGGCCTCTTCGCCCTCCCCCGCACGGCCGCGGCGGACGAGCCCTCCCCCGGCGTCCCCCCGCGCGGCTCCGCCCACATGGGGATGGGGGTCGTCGCCCACGACGGCCGGGGCGGTCTCCCCACCCGGCGCACCGCCGGGACGGAAGGGGTGGACGTCTCCAGCCACCAGGGGAACGTCGCGTGGCAGACCCTGTGGGACAGCGGGGTGAGGTGGGCCTACGCGAAGGCCACGGAGGGGACGTACTACACCAACCCCTACCACCCCCAGCAGTACGGCGGCTCGTACGACGTCGGCATGATCCGCGGCTCCTACCACTTCGCGACCCCGGACACCTCGGGCGGCGCCGCCCAGGCCGACTACTTCGTCGACCGCGGCGGCGACTGGTCCGCGGACGGCAGGACCCTGCCGGGCGCGGTCGACCTGGAGTGGAACCCCTACGGGAACGACTGCTACGGCAAGTCGCAGAGCGCGATGGTGGAGTGGATCGGCGACTTCCTGGACCGGTACCGGGCGCGCACCGGGCGGGACGCCGTCATCTACACGTCGACCAGCTGGTGGACGCTGTGCACCGGCGACCACGCCGGCTTCGCCGCCGCCAGCCCGCTGTGGGTCGCCCGGTACGCCTCCACCGCGGGGGAGCTCCCCGCCGGCTGGGGGACCTACACGATGTGGCAGTACACCTCGACCGGGCCGACCGTCGGGGACCACAACCGCTTCAACGGCACGCTCGACCAGCTGCGGTCCCTCGCGCTGGGCTGACCGGCGGCCCCGCGCGGCCGCACGGCAAGGACGCACGGCGGAAGCGCACGGCGGAGGCCCGGGCCTCCCTCACGGGACCCGGGCCTCCCCTCCTTCCGGTCACGCCGTCACACCGCGACCGGAACCTCCGGCGCCGCGCCGCTGGCGGCCGGCGTCAGCGCCAGCTCGAGCACCTGGCGGACGTCGGTGACGGTGTGGACGTCGAGCTTGTCCAGCACCTGGGCCGGGACGTCGTCCAGGTCGGGCTCGTTGCGCTTGGGGATGACCACGGTGGTGATGCCGGCCCGGTGCGCCGCGAGCAGCTTCTGCTTCACCCCGCCGATCGGCAGCACCCGTCCGGTCAGCGAGACCTCGCCGGTCATCGCCACGTCGGTGCGGACCAGCCGGCCGGAGAGCAGCGAGGCCAGCGCGGTGGTCATGGTGATGCCGGCGCTCGGGCCGTCCTTGGGCACCGCGCCCGCCGGGAAGTGGATGTGCACGCCCCGGTCCTTCAGATCGGCCACCGGCAGCTCCAGTTCGGCGCCGTGGCTGCGCAGGAAGCTCAGCGCGATCCGCGCCGACTCCTTCATCACGTCGCCGAGCTGGCCGGTCAGCGTCAGGCCCGCCGCGCCGGTCTCCGGGTCGGCGAGGGACGCCTCCACGTAGAGGACGTCGCCGCCGGCCCCGGTCACCGCGAGCCCGGTGGCGACACCGGGGACGGAGGTGCGGCGCTCGGCCGGGTCCTGGGCGGACTCGGGCACGTGGTGCGGCCGGCCGATCAGGCCCCGCAGGTCGTCCTCGGTCACGGTGAACGGCAGCTCCCGCTCGCCCAGCTCGTGCTGGGCGGCGACCTTGCGCAGCAGCCGGGCGACGGACCGCTCCAGGTTGCGCACGCCGGCCTCGCGCGTGTACTCGCCGGCGAGCCTGCGCAGCGCGCCCTCCTCGATCGTCACCTCGTCCGCGCCGAGACCGGCGCGCTCCAGCTGACGCGGGAGCAGGTGGTCCCGGGCGATGACGACCTTCTCGTCCTCGGTGTAGCCGTCCAGGCGGACGATCTCCATCCGGTCCGCCAGCGCCTCCGGAATGGCCTCCAGGACGTTGGCGGTGGCGAGGAAGACCACGTCGGACAGGTCCAGCTCGACCTCCAGGTAGTGGTCCCGGAAGGTGTGGTTCTGCGCCGGGTCGAGCACCTCCAGCAGGGCCGCGGCCGGGTCGCCCCGGAAGTCCGCGCCCACCTTGTCGATCTCGTCGAGCAGCACCACCGGGTTCATCGACCCGGCCTCCTTGACGGCGCGGACGATCCGGCCGGGCAGCGCGCCGACGTAGGTGCGCCGGTGGCCGCGGATCTCGGCCTCGTCGCGGACGCCGCCGAGGGCGACCCGGACGAACTTCCGGCCCATCGCGTGGGCGACGGACTCGCCGAGGCTGGTCTTGCCGACGCCGGGCGGGCCGACCAGGGCGAGCACGGCGCCTCCGCGTCGGCCCCCGACCACGCCCAGCCCGCGCTCCGCGCGCCGCTTGCGCACCGCCAGGTACTCGACGATGCGCTCCTTCACGTCCTCGAGGCCGGCGTGCTCGGCGTCCAGGACGTCCTGGGCGCCCTGGATGTCGTAGGCGTCCTCGGTGCGCTCGTTCCACGGCATCTCCAGGACCGTGTCGAGCCAGGTGCGGATCCAGGAGCCCTCGGGCGACTGGTCGGAGGCCCGCTCCAGCTTGTCGACCTCCTTGAGCGCGGCCTCGCGGACCTTCTGCGGCAGGTCGGCGGCCTCGACGCGGGCGCGGTAGTCGTCGGACTCCCCGCCCTCCTGCTCACCGTTGAGCTCGCGCAGCTCCTTGCGGACGGCCTCCAGCTGACGGCGCAGCAGGAACTCGCGCTGCTGCTTGTCGACGCCCTCCTGGACGTCCTTGGCGATGGACTCGGCGACGTCCTGCTCGGCGAGGTGGTCGCGCAGCTGCTGGGTCGCGAGCCTCAGCCGGGCCACCGGGTCGGCGGTCTCCAGCAGCGCCACCTTCTGCTCGGTGGTCAGGAACGGCGAGTAGCCGGAGTTGTCGGCGAGCGCGGAGACGTCGTCGATGGCCTGGACGCGGTCGACGACCTGCCAGGCGCCGCGCTTGCGCAGCCAGGCGGTGGCGAGCGCCTTGTACTCCTTGACGAGTTCGGTCACCTGTCCCGGCAGCGGCTCGGGCACGTTCTCCTCGATCCGGGTGGCCTCCACCCACAGCGCCGCGCCCGGCCCGGTGGTCCCGGCGCCGATCCGCACCCGGCTCCGGCCGCGGATCAGGGCACCCGGATCGCCGTCGGCCAGCCTGCCGACCTGCTCGACCGTGCCGAGGACGCCGGTGCCGGCGTAGGTCCCGTCGACGCGCGGCACCAGGAGCACCCTGGGCTTGCCCGGCGCGTCCTTCGCGGCGGCCTGGGCGGCCTCCACCGCGGCGCGCACCTCCGCGTCGCTCAGGTCCAGCGGGACCACCATCCCGGGCAGCACGACCTCGTCGTCGAGCGGCAGCACGGGCAGGGCGAGCGGTGTGGACTCAGCAGCCATGATCTCCCCTTCGGCAGTCAAGTTGAGTTATGTCGACTCAATGCTCGTGAGTCCCCGAATGTTCCCAGGCCGTGTTCGCTCTGAGCGATCACCCAGCGGCGGGCGGGACGCCCTCCGCGCACCGGCGGCCCGGCGATCCGGTGATGCGGTGATCCGGGGGCCCGGCGGCCCGGGGAGAGGGCCTGCCAAGATGAACGGATGGCCACCCCGTACGACATTCCCGAACCCCCCGAAGTCCTGGACCGCCGCGAAGGCCCGTACGGCGAGGTCGCGCTGCGCCGGCACGGCGACCTGCTGCAGATCATCGCGAACGGCTGCTTCCTGATGGACACCTCCGACGGCCGCTCGGAGCGCCGGCTCGTCGACGCCGCCCTGGCCGCGCTCGACGCCGCCGACGCGGACGGGGGGCGCGACCCGCGCCCCGGCCCGCACGCCCTCATCGGCGGGCTCGGCGTCGGCTTCTCGCTCGCACACGCCGCCGCACAGCCCCGCTGGGGGCGGATCACCGTGGTGGAGCGCGAGCCGGCCGTCATCGACTGGCACCGCGAGGGCCCCCTGGCCCGGATCTCCGCCGAGGCCCTCGCCGACCCGCGCGCGGAGATCGTCGAGGCGGATCTCGTCGCCTACGTCAATGAGACGTCCGACACGTTCGACGCGCTGTGCCTCGACATCGACAACGGGCCCGACTGGACCGTCACCGAGGGCAACGACGGGCTCTACTCGCCGGCCGGACTGGCGGACTGCGCAAGGGTGTTGAGGCCCCGCGGAGTGCTCGCCGTGTGGTCGGCCAAGCCCTCCCCGGAATTCGAGGGAACCTTGCGGAATGCCGGGTTCCGGCACGTGCGTACCGAAGAGGTCCCCGTTGCCCGGGGCGTTCCGGACGTCGTGCACCTCGGCGTCCGCCCTGGATAGCAGACACGCGGTAACTCCCCGTACGCTGCTGCTCTGGCGCGGATCATCCAAGCGTCAATCGCAGTCATGCGCAGATGACGGATCACCCCACGGATTCCGGAAAAGCACACCTCAGGGGCGGGCGATGGAGCAGACACACACCTCCCACAACGGCACGGCGACGACCACCCCCGGCGCACAGCGGCGGGTCCTGGTGGTCGAGGACGACGCGACGATCGTGGACGCCATCGCGACCCGCCTGCGCGCCGAGGGATTCCTCGTGCAAACGGCCGGCGACGGCCCGTCCGCGGTCGACACGGCGGAGGCCTGGCAGCCCGATCTGCTGATCCTCGACGTCATGCTGCCGGGCTTCGACGGCCTGGAGGTCTGCCGGCGGGTGCAGGCCCAGCGGCCCGTGCCGGTGCTGATGCTCACCGCGCGCGACGACGAGACCGACATGCTGGTCGGGCTGGGCGTCGGAGCCGACGACTACATGACGAAGCCCTTCTCCATGCGGGAGCTGGCGGCCCGGGTGCACGTGCTGCTGCGCCGCATGGAGCGGGCGGCCCTCGCGGCCACGACGCCGCGCAGCGGCATCCTGCGCCTGGGCGAACTGGAGATCGACCACGCGCAGCGCCGGGTCCGGGTGCGCAGCGAGGACGTCCACCTGACGCCCACCGAGTTCGACCTGCTGGTCTGCCTGGCGAACACCCCCCGCGCGGTGCTCTCCCGCGAGCAGCTGCTGGCCGAGGTCTGGGACTGGGCCGACGCCTCCGGCACCCGCACCGTCGACAGCCACATCAAGGCGCTGCGCCGCAAGATCGGCGCCGAGCGCATCCGCACCGTGCACGGCGTGGGCTACGCCCTGGAGACGCCCACGCCATGAGCGACGGGCCGGCCCGACGCAAGAGCCCCGGGAAGCCACCCTGGGGCGGTGCGCGCCCCTTCTCGATCAAGACCAAGCTGGGCGCGCTGGTCGTCATCTCGGTGCTGATCACCACCGGACTGTCGATGATCGCGGTGCGCACCGAGACGGAGCTGCGCTTCATCACGGTCTTCTCGATGATCGCCACGCTGCTCATCACGCAGTTCGTGGCGCACTCGCTCACCGCCCCGCTGGACGACATGAACGCGGTGGCCCGGTCCATCTCGCACGGCGACTACACCCGCCGGGTGCGCGAGAACCGCCGCGACGAGCTGGGCGACCTGGCCCAGACCATCAACGCCATGGCCGACGAGCTGGAGGCCCAGGACCGTCAGCGCAAGGAGCTGGTGGCCAACGTCTCGCACGAGCTGCGCACCCCCATCGCGGGTCTGCGCGCGGTGCTGGAGAACATCGTCGACGGGGTCACCGAGGCCGACCCCGAGACGATGCGCACGGCCCTGAGGCAGACCGAGCGCCTGGGACGCCTCGTGGAGACCCTCCTCGACCTGTCCCGCCTGGACAACGGCGTCGTCCCGCTGAAGAAGCGGCGGTTCGAGGTGTGGCCGTACCTGTCCGGCGTGCTCAAGGAGGCGGGCATGGTCGCCTCCGCCCGCGCGTGCGCGGCCACCGGCTCCGGCAGCCACACGCGCACGGACGTCCACCTGCACCTCGACGTGACGCCGCCCGAGCTGACCGCGCACGCCGACCCGGAACGCATCCACCAGGTCGTCGCCAACCTCATCGACAACGCGGTCAAGCACAGCCCGCCGCACGGCCGGGTGACGGTCAGGGCGCGCCGCGGGCCGCAGCCGGGGTCGCTGGAGCTGGAGGTGCTGGACGAGGGGCCCGGCATCCCGCGGACCGAGTGGCACCGCGTCTTCGAGCGCTTCAACCGCGGCAGCGTCACCCGGCCGCACGGCCCCGGCAGCGACGGCGGCACCGGGCTCGGCCTGGCGATCGCCCGCTGGGCCGTCGACCTGCACGGCGGCCGGATCGGAGTGGCCGAATCCGAGCGGGGTTGCCGGATCCTTGTCACTCTTCCGGGAACGCCTTCCGCATCGGCTTGACGTACAGTTCGAAGCAGAGTCACAAGATCCATCCATGTCCGTGCTGATGGACACGTGTGATCAGGCACAGGCCCGCGTCCCGTGCGCGCCGGGTCACGACCGAGCGATCCCTGAAGGGGGCCGGAGCAGCGGAACCACGCTTGTTTCCCGCCATTTCCAGCGTCGAAACACCCTCCGAGATGTGACTTGCACGACGTTGAACGGGCCCGGCCTGACCTTCTCGCTCCTGGAGGCGTAGCCTTGATTCCCGCTGTCCATCATCTTGCGAAGCGGAAGAGGGCGGTTGACGCCGTGTCGCCACAGTCCCCCAGTAACTCGAGCATCTCGACCGACACCGACCAAGCGGGGAAGAACCCCGCTGCGGCCTTCGGTGCCAACGAATGGCTCGTCGACGAGATCTACCAGCAGTACCTCCAGGACCCGAACTCGGTGGACCGAGCCTGGTGGGACTTCTTCGCCGACTACAAGCCGGGCGCGCCTGCGACCTCGGCTCCGGCGGGTACCGCGGCCACGGGGGCCGCGGGGACCACCACGGCCCGGCCCACCCCTCCGGCCCAGGCCCCCGCGCCTGCGCCCGCCCCGGCCCAGGCGCCCGCCCCGGCCGCCGCGCAGTCCGCGCCCGCCGCTCCGGCCCGGCCGGCCGCCCAGGCCCCCGCCCCGCAGGCTCCGGCCCAGGCGCCCGCGAAGGCCGCCGCCCCCGCCGCGAAGCAGGCCGACGCGAAGCCCGCCGCGGCGAAGCCCGCCGCCAAGGCCAAGGCCGCGCCCGACGGCGAGGTCAAGGCCGGTCCCGAGAAGGTGACCCTGCGCGGCCCGTCCGCCGCCGTCGCGAAGAACATGGACGCCTCGCTGGAGCTGCCCACGGCCACGTCCGTGCGCGCGGTCCCGGTGAAGCTGCTGTTCGACAACCGCATCGTCATCAACAACCACCTCAAGCGGGCCCGCGGCGGGAAGATCTCCTTCACGCACATCATCGGGTACGCCATGGTCCAGGCCATCAAGGCGATGCCGTCGATGAACTGGTCCTACGCGAAGGTGGACGGCAAGCCGACCCTGGTGAAGCCGGAGCACGTCAACCTCGGCCTCGCCATCGACCTGGTCAAGCCCAACGGCGACCGCCAGCTGGTCGTCGCGGCGATCAAGAAGGCCGAGACGCTGAACTTCTTCGAGTTCTGGCAGGCCTACGAGGACATCGTCCGTCGTGCTCGCGACAACAAGCTGACGATGGACGACTTCACCGGCGTCACGGTCTCCCTGACCAACCCCGGCGGCCTCGGCACCGTCCACTCCGTGCCGCGCCTGATGCCCGGCCAGTCGGTGATCCTCGGCGTCGGCTCCATGGACTACCCGGCGGAGTTCCAGGGCACCAGCCAGGCCACCCTCAACAAGCTCGGCATCTCGAAGGTCATGACGCTCACGTCGACCTACGACCACCGGGTGATCCAGGGCGCCGCCTCCGGCGAGTTCCTGCGCGCGGTCGCGAACCTGCTGCTCGGCGAGAACGACTTCTACGACGACATCTTCGAGGCGCTGCGCATCCCCTACGAGCCGGTCCGCTGGCTCAAGGACATCGACGCCAGCCACGACGACGACGTCACCAAGGCCGCCCGCGTCTTCGACCTGATCCACTCCTACCGGGTCCGCGGCCACGTCATGGCCGACACCGACCCGCTGGAGTACAAGCAGCGCAAGCACCCCGACCTGGACATCGTCGAGCACGGCCTCACCCTGTGGGACCTGGAGCGCGAGTTCGCCGTCGGCGGCTTCGCCGGCAAGTCGATGATGAAGCTGCGCGACATCCTCGGCGTGCTGCGCGACTCGTACTGCCGCACCACCGGCATCGAGTTCATGCACATCCAGGACCCCAAGCAGCGCAAGTGGATCCAGGACCGCGTGGAGCGCTCGCACTCCAAGCCGGAGCGCGAGGAGCAGCTGCGCATCCTGCGCCGGCTGAACGCCGCGGAGGCCTTCGAGACCTTCCTGCAGACCAAGTACGTCGGCCAGAAGCGCTTCTCCCTGGAGGGCGGCGAGTCCGTCATCCCGCTGCTGGACGCGGTGCTGGACTCGGCCGCCGAGTCCCGTCTGGACGAGGTCGTCATCGGCATGGCCCACCGCGGCCGGCTGAACGTGCTCGCCAACATCGTCGGCAAGTCGTACGCGCAGATCTTCCGCGAGTTCGAGGGCAACCTCGACCCGAAGTCGATGCACGGCTCCGGCGACGTGAAGTACCACCTGGGCGCCGAGGGCACCTTCACCGGCCTGGACGGCGAGCAGATCAAGGTCTCCCTGGTCGCCAACCCCTCGCACCTGGAGGCGGTGGACCCGGTCCTGGAGGGCGTCGCCCGCGCCAAGCAGGACATCATCGGCAAGGGCGGCACGGACTTCACCGTCCTGCCGGTGGCCATCCACGGCGACGCGGCCTTCGCGGGCCAGGGCGTGGTGGCCGAGACCCTGAACATGTCGCAGCTGCGCGGCTACCGCACCGGCGGCACGGTCCACATCGTCATCAACAACCAGGTCGGCTTCACCGCGGCCCCCGAGTCCTCGCGCTCCTCCATGTACGCGACGGACGTGGCCCGCATGATCGAGGCCCCGATCTTCCACGTGAACGGCGACGACCCGGAGGCGGTCGTGCGCGTCGCGCGCCTGGCCTTCGAGTTCCGCCAGGCGTTCAACAAGGACGTGGTGATCGACCTCATCTGCTACCGCCGCCGCGGCCACAACGAGTCGGACAACCCGGCCTTCACCCAGCCGCTGATGTACGACCTGATCGACAAGAAGCGCTCGGTGCGCAAGCTCTACACCGAGTCCCTGATCGGTCGCGGCGACATCACCCTGGAAGAGGCCGAGCAGGCGCTGCAGGACTACCAGGGCCAGCTGGAGAAGGTCTTCACCGAGGTCCGCGAGGCCACCAGCCAGCCCGGCGCCGTGGAGACCTCCGACCCGCAGGCCGAGTTCCCGGTCGCCGTGAACACCGCGGTGACCACGGAGGTCGTCAAGCGGATCGCCGAGTCCCAGGTCAACATCCCCGACCACATCACCGTCCACCCGCGGCTGCTGCCGCAGCTGCAGCGCCGGGCGGCGATGGTCGAGGACGGCACCATCGACTGGGGCATGGGCGAGACCCTCGCCTTCGGCTCGCTGCTCCTGGAGGGCGTCCCGGTCCGCCTGGCGGGCCAGGACTCCCAGCGCGGCACCTTCGGCCAGCGCCACGCGGTCATCATCGACCGCAGCACCGGCGAGGAGTACACGCCGCTGCAGTACCTCTCCGAGGACCAGGCGCGGCTGAACGTCTACAACTCGCTGCTCTCCGAGTACGCGGCGATGGGCTTCGAGTACGGCTACTCGCTGGCCCGCCCCGACGCGCTCGTGCTGTGGGAGGCGCAGTTCGGCGACTTCGTCAACGGCGCGCAGACGGTCGTGGACGAGTTCATCTCGTCGGCGGAGCAGAAGTGGAACCAGACCTCCGGTGTGGTCCTGCTCCTCCCGCACGGCTACGAGGGCCAGGGCCCGGACCACTCCTCGGCCCGCCCGGAGCGGTTCCTGCAGCTCTGCGCCCAGAACAACATGACGGTCGCGATGCCCACCTCGCCGTCGAACTACTTCCACCTCCTGCGGTGGCAGGTGCACAACCCGCACCACAAGCCGCTGGTCGTCTTCACCCCGAAGTCGATGCTGCGCCTGAAGGCCGCCGCCTCGAAGGCGGAGGAGTTCACCACGGGCCAGTTCCGCCCGGTCATCGGCGACACCACGGTCGACCCGGCCGCGGTGCGGAAGGTCGTCTTCTGCTCCGGCAAGGTCTACTACGACCTGGAGGCCGAGCGCAGGAAGCGCGAGGCGACGGACACCGCGATCATCCGCATCGAGCGCCTGTACCCGCTGCCGGGTGCCGAGCTCCAGGCGGAGATCAAGAAGTACCCGAACGCCGAGAAGTACCTGTGGGCCCAGGAGGAGCCGGCGAACCAGGGTGCCTGGCCGTTCATCGCGCTCAACCTGATCGACCACCTCGACCTGGCGGTCGGCGCCGACCTCCCGCACGCCGAGCGTCTGCGGCGCATCTCGCGCCCGCACAGCTCGTCCCCGGCGGTCGGCTCCGCCAAGCGCCACCAGGCCGAGCAGGAGCAGCTGGTGCGTGAGGTGTTCGAGGCCTAGTCCCGACGCCCCCACGAGCCGTACGCGGCCGGGGGGGGGGGGGGGGGGGGGGGGGGGGGGGGGGGGGGGTTGTGTTGTTTGCCGTGTTCTTCCTTTGCTTGCCCGCGGTC